>NZ_QNRT01000002.1:550072-922900 GCF_003315245.1 Arenicella xantha | reverse complement strand
TTTGGATTACGGTATGTTTACGCCGATCCAGATTGCATCTATTTACGCGCTTGAAGCACCGGAAGCAACGCAATGGATTGGTGAGATACGCGACATGTATCAGCGCCGACGTGACGTGCTTTGTGATGGACTAACCGCTGCGGGTTGGCCGGTCGATAAGCCGAAAGCCACAATGTTTGTATGGGCTAAAATCCCCGAGCGTTTTCTTGAGCTTGGTTCGATGGAATTCTGCAAAATTCTCTTAAAAGAGGCGAAAGTAGCGGTATCACCAGGTATTGGTTTTGGTGAGTATGGTGATGACTACGTGCGTTTCGGGCTAATCGAAAACGAACAGCGGACGCGTCAAGCGATCCGCAATATCAAATCTTTACTACTACATCCTGAACGCGTAAAAACGTAAGTTAACGCGAAGTTAAACCATATTATGAAATCGATAAAAGTCGGAATATTAGGTTTGGGCACGGTCGGCGGTGGAACTGCCAATGTGCTTCAACGCAACGCGGATGAAATCTCTCGCCGAGCCGGTCGTAATATCGAGGTGATAATGGCGTCAGTTCGAGATTTGGCGCGACCTCGCTTATGTGACTGTAGCAGTCTGACATTGACCACCGACCCGTTTGAAGTGGTTAACAACCCAGATGTCGACATTGTTGTGGAGCTGATTGGCGGTGAAACATTGGCCAAAGAACTTATGTTGCTCGCGATCGACAACGGCAAGCACGTGGTGACTGCCAATAAAGCCTTAATCGCTTTACACGGCAATGAAATATTTGCCGCAGCGCAAGAGCAAGGTGTCTCAGTGCTTTTTGAGTCCGCCGTAGCGGGCGGTATCAGCATTATCAAGAGTATTCGTGAGGGCTTAGCCGGCAATCGTATTGAATTGGTGGCTGGTATTATTAACGGTACTGGGAACTTTATTTTGACCGAAATGCGCGACAAAGGACGCCCATTCGAAGATGTGTTGGCCGAAGCTCAAGCACTCGGCTATGCCGAAGCAGACCCAACCTTTGATGTCGAAGGAATTGATGCAGCACACAAATTAACTATTTTAGCGTCCATAGCGTTCGGTATTCCTTTGCAGTTCGACAAGGTCTATACCGAAGGTATTACTGACTTGAGCCTCACCGACGTTGATTATGCTGAGCAACTCGGTTATCGCATCAAACATCTTGGTGTAGCTAAGGCTAGCAAAGACGGAATCGAGATGCGTGTGCATCCGACCTTGATTCCCGCTAAACGATTAATAGCCAACGTAGATGGCGTGATGAATGCCGTGATGGTGCGTGGTGATGCCGTCGGTAACACTCTGCATTACGGGGCTGGTGCTGGCGCGGAACCTACCGCCTCAGCGGTGGTGGCCGATATTGTTGATGTGGCGCGCACGATTACCGCTGACCCACATAATCGAGTACCGCACTTGGCATTTCAGCCTGATGCGTTAATTGATTTACCAGTTAAATCTCAAGATGCATTTGAATGTGCCTTTTATTTGCGGTTTGAGGTTAATGATGTGGCCGGTGTGATGTCGCAATTGTCGGCGCAATTTGCTGATCAAAACATCAGCATTGAAGCGATTACGCAGAAAGAGCCCAAAGTCGACGAAGATTTCGTTTCGGTGATTTTCATTACGCAGCGCACCACTGAAGGGCGTGTAAACCGGGCTATTAAGCAAATTGAATCAATGGCCGACGTGCGTAAAAAAGCCATCAAGATTCGTGTCGAACACTTAAATTAGTTAATCATGAAATTTATTAGCACACGTGGCGATGCGCCGGCTTTGTCATTCGAAGAGGTTGTTTTGGCGGGCTTGGCTTCCGATGGTGGCTTGTATGTGCCCGAATTGCTGCCATCGTTTAGTCAGACTGAAATCGCCAGCTGGGCGGGCTTGTCTTATCAAGATCTGGCGTTTAAGGTTATTCAGCCGTTCGTTGATGGTGAAATTAGTGATGCAGATTTAACCGACATTATTGCTAAAGCCTACGAGGGGTTTCGCCATCCGGCGATAGCGCCGTTAGTTCAAACTGATCATAATGAATGGGTATTAGAGCTGTTCCAGGGGCCGACCTTAGCGTTTAAAGATTTTGCTCTGCAATTTCTCGGTCATTTGTTGGATTTTATTCTAGCCAAGCGTCAACAGAAGGTGGCGGTGTTAGGTGCGACCTCCGGAGATACTGGCTCAGCGGCGATCGAAGGCTGTCGTCGATGCGACAATATCGACATTTTCATCTTGCATCCAGATCAACGCGTGTCAGAAGTGCAGCGCCGTCAAATGACCACAGTGCTCGCCGATAACGTTTTTAATATTGCCCTGCAAGGCAACTTCGATGACTGTCAGAACATGGTAAAGGCCAGTTTTCGTGACCAGTCATTTTTGCCTGATGGAAGACAGTTGGTCGCGGTTAACTCGATCAATTGGGCGCGAATTATGGCGCAGATAGTCTACTATTTCTATGCCTCTCTGGCGTTGGGCGGCCCTCATAGACCTGTTTCATTTGCGGTGCCAACCGGTAACTTTGGTGATATTTTTGCGGGTTATCTGGCTAAGCAAATGGGCTTGCCGATTGAGCAGTTGGTGATTGCGACCAATGCCAATGATATTCTACATCGGTGTATCTCTGCCAATGATCATAGCAAGCATGCTTTGCATCAGTCTTTGTCGCCAAGTATGGATATCATGGTTTCGAGCAACTTCGAGCGTCTTTTGTTTGATCTCTACGGTCGACAAGGAGCTGAAATTCAGCGATTGATGAGCGAATTCGAAAGTGGCACGATGCGCCTCGATGAGAAAGTATTGAGTCATGCCCGCAGTTTATTTTCGAGCTATCGTTTAGACGATGCCGATACTTTGGCGATAATTCGTCAAGTGTATGAAGAGTCTGGTTATCTTTTAGATCCGCACACCGCCATTGGGGTTGCCGCGGCACGTGCTACCCGGCGTCAGCATGATACCCCGATGGTGTGTTTGGCAACCGCGCATCCGGCAAAGTTTCCTGATGCTATCACTCAGGCTCTACAATCTGTTGATGGAACCACCGCTGTTGAGCCTGCATTACCTAGTCATATGCATGATTTATTTGTGCGTGAAGAGCGCTACACTGTGCTTGAAAATGATATTGCCAGTGTTCATGAGTTCATCAACCAAGCGTTGGACTAACGTTTGAGGTCAGCTACTTGGCTGACATTAACATGCTATTAACTCGCGGTTAGGAGCTGGCTAAGGCGTAGTCAGTCGGCGGCTTTTTGAGTATGATGTCGACAAAATAAGAATAAGATTCTCATTGCAGCCACTTGTCGGCGGTACAGGATATAAAAATAAAATCACAGAGAGCGATTTAAATACTCATGAGCACCGTTTTAAACCCTTCTAGGCTGTTCCGAACGGCGACGCCTCAGCTCGCCCGTGTCACCTTACGCTCCACATTGGTGCTAGTTTGTTCATTAGTGACTTTTTCTAGCGGCGTTGCCACTGCGCAACGTACTGATCCGGTAGTGCCGGCTGCACAGCAAGGTGAACAGGGCGTTCGACTTAATTTACAAGACGTAGACATTCGGGTGCTGATTAATACAGTGGCCGAGGTGAGTGGCAAGAACTTTATTGTTGATCCGCGTGTAAAAGGTAAGGTGTCGGTCATATCCGGAGCGCCACTTGGACCAGACCAGCTGTACGATGTATTTTTGTCTATTCTTGAAGTTCACAACTTCGCTACTGTCGATTCTGGCAGCGTGATCAAAGTCTTACCGAGCAATGTTATAAAGCAACAGCCAACACCAACGCTGTTCACACCAACCACTGATACTAACGACGCCCAGATAACGCAAATAATCCAATTAGAATACGCCAGCGTGCAAGATTTGGTGCCGATTATTCGACCGCTGATTCCGCCGACGAGCCATTTTGCGCCGCATGTACCATCTAATAGTGTGGTGATTACTGATACTACCGCTAACATTCAGCGGGTATTGAAGATTATCAATCGCATTGATATTCCAGATAAGCGAGCAAATATTAGAGTAGTCAACCTTAATCATGCTAAAGCCAGTAACTTGGCAACCACGTTGACTCAGCTAATTACTTCCACCGCTGATCCTAAAGACTCCGCAGGCTCGGCTAAAGTGAGTATTCAGCCATTTGATACGATCAACTCATTAATTATTAGCGCGCCAGATGATCAGTTCGCTAAAGTTCAGGCGTTAATTGACCAGTTGGACATCGAGCGTGAAATTGAGGGCGATGTTAACGTTATTCGTTTGAAGCATGCAAAGGCTGAAGACTTGGCGTCTATTCTTAAGGACGTCACAGCAACTAAAGCGGATGGTGCGGTCAGCGAATTTACCGTGCAAGCCGATGAAGCGTCTAACTCATTGATCGTTAAAGCGTCCGGGACTCAATTGAGGACTGTTCAGTCAGTAGTGGCTGAGCTGGATAAACGTCGCGCGCAAGTCTACGTCGAAACAATTATTGCCGAAGTTTCGCTTGATCAGCAGGCTAAGCTTGGTATTAACTGGAACTTAGGGTCGCAAGAGACCACCAGCACGACCGTTGATGGCGATGGCAACTCGAGTTCATCGGTGTCGACCAGCCCGATTGGTATTATTGATCCGGCTCGTCCTGGCCAAACTATTGGTAATGCGACCACGGGGCAAAACTTTGCACTAGGTACTGCTGGTTACAATTACTCATTACTCGATTTTAGTAAGTATCAGTTAGATATTGTGCTGAACGCGATCCGCTCGGACTCCAACAGTGATGTACTTTCCACGCCAACTATTTTAACCCTCGACAATGAAGAGGCGGAAATCGTTATCGGTCAAGAAGTTCCGTTCGTTACCGGCACGTTTAATAGCGGTATCAATAGCTCGGTCAACCAAGGTGAGAATCAAAACTCGTCGCTTGGCACTGGGTTTCAAACAATCGAGCGTAAAGATGTCGGTATCAAACTCAAGATCAAGCCGCAAATCAATGATGGCGACACAATTCAGCTCGAAGTGTTGCAAGAAACATCGAGCTTAGTCACGCAAGCGGTAGCCGGTTCGTCTGACTTGATTACTAATCGACGTTCGATCGAAGCCGTGGTGCAGGTGGACGACGGTCAAGTGGTGGTGTTAGGTGGTCTGATTACTGAAAACGTGGTCGACACTGTTAACAAAGTTCCGTTCTTAGGGGATATTCCAATTCTTGGCGTGCTGTTCCGTAGCAAAGAGAAGAAGGTTGAGAAGCGTAACTTGATGGTGTTTTTAAAGCCTCGCATTATTCGTTCGCCGCATGAGTTAGCGAGTTACAGCAAGGTAAAGTACGACGAGGTCCGTCGTGATGGTCAAATATCTCGATTGAATTCATCTGATCTGCTGATTCCAGAAGCGGAACCACCAGTATTGGTTAAGTATGAAACCACTTTAGGTGATGGCCAGATTACAACGGAAAGTCGCTTAGAAGGTTTGCAAAGTGGTGAAATACGTAAACCTCTGAAATCGCGAATAAAAAATATTATCTTTGGTCGTAAGAAGAAACCAGTTGATCCTCCATACAGAGGGAATGATGCCGGTTTTGATCCGCAACCGAGTGACGCGGAGCTCGAACAAATTAAGATTGATGAGATGGTAGACGAGCTAGAGAGCACTTCGTCTGAGGCACCGATAAATGGATCGGATTAAGCGTTAGTGGTTATGAACGACACAGCGGTGAGCCCCGAAGCGAGCGACATAGAAGCGCAAGAAGTTGAGAATAGTGCCGCCCTAATTCCGTATGCGTATGCTAAAAAGCATAACGTTTTGGTGAATATGTCTGACGACGGTGTGGCACTTGTTACCTGCGTGCAGACGCCGAAATTGGCGGTGTTGTCTGAGTTGAAACGTCGTTTAAATGCGCGTTTAACACTTAACAAGGTAATTGCGTCAGAGTTTGATGTGCAACTGCGCTCGATTTATGACACTGGTGGTAGTCGCGCCACCAAGCTTATGGATGACATGGGCGATGATCTCGATTTAGAGCGCTTAGCGGAGGAAATGCCGCAGACTACCGATTTGCTTGAAGCCGATGACGATGCGCCGATTATTCGATTAATTAATGCGCTATTAACTCAGGCGATTCGAGAGAATGCGTCGGATATTCACTTGGAAGCATTTGAAGAATCATCGGTAGTGCGTTTTCGAGTCGATGGTGTGTTACGCGATATCTTGAGTCCAAGACGTGAAATGCATAGTGCTCTGGTGTCGCGAATCAAGGTTATGTCTAAGCTAGATATCGCCGAAAAGCGGTTACCACAAGACGGTCGAATGTCGTTGCGCGTAGCCGAACATCCAGTGGATGTGCGGGTTTCAACCCTGCCGACACAACATGGTGAGCGTGTGGTGTTGCGGCTTTTGGATAAGCAAAGTGCTCGATTAGACCTTGAAAAACTCGGCATGCCAAAGGACATTTTACTGACCTTTGAAGACCTAATTCGCAAGCCGAATGGAATTTTATTAGTCACTGGGCCAACCGGTTCGGGTAAGACGACTACTCTTTATTCTGGGCTACACCGGTTAGATCGCAAGCGCTTAAATATATTAACGGTTGAAGACCCGGTTGAATATGACCTCGACGGGGTCGGTCAGACCCAAATGAATTCCAAGATCGGCCTCACCTTTGCTGGTGGTTTGCGTTCGATCTTACGACAAGATCCTGACGTCGTACTGGTCGGTGAGATTCGTGACTTAGAAACCGCTGAGATTTCCGTGCAGGCTAGTTTAACCGGTCACTTGGTGCTTTCGACTTTGCACACGAATACGGCGGTTGGTGCGGTGACGCGTTTGGTTGATATGGGCGTTGAGCCATTTTTGATTGCCTCGAGTCTGGTTGGAGTCTTAGCTCAGCGCTTAGTCCGACGCCTCTGCCCCGATTGTAAGCAACCGCACGAACCGGATTCGGCTGAATGTGAGCTATTGGGTATTGATGATTCGACTCAAGGAGTAACTTTATTTAAACCGCAAGGTTGCCCAAAATGTGAGCAAATTGGTTATCGTGGACGTTTGGGTATTTACGAGTTGGTGGAAATGAATGAAGGCATGCGGCGTCTGATTCACGACCAAGCATCCGAAGATATTCTCAGCAAGCACGCACGGAAAACCTCTCGGAGTTTGATGCATAACGGTTTTGATCGCGTCCTCCAAGGTGAAACGACGGTGGATGAAGTTTTTCGAGTAACCCAATCCTAGCGGATTATTAGTATGGCGACCTTTGAATACCAAGCGTTAAACGCGAAAGGAAAAACGGTTAAAGGGGTAACCTCGGGCGATCATGCCAAGCAGGTTAGAAGTGAGCTGCGCGCGCAGGGTTTGATTCCACTTGACGTTAAGTCGATTTCCGAAAGCGCGGCCAGCAAGTCAGACAAAAAAGGAAAACCGTCGCGACGTACAAAAATCAGCGTTAATGATCTGTCTATACTGACTCGTCAGATGGCCACTTTGTTAGAATCTGGTATGACGGTTGAAGAAACGCTCAGTGCGGTGATAAAGCAGTCTGAAGGCAATAAAATTAAAACAGTGATGAGTGATATTCGCTCAATGGTGACTGAAGGTTATTCGCTGTCTGATGCGATCGCGCATTACCCTAATAGTTTCCCCGAAATTTATCGCGCTTCAATTTCAGCTGGAGAGCAGTCTGGAACGATGGACAGCGTTCTCGAACGCTTAGCTGACTACCTCGAAGACACGCATGCGATGCAGCAAAAGGTTACCCAAGCGATTGTGTACCCAATCTTTTTATTCTTTGTTTGCTCGGCAATTTTGGTGGTGCTAATTGTAGTTGTGGTTCCCAAAATTGTTGGTGTGTATGAAGATACCAATCAAGAATTACCTGGCCTTACTAAGATCGTAATCAAGTTGTCAGAATTCATGGTGAATTACGGTGTTATGGTTGGTATTGGCATTGTGTTGTTGATTTTCGGATTACGGGCCTTGTTTCGTAAGGAAAAGCCGCGATTGTGGCTGCATCGTTTATATCTGAAAACCGCCGGCATCCGCAAAATGGTGCAGAATGTCGATTCGGCACGGATGTCGCGAACCTTGTCGATTATGGTGGGTTCGGGAGTGCCGATTTTGTCATCCATGCGCGCAAGCGAAGGCGTGATGACCAATCGTGTATTGCAGCTCGACTTGCAAAAAGCCACTGAGGAAGTCTCTCAAGGTGTGTCTATTGGGCGGGCGTTGGACCGTGGCGGTAATTTTCCACCGTTACTGGTGCACATGGTTACCAGTGGTGAGAATAGTGGTCGCTTGGGGCACATGTTGGAAAAAGCAGCCACTGCCACCGAAAATGAGATGCAAACTCGCATTACCATGATGGTAAGTTTACTCGGGCCGATGATGATCCTGGTGATGGGCTCGATGGTGCTGACGATTATTCTGGCGATACTAATGCCGATGTTTCAGTTAAATGAAATGATTAACTTTTAAACGATTTAAAGTGACACGCAAGGTGAGTCTTACAATGATGAAAATTAAACAAGGGGCAACTGGCGCTCGAGCTCAATCTGGTTTTACGCTGATTGAAATCATGGTGGTGGTTATTATTATTGGGCTATTGTCGGCGATGATTGTGCCAAACTTGTTCGGTCAACAACACAAAGCGTTTGTTATTAAAGCGAAGAACGATATCAGTAGTATATCGAGTCAGTTGAGTATGTACCGTTTAGATAACTTCCAGTATCCGACTACTTCCGAAGGTTTACAGGCGTTGGCAACTAATCCTGGCAAGAGCACTTGGAGTGGTCCTTATATGGAAAAGAATAAGTTGCCTAAAGATCCTTGGAAGAATGAATACCAATATGCGAACCCAGGCACGCATAACCCGAATGGCTTCGATTTGTGGAGCTTCGGTGCCGATGGTGTACCCGGTGGCGAAGGTAACGGTAAAGATATTGGCAACTGGGACGAAGAGTAATCTACGGAGCTAATTCTTCTAAACGATTAATATTTATAAATTGGTCGGCCATATCTGAGAAATCCACCTCGATCGTGCCGACTTTTTTGTGCCAGCGATGAACCGCTCGGCCGTTCGCGGTAAGGTAGTCACGTAGTTGCTGCCAATCTGGGCGACTAATCAAACAATGCAGCGATTGTTGTCGGGTTCCATCGTGCGCTACGGCGGATGCACAATCTGCTCCTGCCGCTAGGCTGTTTATAGTTTTAATCAGCCGCTGTGCTAACTCAACCGGTATATTGGGCGTGTCGCAGGGGCATACTAATAGCGCTTGCACTTCGGGCGAGGCTTGGTAATGCTCAATGGCTGATAACACACCGGCTAACGGCCCTTGATATTGGTTTGATTGACTATCTGTGACTACGTCGAAGCCAAGTGCTTGATACGCCGCAAGGTTGCGATTCGCCGATACCACTAGGTCATTAACTTGGGGGGCTACAATGTTGCAAACTGACTCCACTAAGCAGCGACCTTGATGTGTCTTTAAGCCTTTGTCGGCACCGGACATACGAGTCCCCGCGCCTCCCGCGAGAATAACCGCGGCTACCGACTCCTGATGCAAATTCATGCTTTGAGGTAACGCGTAATGGTGTCCGCCTCATGACTATAGAATTCAGTGGAGCTGGTAATTATAGGTTTAAGTATAAATCTACGCATTCGTATTCATCGGCTTGTTTGATCGAAATATTTTATAGTGCTGCGCAGACAACTATAACAATTCGAGGATGATGATGGCCCGTTTTATATTAATTTGCTTACTGTGCGTTAGCTCACAAGTTAGCGTAACGTCGCTAGGGCATGCTAGTGCCGACAAGTCGTATACCGTGAGGTCTCCGGATGGCAAGATCACCATGTACCTAAGTGATGCCGACGGACTGCTTCGCTACCACGTAGAGCGTGCTGGCGAAACGGTAATTCAGTCGTCTTTGCTGGGTATGCGCTTTGCCCACCACCATGGTTTTGATGAGCATCTAAAGATCACTGATAGTCATTCCTCGTCAAATAATACGCTATGGGAGCAACCTTGGGGCGAGCGGCGAGAAGTTCGCGATCATCACAACGAGTTACTATTGAATGTTGAACGCACCGACCATAAACAGCTAATTAATGTGCGTGCTCGAGTGTTTAATGACGGTATCGGTTTTCGTTATGAGCTACCGCAACAAGAGGGTCTGTCTGAGGTGGCGATTACCGAAGAGTTCACCGAATTCAATATGGATCAGAACGCTACGGCTTGGTGGATTCCCGCACGTAAGTGGAACCGTTATGAATATTTGTATCAAACTTCAACGGTGGATCAAATGGAGATGGTACATACGCCGGTTACTATGCGTTTGAGTAATGGACTACACGTTAGTTTGCATGAAGCAGCATTGGTTGACTATGCAGGAATGTCTATTGAGCATCGGCGTGGGCCGAACTTGGTTGCAAACCTAGCGCCGCGCTCAGATGGTGCACTGGTTAAGCGAACCTTGCCATTCCACTCTCCTTGGCGAACCATTCAAATAGCGCCAGACGCAGTAGGGCTGGTTAACTCAGACCTGATTTTGAACTTGAATGAGCCTAATAAAATGGGTGATGTGAGTTGGTTCAAACCCGGCAAATACATCGGTATCTGGTGGCAACAGCATATTATGGATCGCACCTGGGGCAACGACGGTATTCATGCCGCGACTACCGAGGCGACCATCGAGTATATGGACTTTGCCGCCGAGCATGGATTTGATGGTGTGCTGGTAGAGGGCTGGAATATCGGTTGGGACGGTGATTGGTATAACAACGGAGATGTGTTTAGTTTTACTGAAACTTATGATGATTTCGATATTGAAAAAGTCGCCGAACATGGGCGCAAGGTAGGGGTTCGGTTGATTGGTCATCATGAGACCTCAGGTAATACCACAAACTACGAAAAGCAAATTGATGAAGCGTTTGACCTCTACCAAAAGAATGACGTAGCAATCGTCAAAACCGGTTATGTGGCGGATGCCGGAAAGCTCAAACGTATTGATGAGAATGGCATCACGCGTTATGAGTTTCATGACAGTCAAGCGAATGTAAATCATCATCAGCGCGTTATTGAGAAGGCCGCTGAACACCAAATTGCGATCAATCCGCATGAACCGGTAAAAGATACTGGCCTGCGTCGAACCTACCCAAACTGGGTCAGTCGTGAAGGCGCTCGAGGTCAGGAATTTAACGCTTGGGGCGTGCCGCCAAACGGGCCGAATCATGTGTCGAATCTTGTGTTTACCCGAATGCTCTCTGGCCCAATGGATTACACCGCCGGTGCGTTCGATCTGCGGCCAAGTGAACGTCCGCCAATTACAGCGGAAATGGGGCGACATGATAAACGATCCCGTATAGAGCATACTCTGGCAAAAGAATTGTCGTTGTATGTGGCGATTTACTCACCGATTCAGATGGCTATGGACCTACCGGAAAATTATGCAGCCCGACTCGATGCTTTTCAGTTCATTAAAGACGTACCGGCGGATTGGGAGCAATCAATTGCCTTGTCTGGCGAAGTCGGCGAATTTCTGGTTATTGCTCGTCAGGACCGACATTCTGATGATTGGTATCTCAGTGCTCACACCAATGAGTCAGCGCGCACGGTAACGGCCGATTTGAGCTTCTTGGGGCAGGGGCGCTACCAAGCGCAGATATATCGCGATGGTGCACAAGCTGATTACGACACTAATCCGTATGATATCGTCATTGAGCAGCGCGATGTTACGGCCGCTGATACGCTTACATTTAAGCTTGGAAGAAGTGGTGGTGCAGCAGTTCGGTTCAAAAAGTTATAAGCCTAATTCTGGCGCTTTTACTTAGTCTGGCCACGGTGCAATGCAAAAACAGAATTCGAGTGCGCTTACCCGACTCGAATTCTCATGATGAGACAGTACTTTCTGCGGTAGTTGCTTGATTTTTAGGTGGTTTTGTCGCTAGATTATTGTTTGTGCTGCGTAGTAAATAGTCGGTGTTTCCTGTACTCTGCGCAGCACTAAACAGCTCGAGAGTTAATTCATGAATTTTGCCGACCTAGGCCTTTGTAAACCGTTGCTAGAAACGCTAGAAGCGTTGGGCTACGACACACCATCTCCGATTCAAGCTAAAGCCATACCGCACGTCTTAGCTGGCAAGGATGTGATGGCCGCCGCTCAAACTGGCACCGGTAAAACGGCGGGATTCACGTTGCCAGTTTTGCAGCGTCTGAGTGCCTCAACTAAGCCTAGCGGGAAAGGTAATCAAGTTCGAGCGTTGGTCTTAACGCCGACGCGAGAACTTGCGGCTCAAGTCGCGCAAAGTGTTGAAACTTATGGCGAAAAATTAAATACCAAGGCCGTTGTGGTATTTGGTGGTGTGAAGATTAACCCACAGATGCAACGCCTGCGTGGTGGTGCCGACGTGCTAATTGCAACACCAGGTCGCTTACTCGATTTGCATAATCAAAACGCCGTTCGTTTTGATAACCTCGAAGTTCTCATCCTTGACGAAGCTGACCGAATGCTGGATATGGGATTTATCCATGATATCCGTCGTATTATCAAGTTGATGCCGAAGAAGCGTCAAACCTTACTGTTCTCGGCCACGTTCTCGGCTGATATACGGGCGTTAGCGCAATCTATTGTTCACGAACCTGTAGAAGTCTCGGTTAGCCCGCCGAATAGCACCGTCGAGTTGGTAGAGCAAAGCCTGATTGCGGTGGAAAAGACCGATAAGACAATGGTTCTTACACGGCTTATTAAAGAGAATGATTGGTTTCAGGTGCTGGTATTCTCGCGCACTAAGCATGGTGCCAATCGATTAGTGAAGCAGTTGTTAGCAAAGGGCATTGAAGCATCCGCTATTCACGGCAATAAGAGTCAAGGCGCCAGAACTAAAGCATTGGCAGAGTTTAAGGCCAGCAAAATACGCGTGCTGGTTGCCACCGATATCGCCGCGCGCGGCATCGACATTGATCAATTACCGCACGTGGTTAACTTTGACTTGCCACAAGTGGCTGAAGACTACGTGCACCGCATCGGTCGTACTGGTCGGGCCGGCGCGAGTGGCGAAGCCGTATCATTAGTCGGTCACGATGAATTCAAGCTGCTGAAAGACATCGAACGTCTAATCAAAAAGCAAATACCTCGTGTTCAATTAGATGGCTACGAGCCACTCAACGATCTGCCTAATTCCAGCAGTGATTTCAGTGAACGTAAGCAAACTAAGTCGGCACCGAAACGTGGTGGTGGTAATGCACCGTCTGGCGGTAAGAAGCGTCGGTCAAATCGTGGCGGCGGCCCGAGTGCTGGCCCGCGTCCTGCACGCCCTGGTCGAAATGCCCGTCGCTCCAAAGCGAGTAAAAAAGTGACTAAACAGTCTGAGTCGGGCAACCGTTAAATAGTCTCGTTTAGCGACTGCTTAGTTCTGCCATGTTCGACCGCTTAAGCGCATTGCAACGGAGTCTGGTTGCTGCGTTTGCCGGATTCTTATTCTATGGCGCTTGGGCTTTTGCGATTAACTTTGCATATGGGCAGGCAAGCGCGCTCAAGGCGGCGGCTGTGCAGGGAAGCTATAGTTTCGTGCTAACGCTGTCGATGACATTGGTTCTCGAGGCGATCTTTAAATTCATGTCGCACTTCTTTAACCAGCGTTGGCTGATAGACTGGACTACCGTATTGGCTGGTTGTGCGCTAGTCTTTTCGGGCTCATGGATTGTTAATGTAATGGCTGGCACACCTGAAATATTTAAAACCGTCATTCTTGGATATGTTGTCGGTGGTTTTTATTGTGCGGTGTATGTGCGAGGCCTAGCGCGCGCTTCAAAGGGGGCACACGAATAGATTGGCGCTCGCCAATTGTCTGTTTTCTGGTATCCTGACCGCACCTTTTAACCTCCGAGAGATGCCTGTGAAACTATTAAAATCAGCCAGTCTTTTGCTAATGTCTGCAGCATTAACGGCGTGCGCGAGCACACCGTCCAAGCCCGACAACGCGGCTGTAGCCGTTTCGAAGCAAGCGGCGACACCTTTTGACTCTATCTACCAAATTCCAGCTGCGCCAGCCTATGTGATCCGTGGTGCAACTATATTGACTGGTGATGGAGAACAGCTCGATAACGCCACAATTAGCTTTGCTAACGGCAAGATCACCAGTATTGGCGAAGCCGACGATACGCCTGAAGGCACTGTTGTGATTGATGGTACTGGCCTTTGGGTAACGCCTGGCATTATTGATGTGCATTCACATATGGGGGTTTATCCTAATCCAGCGATTGACTCACACAGCGACGGAAACGAGATGGTCGCACCAGCGACCGCCAAAGTGTGGGCTGAGCACTCAGTGTGGCCGCAAGACCCTAATTTCGAAAAAGCACTAGCCGGTGGCGTAACCACTGCGCAAATTTTGCCTGGTTCAGCTAATCTGTTTGGCGGTCGCGGCGTGACGCTTAAAAATGTTCCGTCGATCACCATGATGGGTATGAAGTTCCCAGATGCGCCGCATTCGTTAAAGATGGCCTGTGGTGAGAACCCTAAGCGTGTTTATGGCGATAAAGGTGGCCCAGGTACGCGAATGGGCAATATGGCGGGTTATCGCTCGTCGTGGATTGCCGCTAAGACCTATGACAAAGCGTGGGACAGTTATGAGGCAAAGGTAGCTAAGGGCGATAAAACGGCCGAAGCACCGGAGCGTAATCTCGAAATGGAAACATTGCGAGGTGTGCTTGATGGCGACATCCGTATTCATAATCATTGTTATCGAGCCGATGAAATGGCGAACATGATTGAGCTATCTAAGGAGTTTGGTTATAAAATCACCGCATTCCATCATGCTGTAGAGGCGTATAAAGTTGCTCCTTTATTGGCTGAAAACGATATTTGTGCGGTGGTTTGGGCCGATTGGTGGGGGTTTAAGCAAGAGGCGTTCGATATGATTCGTGAGAATGCGGCGTTGCTGCATTATGCAAAGGCATGCACCATTATTCACTCTGACGATGAGATTCAAATTCAGCGGCTACCGCAGGAAGTCGGTAAAGTGATGAGTGCTGGGGCGCAAATTGGCATCGATATTACACGCGGCCAAGCAATCGCATGGTTAACCTCTAATTCTGCCAAATCGATTGGTTTAGAAGATCGTATTGGTAGTTTAAGAACCGGTATGAATGCCGATGTGGTGCTATGGAGTGGCGACCCGTTTAGTGTGTATACCAAGGCCGATAAAGTTTGGATTGATGGTGCTTTGCGCTATGACCGGTCTCGACCTGCGGATAACCATACCAGTGACTTCAACCTTGGCATTATTACCCCTTCGGAGGATCGACCATGAGAACTCAAATTATAAAATTAATGAGTGCAGCGGTAGGTCTGTGTGTATCGTTGAGCGCACCGGCGGCCGACTTAATGATCAAAAATGCTAAATTAGTCGATGGCATACAACGCACAGAAGCGATACAAGACATTATCGTTAAAGGCGACAAAATTGTTTCGATTGGAACAGATTTGCCGGTAGTTGACGGTTTTAGAGTTATTGACGCGGCTGGAAAACCGGTGACGCCAGGCTTGTTCAATGTTGATACACAAATCGGTCTGCAGGAAGTTGGAGCGGTGAGTTCATCGGTTGATTCCGCAACGACCCGGGACGACGTGACCGCGTCGTTGATGGTTGCCGATGCTTACAATGCAAGCTCTACAGCAATTCCATATAACCGTATGTTAGGAATTACGCATAGTATTATTCAGCCAAGCAACGGCATGGGATTGTTTGCTGGGTCTGCTGCCGTGGTAAAACTGACCGATACCAATGGGATTATTGAGTCACGTGCTGCCATGATCGTGGATCTAGCCAATGCGGGCAGTGAACTGGCTGGTGGTTCGAAGGCCGCAGCCATGGCAAAGCTGCGAGAGGCAATCGAGGATACTCGAGATTATGCGCGTAATAAGTCTAGTTATAATGCCGGAAATCGACGAAGTTATAGTTTGTCGCGGCATGACCTAGAAGCGCTAATCCCGGTTATTGAACGCAGAATGCCATTGCTTGTTCATATTGAGCGCGCCTCTGATATTGAACGAGTGTTGGCTTTTGCTGCTAAGCAGAAAATAACCTTGATTTTGTCGGGCGTAAGCGAAGGTTGGCGAGTGGCAGATAAAATCGCGGCGGCTGGAGTGCCGGTGATTTTTGACCCTATCAATAATTTACCGAGTTCTTATGAGACCTTAGGCGCTCGCTTAGATAACGCTAAGATCCTAAATGATGCCGGCGTGACACTCATGTTTACTGGTATGGGTTGGCAAACCACACATAACGCGTATTTGGTTCGACAATCGGCGGGCAATGCTGTAGCAAATGGTCTGCCATATGATGTGGCGATTCAAGCCATTACCTCGAACCCCGCTAAAATATTCGGTGTGCCTGAATATGGGCAGATCAAAGTCGGTAACAGCGCGAGCTTAGTTATTTGGTCCGGCGACCCATTAGAGGTCATGAGTAACCCAACTATGGTTATGATTGATGGGCAAGAATATGCCCTTGAGAGTCGAGCCACACGCTTGCGTGATCGCTATTTCGAGCGGCTTAAAGCTCGTCAGTAAGCCCCTAGCTCTTGGCCGATCAATAATTTTTCAGTGATCAGCTGAGCAAGCTAAGCAAATAAAAAGGCCATCCAATTCGGATGGCCTTTTTGCTTAGTGCTTACGTTACCGCAGCGACGAAGCTTGATTCGCCGCTGCAGTTAGCTCCTAATGGTTAGAAGTTATACGATACATCGATACCGTAAATTCGACCCTTTGCCAACGGTGCGAAACTTCCGCCTAATGGGAATGGGCCTAACAAGGTGGGTAGTTGTGTATCGCCACCGTGCTTGACTTCATCAGTTAGGTTCTTACCATAAAGACCAAACGTCCAGCGACCGTCGGCTGACATAAAGTCGATACCGGCATCTAGAATCGCTAGTTCATCGAGAACACCTAGGTTGTTGTCGGTGTAGGCTGATTCGTCGCGGAATGAGTAAGATATACGAGATACGGCACTACCCCATGACCCGACTTCGCTATCAAGTGTAAGACCTATACTGTAGGTTAACTTGGCTGCGCGCGGCAGATCAAGATCTCTATCTGCATCATTAATTACGTCATCACCATTTAGGTCAAACCGAACTTCGTCATAACTGGGATCGATATAACCGAGTGACGCATTCAAAATCAAATTATCACTTAATGGAAATAGTCCATCGATCTCAAGACCAGAGATGGTAGCATCAGCGGTGTTACGAATTACTTGAACAACACCGGAGATCGGATCGGCTAAGTTAATTTCGCGTTGCATATCATCGATTTGGTTATAAAAAACCGCACCGGTGATACGACCACCATTGTTGAGCTTAGTCTTGAAGCCAATTTCGAAATTATCGACTGTTTCCTCATCAAATGGACCAGGCCCAAAATTAACAGTGTCAATTGAGGTGTTTCGTAAGTTGTAACCACCAGAGCGGAATCCGCGAGTCCAGTGCGTGTAAGCCATGCTGGTATCGCTAACGTTGTAGGTTAAACCCACTTTCGGTGATAAGTTGCTCCAACTTTTTTCATCTATAAAATCAAATGGACAGGTACCGGCAACGACGCTACACGGTGCATTGACATTACGTGATAAGGACGCGATCTCGACAGATTTTTCTTCGTCGGTATAACGCAGTCCAGCGTTAAAAATAAGCTGGTCTGTTAGATCGTAATCGACTGATGCAAATAGACCTAAGGTTTCTACCGAGTAATTACCGCCGCCATCTTGTGATAGTGCGAAGAATCCAGGCGGCGCTAACACGCCCAACAGGCGACGCTGTTCGGTGTACTGCAGCTCGTTCTTAAAGTAGTAGGCGCCGGTGGTGATTTGCGTGCGGTCATTTAACTCGCCTGCGTAACGGATTTCATTACTAACCTGCTCAGTCTCCAACTCGTTCGGTGAGTGAAATAGACTGATCGGTGTGGCGTCGACATCGACTGCGCCTTGCGAGCTAGATTCGCGATAGCCGAATACATTGGTAATTCGACCATTCTCGGTGTCTAGTTCGATAGTGGTGCGGAAAAAATCAGATTTAGTGTCCAAAAAGCCCGTTTCATCAATTGATAAATCGAACGAGTCACGATCAAAATTAGCCGCTTCGTTTGAGATACCGCTGCCATTAATATGGTTCTGTGATGCAGGGCCGTCGCCTTCTGATTCGAAATAGTCGTAGATCGCGGTGATCGATAAGTTGTCGGTTGGCGTCCACACCACCATTGGGCGTATTGACACGGTGTCTTTCTTGCCGTGTACATCTTGCGTAAATTGGTTGAAAAAATAACCGTCGTCTTGATTTGTGTAGACAGATATTTTGGCAGCCAAGGTATCGCTCACTGGCCCGCCGACAGAACCCATAACGTAGGTGCTTGGTTTTTCACCACCGCCCTCGATGGAGGCTTTGAATTTTCCGCTCAAGCTGTCACTCGGACGTGCGGAATTAAGTAGCACGGCTCCACCGGTTACGTTTCGGCCAAATAATGTGCCTTGCGGACCGCGCAGAACTTCGATGCTTTCTAAATCAAAGACATCAAAGACAACACCAGCGTTAGTACCAAGGTAGACGCCATCGACAAAGGTCCCAACGGTTGGGTCGATGCTCGGAATCGAACTATTAATGCCTAAGCCACGGATTGAAAAGTTGGCAACCCCGCGTGACGTGCCGACATCGTCGAATGCGACATTGGGTAGGCCTACGGATAGGCTTTGAATGTCTCTAACTTTGAGTATATCGAGTTGCTCGGAGTTGAGTGCAGTAACTGCGATTGGAACGTCCAAAATTGACTCTTGACGCTTTCGTGCGGTGACCACAATCTCCTCTAATAGAGTCGATGACGCGCGAGGCTTAGTCTCTTGTGCGACGACGTTAGTGCTGCCCAACATAGCCGTGATAGCAACGGACAGGGCCGTCAATGAGGGCGCCCATACATGACGTTTTTTCATAAATCCTCCTTTGGATTAGTTTTCGTGTTCTGGCTTTTATTTTTTAATTCTTGCCAGTGTGTCAAGCATGTCTGATTCTGGCGCATTTTGCAAAGCGCAAGCAGACACTTTTTAGGGTAGTTGCTGGGTTGAAAAAGGGAGTGAATAACTAAGGCGAAATCTTTGCCTTGACGCATCGCTTGCACTTGTCCAGTTTCTGTATTACGCTCAAGTCTCTGATAGTCCAAGGAAATACCTGTGTTGGGAACACTAGAATTGGAGACAGGCTATTAGAATGTGGTGCTGCGTTGACTTCGTCCCCATGGCCGTCAATGTTGTGTGCCTGATTGCAAAACTAGAACAATGTTTGATTATTAGACCAACACAGGGGGACATTTATGTTTGATTTCGTAGGTAAGTTTTTTAAGGGGCGACCAGATAAAAAGCAACAGATTGCCGCCGCCAACCAGCGAGCGACCGCGCTTAAGCAAAAAGCTGCCAAGCAATCTAGGGGAATCGGGTTTGACGCTGGATTAATTGATAACTTAGAAAAAGACCACGAGCAGTTGGTTGAGATCTTTGGCAAAATTTGGAAAGATGGTTTCGAGGCCGGAAATTTCGAGGTTTTGACAACTAGTCTCAGTGAGTTTAAAACTCTATTTCAAAGCCACCTGTTGAAAGAAAACGTCAAATTCTATGCTTACCTAGAGCAATCGATGCGACAAGATCCCCACTCACTAAGTGTGGTGCGGGAATTTCGCCGTGACATGAATGATATTGCAAACGCGGTTATTAGCTTTTGCAGAAAATACGAACGACCGGAATACACTAAAGTTGCTAAGGAGTCGTTCAAGAAAGAATACCAAGGAATTGGTCAAGCCCTCGTCAGGCGAGTGCAACTCGAAGAGCGCGACTTATATTCATTGTACGCGCCAAGTTAGTAACCATACGTGGGGGCTGTAAACCCGCGCGGCGCTATCTCAATGACCGGCTGGCACGACCTATAAGGTGAATGTGTTCACAACAGTTGATCTAGCGATTTCTCGCTGCGCGGTTCACGGTGCCCAGACTCAATCAATATGCAGTTGAGGAGGCTCTTTGCGAATCAGATACTACCTAATCTAACCTAGGCAGAGGTCAGTAACGCCCTAGTGTGCGCCCCGTAATTTTATGGGTTGCCGCCGGTAGTGGCCTGGTTTGAGCTGTCATTCAACGCAACCCTACAAAAGCGTTGACCTTGGCAAAATAAACCCTACACCACAGAACATAAGACGTTGAATACTATCGTGATTATTGGCGCTGGCCCGACCGGCGTTAAGGCGGCGAATCAGCTGCTTAAGAAAAGTGATGAACTCATCGTTAAGATATTTAATGGTGAACCCGCTGCGCCCTACAACCGAGCGCAGCTCTCTTACTATCTGGCCGGAGACGTTGGACTAGCCGAACTGGATAATCATTTGCCAGCCCAGAGTGATCGCTTGTTCGAGTTTGATTGCTGTCGAATTGAACATGTCGATACGGATGCTAAAATAGTGCTTGACCAATACGGTCACGAGCACGGCTACGATAAGCTGATTATTGCTACAGGGTCGTTAGTGACACCGCCATCAATCGCCGGAAACGACAAATCTGGGGTCTACTGTTTTCGGTCGTTAAGCGATGCGCAGGCGCTCTTAAAGCGTCGCGAGGACAGTCAAAACGTGTTTGTTATCGGCTCAGGTCCATTGGGCATTGAGACGGCGTTAGCCATGAAGACACTAAAGAATAGAGTGTTCTTGCAAGTTAGGAACAGTCTGTTTGCTCGGGATCTGGATGCTAATGCAAAGGGGGTCTTGGCCGATTATATCCGCTCGAACGGCGTTGAAATTATAGATGACGCGGCAGTGCAACGCATTCATGGTAACGGTCGGGTTAACGGCGTGTTGCTTACTGATGGGCGTGAACTTGCTATTGATACGGTGATTATGTGTACCGGTGTCTCACCGTTCAAACAACTTGCTAGCGACGCGGGCATCGATGTGGCTCGGGGTATTTTAGTTGATGATTTTATGCGTACTAATTGTGATGGTGTTTATGCGGTTGGCGAGTGCGCCGAACATAACGGCGTAACACATGGACTTATTAGCCCCGGCTATGAGCAAGCAGAGGTTTGCGTCAATCACATTGTCGCAGCTCCGACCACTTATTCCGGTCGTAAAGGTGAGTTGCAATTCAAGTTCAGAGATTTTTCAAGCCATTTGCTTGGCGATACAAACGAGCAAAATCGTCAAGTTTTAGTCTACAAGAACACCTTGAAAAACGTTTATCGTAAACTGGTATTGGATGGGCGATGTCTTGTTGGTGCAGTCATTATTGGAGAATGGGATGAAGCGGGACGTGTCGCGAGCTGTATAGCCAAACGCAAAAAGCTATCGCGTAGCGCAACTCGATTATTCTTAGAACGTGGCAAGCTTTGGAACGACGAACAACTTTCGATTCTCGAACAGCCCGAAGAGTACATTGTGTGCTTGTGCAAAAATGTTACTCGCGGTGAAGTGTCTGAGTGCATGAAAAAAGGATTTAGGACGTTACCGGCGCTCGGTCAAGAACTTGAGGCGGGGATAACTTGTGGCTCGTGTCAGCCGCTGTTGAGTGCCATGCTAAAAGAGCCACGGCCCAATTTGATAATGCGTCACTATCGAGCGATTTTCTGGGCATCGGTGTTCTCGGTGTTGGTGATTGCGATTACCTTCTTTGCACCGAAGTTACCATTTGAACGGTCAGTTCAATTTGCGTTTCAGTTTGAGAAGATCTGGTACGGCAGCATCTATAAACAAACCACTGGCTATATTTTACTGGCACTGATTGCCCTAAGTGGTGCTTTATCATTGCGCAAGCGTTGGAAAATACTAACCTTGGGAAATCTAGATAATTGGCGTTTTGCACACACCATACTGGGCCTTGTCGCACTTGTTGCATTGATCGTACACACTGGGTTTAGGTTGGGAGAAAACCTGAGCTTTGTCTTGATGGTGGTGTTTCTACTAGCCACTTTAACCGGCTCGCTGGTCGGCGTTTTTATGTCCAGGAATCATCATTGGACAGACCTTAAATTAACCCAATACCGAGCTTGGTGGTCGCGTGTGCATTATGGATTGCTGTGGTTATTACCCGCGCTACTGAGTTTTCATATTGTGTCGTCATATTATTTTTCCTGAACAACGTCGAGACTAACAACAGCTAACATGCGAATTTTTAAGAGTGTCGGATTTATACACTATGGTGTCCTCGTCACCGTCTTGTTAGGTGGCATTCTTGCCTATAACTTACTGCTTGGAGATCGTCAGTTGTTTGTTCCGGGTGAAACGACACACGGTCATCATCAGATTGAAATGGCGTGTTCAACGTGCCACGTGAAGGCATTTACCGGCAGCGAGCCAATGCAGAATGCTTGTGTTGCTTGCCATGGTGACGCGCTGGATAAGGCTAGAGACACACATCCTAAAAAGAAGTTCACCGATCCACGCAATGCTGATCTGCTGGCAAATCTAGATGCCACGCAATGTGTGACTTGTCATATCGAACATTCGCCCGAAGTCACCGGAGATTTCGGTTTAACGTTGCCGGAAGATTTTTGTTTCTATTGTCATCGAGACATCGCCGAGGAGCGACCTAGTCACAGTGAGTTTGCATTTGATAGCTGCAGCAATTCAGGATGTCATAACTATCACGATAACAAGGCTTTGTATGAACAGTATTTAGCCAAACATGTCGGCCAACCTAGCTTACTGAACGATGCAAAAGTCAGAATACCCAATGCGATTTCATTGTGGCTAAAATCAAATAGTGATTCACAACCACTTGCGCAACATCAAAATGATGGCCACACGATTAAGGGTTTGCTAGGTACCGCAATTCAAGCTCCTGATTCAAGCGCTAAGGTGGTGCAGCAGTGGGCTACGAGCGCTCATGCCACGGCACAGGTGAACTGTTCAGATTGCCATGCGGAGACAGATACCAGCCGCACCAAAAATGAGGCTCCGTTAGTTACTCATACTGAATTGGCTCATACTGGCAATTTAAATGGGTTAGCAACGTGCAAAAGCTGCCATGAAAAACAAACACTAGGGTTCAAATCGGGTCTGCATGGAATGCGTCAAGCGATTGATCTGCCGGCCATGCAGGTGGCGCAAGCGCGGTTACCGATGCAGAAAAATGCGTCACATCGAGAGCTAAACTGTAGCAGTTGCCATGACCCACATAAGCCTGATTTGGTTGAGGCTGCTGTTACATCGTGCCTTACTTGCCACAATGACGAGCACAGTAATAATTTCGATAAATCTAAGCATTACCAAGCGTGGCTTGCCGAGCAATCGGGGCAGGGCGCTGCGGGGTCAGGTGTCAGTTGTGCGACGTGTCATATGCCTCGCATCAAAAAGGGTAAGCGAGTGCACGTAGAACACAATCAAAGCCTAACCTTAGAACCCAATAGCAAGATGATTAGACCTGTTTGTCAACAGTGTCATGGTCTTGAATTTTCAATTGCCGCGTTGGCAGATCGCAACTTGATTAACAGTAACTTTACGCGTGATTTTGAGCCAAGGCATCAAAGCTTCGATCTTGTGAAAGCGCGACAAGCGGCTAAACGGGCGGGCAAGAAAAAGCCTTCCGCTGACTAATTTTGAGTATACGCAACCGCTAGATTTTTTAGACCACACCAGGAGATGACCTACATTATGACTACATTCACTACCAAACTAGCCGCCGTCACCACGCTTGCAGCGATTTCTTATAGCCTCAATGTGCACGCCGAGATTTCACCACAACGCATGGCCGATGCAATTTTTGCTGTGATTGAATCTGATCGAGCGATCTACACCAAGCACGTGGTAAATCGCTTGCAAAACGAAGAGGAAGTTATTACCGCTGATGAGCACTGGGAGGATGAACAAGCGCTGCCATTGCCCGCTCAAATGTTACGCATGGGAGCTGAAGAAGTCGCTGAAAAAGACCTGGGTGTTACTTATGCATTGATGAGTACTTGGCCAATCAATAAGCAGAATGAAGCGGTAACCGAAGTCGAGAAAGCGGGTATGGAGTACATTATGGCTAATCCTACAAAGCGTTTTTACTCGGAAGAAACCTTGGGCGGCGTCAATTATTTTACCGCGGTGTATCAGGATATTGCTGTGTCTGAAGCTTGTGTACAGTGTCATAACGACCATCAAGACAGCCCGCGTGATGACTTCAAGGTCGGCGATGTTATGGGTGGCGTAGTGCTGCGCATCAAGCTTGATTAGTCGCTGCTTGATTGCACGGATTCCGCAGTGCCTAGTTTTGTGTAAAAATAACCAGCATCTGGGGCTTTCATGACGGAGCCCCCATGTCACACATGATAGCCTTGCGAAAATACTAACAGACTCTGAATGCCACACTATGATAAATGCTTATGCCGCACGCGAACCTAAAGGCGAGTTAACTCCATTTGAGTATGACCCAGGTGATTTGAACGCTCATGATGTTGAGATAGACGTAGAGTATTGTGGCATCTGCCACAGTGATCTTAGTGTGCTCGATAGTGAGTGGGGCAGAACTAACTACCCAATGGTGCCGGGTCATGAAGTGGTTGGCAAGATTGCCGCTATTGGTGATCAGGTTAACGGCTTGGCGATTGGCGATCGCGTAGGGCTAGGCTGGCATGCAGGCTCTTGCGACCATTGTGACATGTGTGACACCGGCGATCATAATTTATGTTCGCAAAGTCAGCCGACTATTATGGGGCGTCATGGCGGTTTTGCTGACAGAGTTCGAGCGGCGGGTAATAGTGTGATTAAACTCCCTGAGGGGATGGATGCGCAGTCGGCTGGGCCATTATTTTGTGGAGGCATCACCGTATTCAACCCTTTGGTTCAATTTGATGTAAAGCCTACTGATCGCGTAGCGGTTATTGGTATCGGCGGGCTCGGACACATGGCATTGCAGTTCCTAAATGCCTGGGGCTGTGATGTCACGGCGTTTACGTCTAGCGAAGACAAACGCGATGAGTTGCTGTCAATGGGCGCGCATCATGTGCTTAACTCGCGGGACGCAGAGCAACTCAAGCAGGCATCGGGTTCGTTTGACATGATTATTTCCACCGTGAACGTAAAACTCGATTGGAATAGTTATTTAGGTACATTAGCACCTCGCGGTCGCTTGCACTTTGTTGGTGCTGCGCTGGATCCGCTAGACATCGGTGTATTTAATATGATGGGTAAGCAATTAAGTGTGTCAGCATCGACAATTGGCAGCCCAGCTACAATTAAGCAAATGCTTGAATTCGCAAACCTACACAATATTAAGCCGATTATCGAGACTTATAAGTTCGATGATGTAAATGCTGCAGTCGAACGACTACGTAGTGGCAAGGCTCGTTATCGTGTGGTGCTCGAGCGATAGCAGCGAATACCAGCAGCGTATTTGTCGGGTGATTAAGATATGAACTATTGGTTGTTTAAATCCGAGCCCGACGAATACAGCATTGATGACCTGAAAAATGAAGCGCGAGGTTGGGAAATATGGGACGGCATCCGAAATTACCAAGCTCGCAATATCCTGCGCGACCAGGTTGCTAGCGGTGATCAAGTGTTCTTCTACCACAGCAGTTGTAAGCAGGTCGGTATTGCCGGCATTATGACCGTGGTTAGAGCGGGGTATCCTGATCCCGCTCAGTTCGATGAAACCAGTCGATATTACGATGTTAAAGCCAGCCTTGATTCGCCGCGTTGGTTTAGTGTCGACGTTGCGTTCAAAGAAAAGTTCGACGATCTGATTTTGCTCAAGGACATTAAGCGAAACCCAGCGCTTGTGAACATGGCGCTAGTCAATCAAAGTCGCCTTTCTATTCAGCCCGTCACGCCAATAGAATGGCAGGCGGTTTTGGCAATGCGAGCTTGATTTAGTTTATTGAACAATGCTCGGCTAATGACTTACTTCGAAGCATAACTCTGCACAGCTAATTAGGGTTTCCTGAGTGAGGTGAAGCCGAATGGCCGTTAGGCGTGATATATTTTGCGTTCCTATCAATCAAATTATACGGCTGGTCATGAGATCGATTTTACTCACTTTAAGTCTCCTAACCCTAGTTAATATCGATTCTGTTTTGGCGGAAGAGGCAGATACGTCACGTTTATTCACGTCTGAGCGCGTGTTTGACCTTGAGTATGCTGACGACCCTCAGATATCACCGGATGGGCGCTTCATTGTCTATGCGCGCAAATCAATGAGTAAGCTCAAGGATCGAGTTGTCAGTGATCTATGGATCATTGATACCAAGAACGGCACGCAGCGACCATTAATCAGCGGTCAAGGCTCAAGTTCCTCGGCGCGCTGGTCACCTAACGGAGATCGTTTATTGTATGTGACGAGCACCGACGGCAAACCTGATTTGCGGGTACGCTTCATGGATACCGGTGAGAGTTTCTCTGTAGCGCAATTAGAGCATTCGCCAAGCCGACCGGTGTGGTCGCCCGATGCAAAATCAATCGCATTTACGATGTTTGTACCATCGCAAGGTCTAGCATTAGCCACAGCGCCGAAAGCACCGGAGCAGGCTGAATGGGCCGAGCCGGTTAAGGTGATCGATGACCTGACCTTTCGGTTTGACGGGGCAGGTTATCTAAAAAAGGGGCACAGTGAAGTGTTTACGGTCAGTGCTCAAGGAGGAACGCCACGTCGTATCACCACTAGTGATAATGGCTTATCAGGTGTTCAATGGCTGGGGAATGACCAAGTGGTGGTGGCGGGCAACGAAGTAGAAGATGCTGAGTTGGATCCGATTGAGAGCGAAATTTATCAAATCGATTTAGGTACTTTGGCACTCACGGCATTAACCCAACGGGACGGTCCAGACCGGAGTCCCGCGGTGTCGCCGAATGGTCGGAGCATCGCTTATTTGGGGTATGACGACAAACTCAAAGCGTATCAACAAACTGACCTGTATGTGATGCCGGCGGATGGTTCAGAACCTAAGAATTTAACGCAAGACTTTGATCGTTCGATTAGTTCGATCGCGTGGCGGCCAGATGGTAAGGGCATACTCGCGCAAGTCGGTGTGGATGGCGAAATTCATCTAATCTCGATTGACCTTGCGGGCAATCGGTCGACTCTAGCCACTGACGTCGGCGGCACATCGTTTGGCCGGCCGTATGGTTCAGGTAGCTTTTCGGTTGCGTCGAATGGTGGGTCGCAACCCAAAATTGCGTATACCAAAGCCAGTACTGAGCGCCCGGCTGAAGTTGCGATGACCACTGGGGCGAAACAAAGTAAGACCATGACCGACCTCAATAGCGATGTCTTGGACTATCTTGATATGGCAAAAATTGAGGAGATCTCCGTTAAGTCACGACATGATCAGCGCGATATCGAAGCTTGGGTCGCTCTGCCGCCAGGGTTCAAAGCTGACGGCACTTACCCGATGATTCTGGAGATTCATGGTGGGCCATTTGCGATGTACGGGCCATTTTTTGGCGCTGAAATCCAACGTTATGCGGCACAAGGCTACGTCACTGTTTACGTTAATCCGCGTGGTTCAACCGGCTACGGTGAAGAGTTTGCTCAACTGATTGATTTAGCCTACCCAGGTAATGACCATGACGATTTAATGAGCGTGGTTGATGAATTGATCAGCAAGCAATACGTTAGCGATAAACGGCTGTTTATCACTGGTGGTTCCGGTGGTGGTGTCTTGACCGCTTGGGCCGTTGGTAAAACTCAACGCTTTGCGGCGGCCGCCACCGTTAAGCCGGTAATCAATTGGACATCGATGGCTTTGTCGGCTGATATTGCACGCTTTGTTAGCCGGCATTGGTTACGCGCCCAGCCTTGGGAAGATCCCGAATTATATTGGCGCTTGTCACCACTGTCATTGGTCGGCAACGTTAAGACGCCGACTTTGGTGATGGTGGGCGAAGCTGATTGGCGAACCCCAGCATGGGAAGCCGAACAGTTTTACACGGCGTTGAAAGTTCAAAAAGTCGACACCGCATTGGTCCGCGTGCCCGGTGCATCACATTTGATTGCGGCTCGCCCTAGTCAATTAATTGCGAAGGTCGATAACATAATGGCATGGTTTGCCAAATACGATCTCAAGCCTGAAGACGCTGGCTCAAGCGAGCAAGTAACAACAAGTAAGTAACAAGAAGTAAGCAATAAAGAGTAAATCGTTCGGGGTAAGACCGGCGATCGTAGCAGTAGGCGAACCACGATAATTTTAAGTTATGTCGTTCGTTTGCTGCTACAAATTAATACCGAAGACTCTCTTAATTTTGGCTTGATGTCGTGCTAGGTTCGCACTACGATTGTGCCATGCACCGGCCTACCAAGTTAACTATTACGCATTATTGGCTGCTAATCTGTTTGATTGGTAATTTGTTGCTGCCTAGCTTGGTTGCGGCAAATGAGTCGCTGAGCGAAACACCGACTCGAGTACTGCTCTGCACCTCACAAGGCTACCAATGGGTTGAGTTGGAATCGGCTCAGGTGCCGTCTAGCGAGGACAGCAGTCAGCATTGTATTTATTGCGTTCTGTCTAATGATGACACGCCTTATGTAGTGCTTGATTTAGTCAGTGATGACTTTAACTATTTTAGGGTAGATCGTCCGTCACTAGCGACGAATGATGCCAAGACATTTTTATTGCCCAGTGAGGCGAGTGCTCGTTCCCCACCTTTTCGTCTTTAACAACCCAACTTTACCTGCAGGGCACGTCGCCGCTGCTTCTTTTATTGTGTCTGGCGTTTTAGCTAGAGCACAACTAATGAGCAATGTTTGCTCAGGATTGTTAGATGAAAAACTCTTTACGAATTGCCAGCGTTTGCTCGGCGTTTATTGCTGCTTCAGCTTCTGTATCGGTATGGGCCGATAACAATGTTAATCATGGTGCGAATCTAGCATCGGGTCACGCGCCTATCGGCGTTATGGGTGATCATCGCCACTCCC
The DNA here is from genome assembly GCF_003315245.1 of Arenicella xantha. NCBI lineage: Bacteria > Pseudomonadati > Pseudomonadota > Gammaproteobacteria > Arenicellales > Arenicellaceae > Arenicella > Arenicella xantha. The sequence continues at coordinate 894,030 of NZ_QNRT01000002.1, read as the reverse complement.
AAGGCGAAATTATGTTCTCGTATCGTGCGATGCGTATGGATATGGAAGGCAATCGAGTGGGCGATGAGCGTGTGTCGACCAGTGATATTGTTGGTAGCATGATGGCCCCAGGCCAATTTATGGTGGCGCCGACGCGGATGCCAATGACCATGCATATGGTCGGCATGATGTACGGCGTTAGTGATCGAGTTACGCTGAGTGCCATGGGTAGTTTTGTTGAAAGTGACATGGACCACGTGATGCGAAATGGGAATACATTTCGCACTGAGTCTTCTGGTGTTGGTGACGTAAAACTAGGGGCATTGATTGGTATATTAGATCGTGGCGCGCATAAACTGCATCTGAACGTTGGCGTCAGTCTGCCGACCGGCTCGACCACTGAACGAGATGATACGCCAGCTCAGCTCGATGCCTTGTTACCGTACCCAATGCAACTTGGTTCTGGCACATATGACTTATTGCCTGGCATCACCTATGTTGCTCGTATCGGTCAGCGCACTAGCATGGGCGCGCAAGTCACTGCCACTATCCGCCTCGATGAAAACGATGAAGGCTATACGCTGGGTGATCGCCTTGGTTTGACGTCTTGGGTTGCGCGCGATTTGAGTGACCAGCTAAGTGTCTCGGCTCGATTAAATCTGCTGGATTGGGACAACATTAGTGGCAGCAACGACCAACTAAACCCGATGATGGTGCAAACCGCCAACACAGATTTGCAGGCAGGTACTCGCCTAGATCTGTCGTTAGGTTTGAACTATGCGTTTAGCAATGGTCACCGCTTGGCGTTTGAATATGCTAGGCCAATTGATCAAGACCTAGACGGCCCACAATTGGAAACGGATGCAACCTACACCATAGGTTGGCAAAAAGCGTTCTAAAACTAGGTGCATGGGTGGCTAACCCAATTGCTTGATAAGTCGGTCTCTTACGAGGCCGACTTATGCATGACAGGGAATTGTCATGCTACACATTTTTTCGGCATAAATTAGACGCGCGACTCGGTTGAACTTTGTTCCACTAATAAGTGTCCACGAGACTTGCTAATGGACCCTCCGCATCAAACACTATGTGTCAGTCATGTCACAAAAAATTCATATTTTGGTAACGTGATTGATACCAAATTGTCATGATGAGTCACGACACTAAGGCGCTTGAATTTAACTATTTTGTCTTGGGTCACCTTAATGAAGTCATCAGTCACCATGCATGCTACGCGCACGCGATTGGCGCAATCAATTCTTCTTGCAACAACTCTTATGAGTGGTTTGTCAGTGTCAGTTAGCTATGCCGAAGAGGGCGCACTGGAAGAAATTATTGTTGTGAGTAAACAAAAAATATTTGCAAACCAGTCAACCACTGAGAGTATGCAACATCAGCAAAATCCAATTACCTCGGTTTTAGCTACGATTAATACCTTACCTGGCGTCAATATTACTGAAGGCGATGCGTTTGGTTTTGACGATTGGTCGACCACAATCAACCTGCGTGGTTTTCAAAATAGCTTGTCAGATCAGCAGGTGGGTATAACCATTGATGGTTTCCCGAATGGTGAATCCAATTACGGTGGAGGCTCTAAGGCGAATCGTTTTGTCGACTCGTCTAATTTGCAAGGTGTTGACGTATCACAAGGCACCGCTGATATTGGTTCACGGTCTCTCGAAGCCCTTGGCGGTACGTTGAATTTCCTGACCCGTGATCCGCGTCACACTGCTGGCGCCAACGCACAGGTCTCTTTCGGTGATCACGACGCCTTACGTTATGCGGTAAGTTACGATACTGGAACCGTGCTCGAAGAATCGACAAGGTTGTTTGTTTCGGCATCGCATCAGGAGGCCACAGACTGGGTTAATAATGCCGCCGAGAATGATCGCGATCATTTAGCCGCAAAGCTGATTTCGGAATTGGGCCAAACGACTATCACTGCCTATTTGGCTTACGACGAAGTTCAAGAGGATAACTATCAACGGATTACCTTAAGTGAGTTTCAAGCCGATCCAAATTCTGATCGGCTATTGGGCGACTGGACCGGCATTCCTTATGTTGATCAGGTGCATCGTCGGGGTTGGTCAACCTTGCGCGAAAATACCTTTGGGTATCTTAAGCTAGATCACGAACTGGATAGTGGCCTTAGCTTAAGTGCTGGCGTGTATATGCATGATAACGAGGGGCGGGGTGATTGGGTTCCGCCGCAGATCGTTGATGTGGCTAATGACAATGGTGGGCCTGAATCCGAAGTGTTGGGCGGCAATACAGTTTATGGTGAGCCGATTACCGGCGCGTTCTATTTCGTCGATGCGGCTGGCAATGCGTTAACTGCTCGCGATGGCTGTGCTTCGTCTATTACGTTTCCATACGGCGGCGCTGGACCTGAATATGATCCGGCTTGTTATCAAGATGGCGCGATCGCGGTACAGTCTTATCGGCATACTCATTATCAGAAAGATCGGCTCGGTTTGACTGCGGATCTAGCGTATCAAATGGAACTTGGCGGGCATGACAACGAAGTTCGCCTAGGGGTGTGGTACGAAGATCAAACCCGCAATGAATCTCGAGACTGGCACCGAATTATTGATACAAGCGTTGGGCCAGACTTTGATCCACAGCCATACTACGTTCAATATGATCGTGAGTACCCCCGTGAAGTGCTCAATTATTATCTCGAAGACAGTCTTTCGATTGGTTCGCTAACCGCCACCGTCGGCATTCGCCAATTCTTTGTTGATGTTGAACGCGTTGACAACTTCGATGCGGGTAATCGCACAAGCTTGAACTCGGATTCTGATGTTCTGTTCTCCGGCGGAGTGCGTTGGGATACCCCGGTAGACGGACTAGAGCTGTTTGCCAGCTATTCTGAAAACTACAAAGCATTGGGTGATCTAGTGCTGGAGCAGGACGCAGTCGATACCTCGGACATTGATCCTGAAACCTCGGAAAATGTCGAACTGGGTTTACGCTTCGTCGGTGACCAAGCGTCAGCGACGGTAACGTATTTCAACAGCACATTTGAAAATCGCTTAGAGTTTTTTGGTGCGCAAACGGCCGGCAATATTCCTAATTACGCAATTGGCACCGATGGCCGCTATGACAACGTTGGTGGTATTGAGACCGATGGCTTTGAAGTGTCTGGAACCTATTCGATCAGCGACTCTTTATCACTCTACTCGGCGTTTACTCGCATCAATGCGACGTATGTCGGTACTGGCTTAGGGGCGGCAGCAGATGCCGCGCTTGGTATTTTTCCAGCAAACACGGTAGTGAACACGCCTGAAAATTCATTGGTGGTGTCAGCTGACTGGAATAATGATATTTACCGCACTGGGTTAAGCATTAAATACGTAGACGACCGCTTTATAGATCGTGCTAACAGCTCGGTAGCCGAGTCTTACACGACTAGCGATTTTTACTTTGGCGTGACCGGAGCTGTGTTTAGTGAGTCGCTCGACGCAATGGACTTCAGCGTGGTGGTAAACAACTTGTTCGACGAATCCTATCTTGGCGGAATTTCCGGTTTCGGTGCTTGGATTGGTGCCCCGCGAACTGCTGTGTTGTCGATCTCGGCAGATTTCTAACGCTGCCAAACACTTTGCCCTTGGGAATCGACGGCACGGAGGCTGTCGGTTCTTTTTTTTGCCCTGGTCTCATTGCAGGCTAAACTAGCCAATAAAACGATGTGGCCAAATGCCGACAGAAGAGACCTTATGAAATCATTTTTACAACGCCGTGCCGTACTCGGACTTATCGCCAGTAGCGTGCTGGCCGCCTGCAAACCATCAAGCACTAAGCCGAGTGGCAATGCCTCAACAGACGCATCGGTGAAGCAAGCTGAGTCATCGCTGACTAACCATTGGCGGGCAGCCAAGCAACTTACCTCGTCGATGTTTCAGTATGGAATTGCCAGCGGCGATCCAGCTGCTGATAGCGTCGTGATTTGGACGCATGTTAATGCCAATGCGCCGGCACTGGTTGATTGGGAGGTGTCACTTAGCCCTGATTTCAAAGAGCTCGTGTCACACGGCCAAGTCACCACCGATGCGGAACAGGATTTCACCGTAAAGGCGATTCCCGCAAACCTTAAATCAGGCACGGCTTATTATTACCGTTTTAAGTTCGCGAATACGCTATCGCCAGTGGGGCGAACTAAGACTCTGCCGGTCGGTAGTCTTAACCAATATGGCATCGCGCTGGCATCTTGTTCTAATTACGCTTTTGGCTTTTTTAATGCCTATGATGCCATTGCTAACGATTCCAAAGTTGATCTGGTATTACATACTGGAGACTATATTTACGAGTACGGGGCTGACGGTTGGGGTGCTGAAACAGCGCAGCAAATCGGCAGAGTGCATGAGCCTGCGCATGAAATTGTAAGTCTGGCAGATTACCGCGCTCGACATGCGCAATACAAAACAGATCAGGGTAGCCTTGCGATGCACGCTACGCATCCCATGGTGTGTTGTTGGGACGACCATGAAACGGCTAATAACCCATGGATCGGCGGCGCGCAAAACCATCAAGCTGACACTGAAGGTGAGTGGGCTGACAGACGCTCGGCATCGGTGCGCGCGTACTATGAATGGATGCCTATTCGCGACCCGCACACACTAGATGAACGCTTGGCATTTTCGCGTGCTTATCGGATCGGTGATCTCGCAAATCTGGTGACGCTTGAAACTCGTCATACCGCACGTGCAGAACAAATTGATTACCTCAAATATTTTGAAGGGATCCAATCCATGGCCGATGCTGAGCGCTTTACGCAAGACGTGATCGCCGAGCCGGGGCGGCGGATGCTTTCAAGTGAAACCGAAGCGTTGGTGCAACAAGAGTTTGCTCCAACCGAGGGCACAATGCAGCCTTGGCACTTGCTTGGCAGTGCAAGTCCGATTGCCCGAATGTTAGTTCCCGACGTACTTAGCATGGGTGTTTTAGACGGCGAACCACCGGAACAAATGGAAAGCTTTGCAGCGCAAGCCTTGGTTTGGAAAGGTAAGTACAATATGCCGTTTTATACTGACACTTGGGATGGTTATCCGTGGGCACGTCAGCGTTTTTATGAGGCCTGCCAATCTGTGTCTGCCACTGATCTGGTGTTTCTCACTGGCGATAGTCATAGCTTTTGGATCAACAAGATCAGCGATGATAGTGGCGTTGCAATGGGCGTTGAGTTAGGTACCGCTGGAATTTCATCACCAGGTGATTTTGTCGAGAGTGGCTGGAGTCGGCCGGTAGCGGAGAAGCTAGATAGACTGTTCGAGTCACAACTTGATGAAGTGATTTGGACCGATAATCTTAACCAGGGCTATGTTCGTTTAGACCTTGGTCGTGAACAGGCCGAAGCTAGCTTTGTTGCGGTTAGCACCGTGCTGGAGCCAAACTATACCAGCCGAGTGATTAAACGCAGTGTGATTCAACGCAATGACAATGCGCTACAGTTTGCTACCTAGTCGACATTCTGTGTTTTACTGAGCAACAAAAAAGCGGCCTCCCTTTTGAGTAACTAGGAGAGACCGCTTTTTGTGTTAGCGTCAATGTAGCGCTACAAATCATCGATAATAGTGATTAACTTTTGTAGTCAACCGAGCCCTTGTCTACACGTTTAGCGAACTCGGTGGTGCCGCCTTGAGATAAGGTTTTTGCTTGTTCAATCCAGTTCTCACGCGTGATTCTGCCAGGGAATGCTAATGAGCTTTCTACCCAACTTACGTTGTCGTCGTTCCACGCAGCGATTTGCTTGAATTGGTAGATTCCCAACTCGTTCAAGGTCTTTTCAATAACTGAGCCAATACCTTTAATTCGCTTAATGTCATCGGCATCGCTCGGCGCCGTGTCAAATCCGAAGGGGCGTGCTAAGTCTGCTGCAGACAGTGCGGCGGCAACCGGAGCCACTTCTACTGGTGTCGCTTCTACTGGAACCGATGTATCAGCGCCTAAAGTCTCGGTGCTAGATATGATGGGCGCACTGGTGGTTTTAGAGGTTGATGTGATTTCTTCAACGGTTAACTCTGACTTTTTGTTGCGGCAACAGAAAAACCATTGCACAAACATCCCAAGTAGAAACGCTAAAAGTAAAAACACCCAAATTTCCAAAAACAAATATTTCATAATTAATCTCCTTACTCAAACCTATTAGTTATTGAGTTTGAATTCGATGCGACGATTCTGTGCTCGCCCCTGATCTGTTGAATTAGTGGCGATGGGGCGGTTCGGACCGTATCCCTTTGCACTAAACTGCGTGGTAGGCAAGCCTTGGTTTAGCAAATACGTCACCACAGCTTGAGCGCGTTGTGCACTCAGCGTCATGTTGTAGTTTGCATTGCCGGTGTTGTCTGTATGGCCAGCGACTTCAAAAGTGGCGTCTGGGCAGCGTTTAGCGGTGCTCACGATGCGCGTTAGTAGCGCAAAGCTATCACTTGAAATATCTGCCTTGCCCGTTTCAAAATTGACCTTGCTGCTAGCCAGGAGCTGCGTTACCAACTCTTCGCAAACATCGCGGGTCACAATTGTTTTTGGCACAGTTAGCTGATTGTCAATATTGCCCGAGAATTGGCTACTCAGTGATTGTTCCAATTCGCTGCGTAAAGCATCGCTGGGTACGTTACCCGTTAAACGCAAATCGCTGCCATATATCACTAGGTTAATCTCGGCGTCGCTAGCTGCTTGCAACTTCAAGGCAGACAAAAAATTGCTTGCCTGCAGCGGCTCGACGGATCTACCAACACTGAGATTGTCTTTAATATTCTCAGCACCAAATAAACGTGTAGCATCAGCGACTAATTGATCAATTTCCGCTTGGTTGGCTAATTCACCGCTTAACGTTATTGCATCGCCACTCGATGAAACAAGTAGTTGAGCATGTGTCATTGCCAGCGCCGGCGGCACATTGTTGCTGTTTTTCGCAGCGCTTGTGTTACTGGCTGTTTGCGTTGCATCGTTAGCTTGCTGAGCATTGCTAGCTTGTGTGCTTGAATCGCCTAACTCTGCTATGGCTGCCACGCTACCAATGTGTTTAGCACTGCGAACGCCATAGGCACTGCTGGCTAGTTGTTCGGCTCGAGCAGCCGCTGCGGCGCTCGGCGCTTCGCCTTTCAACAGCACGTTACGTCCTTGATTAAAAGTTTCAATGGTCGCCCAACTGTTAGTTGAATCCGCCAAACTAACTTGTGCAGAAGCGGCGACTTCCTGTTCAATGTGGCGCCACTTAAATGCCAATGTGAGCGCTAACAGCAACAGTGAGCAAAGCAAGATTGGGATCCAACCTATACATAAAAATTTAGATTCTCGCATCGTTCTTCCAATCCTCCGATAGCGTTAATAGACAAACAAAAAAGGGCGGTGAATAACGCGACAAAACTCAAAACAGGCGTGTTCGTGTCCTTAACTTATAAGGTGGTCAACAGTGATCACCGAGTACTGCTTGGATAGTTAGAGAAGACTAACCAAATACAGTATGGCAAGTTTGCTGGCGCTTGCCTATCCAGCAAATGTCATCAAGTGTTAACAATGGCGCGCGCGTAAACAGGCGTCTATGCCGCATATTTCCTAGATTCGAAGCGAGTCTCGGCCTAGCCGTGATACTAGCGCCGTGACTCGTCCGGTACCGGCTACGCTTACATCGGGCTCAGGGTATAGCTACGACATTGCGGCAATTTCTGACAATGCATAATCGATTTCATCCTCATCGTTAAGTAGGCTCGGCGCAAAGCGAGCGTAGCTCTGGCGATACGGTGTGCTACTCATAATAATTCCCTTATTATGCATACGCTTAACCACGTCATCGGGCGTTACACCGGCTACATCGAAGCATACTAGGCCAGAAGAGAGGCTACTGGACATCGGCGTGTAGAGCTTAACGTGCGACATCTTAGCCAGCCCAACTTTGGTGTGAGTGTTTAATTGATGAATCCGTTGTTGCACATTTTCTTTGCCCAGTTGTTGGTGCAATTGAAACGCGGCAGGCAAAGCCCAGCGATGCTCAAATGAGTGGAATCCACCGGGTGTCATATGTTCGCCGATTGGAACTTGGTCTTGGCGAGAGTTGCCGAGCCACACGTCGTAAGATCGACTAAAACTAGGAATAACTGCTTCGCACCGACTCCACGCTCGGTCATTTCCCCAAATTACCCCAGTGCCGCGCGGGCCGAAAATCCATTTGTGCGTGCCAGCGATAAAGAAGTCACAACCGAGTTGGCTGATGTCTTGGTCTTCAATGCCGAACCCATGTACACCGTCAACACAGAACAGAATTTGGTCGGCGTCATCGCGTTTGGCGTTGATCGTCTGAATTGCATCAGCCATGGCGCGAATCGGTAATTTAACGCCCGTAGACGAATGAACCCAGGTTACCGCCACCACACTTGTTTTGGCTGTAATTCCGTTAAGTAGATTTTTAACTAATGATTCAGTACTTACTGTAGCTGGGTCTTCATAGAGAGGCACCTGTCGAACGCTTGCGCCGGTGCGTTTAGCGCGATGCGCCAACGACAAATCAGTGGAGTAGTGGTCGTGCGTGGTTTGTAATATTTCCTGCCCAGGCTGGAGTTGTAAGCCGCTGTAGACTAATGCTAAACCCATAGTTGTGCTGTCGGTTAACGCGATCTGTGAGCCATTGCCGCCCATATAGTCCGCGGCAGCGTTAGAGATATCGGCGTCAATCGTTAAGCCGTGTTCATGCCAATAATCCGATGGATTTTCATCAAGCGCACGCCGATGACGATCGATTTCGTCGGATACTGGCTTTGGGTGTGATGCCAATAGAAAAGTTGAGAGTTGAATGTAATTGCGCGTTAGCGGAAACAAATCGCGCAGTGCGCTCCAATCGCCTTGGGAGACTGGAGCCGCCGAAGTCATGGCTACGTCCTTGGGTTTTGCCGTGAATGCAGTCTCTGCGGCGCGCGTTGTGTTAGCGGTTAAACCTGCACCTAGAGCGATGCTCGAAATACTCAGAAAATCACGTCGTAACATACCTTTCTCCTTTCAACACTATTGTCGGTATAATTGACAATAGACTAATAATCCGAATCGGTAAAGCCAGGCTGAAACCAAGCGAATTTGATTCGACATAATAGATAGCTGTTTCATTTGCAATTTAACTCATCAATATTGATGGCTGATTAGCTTTGCTACTTGGAACTTGTCACTAGGTGTGCATAATCGCGCTTCTGGCAACGAGGTGTCATATCCACTGCTTGGAAAACGGAATTTTCCCATTAAGGAAAATAATTTGAGTTCGCAGGCACTAATCGTATTTAAATATAGGAATTATCATGAAGGCAATCATTGCACTACTCGTGCTTATCTCGGTTGGCGGCGCGACAGCACAATTCGCGCGCGCTGGTGAATTTAGTATCGGCCTGATGGCTGGGCAAGCGACATTCGATGAAATCAATACAATTTGTAATGACGTTCGACAGCAAGGTCCAGAATATTTTGTCGTTCGTTGTACTAACCCCGATGACAGTGACAGCGCGCTAGGCATTAATGCAGCGTTTCACTTTAACGATTCTTGGGCGATAGAGGCAGGCTATGTGGACTTAGGTGAATACGTAACACGCTTGTCAGTGTTACGGGAAAGCGCCGACATTACGCTAAGCGCAGAATCATTGTATTTAGCTGGTGTAGGGACAGTACCACTCAGCCAACGTTTCTCATTGTCTGGCCGTGCTGGTGTGTATGAGGCTCGTGGTGAAGTAGGCGTTGTTTCCGCATTTGACGCAGTTGAAATCGATGGCGATGCAGAATTCTACGCAGGCGCATCGGTCGATTTTCGCGTTACCGACAAGTTGGCGTTACAAGTTCGCTATGACGCTTTCGACGAAATCAAGCTTATTGCTGCCGGAGTGCAATTTCGCTTCTAATACCTTGTATATAGTTTGCGTATTAAAAATTGAAAGGCTGCCAACTGGCAGCCTTTTTTGTTGGCGTTTCAGTTGTGTCAGTTATTTTAGTTACTCGCTCAACGCGATTGTATAGCCGCGCCAATTTGAACCGGTGATGGTGGCCGTTTGCCCCGACGTTATGGCTGTCGCCGGTAAATGAATTAGCTCTCCAATGGGTTCATCACTGCTGGTGACTAAGTGCTTAATAATAGCTAAATAAAAAGGCATGGCGCTGACATCTTCTATTAAAACAGCCCCCGGTGACATCATGACTGGGGCAAATGAACCGCCTTCTGCGCGCTCAATATGTGCCCATATGCCCTGATTAGACATGTTGTGGAGAGACACTTTATTGGGCACCAAGTCTTCAAAAAGCTGCTCAATTTTGAGCTTCGTGTTTTGCTCTCCTTCAGCGCCAGCATTGACCACCTGAAATTTCGCCGCGCCCTCCAAAAACTGCATGCTATTGGTTTTCTGACCGCCGTCAGGGGCGAGTTTATTGCCGTAGTTGGCGTGCACAGTAAATTTTTGTCGTGCAGAGAATGAAGCGGATGTATGGCTGTTCAGTGATTGGGTAATCCATGCCGATTGCTCTACATTCTCTGTGGGTCGTGTTGTGTAAATACCGAGCTGGAGGTGGTCTTCAGAGTTGTTAACAATGTTGATCAGTGACATATCGCGCGACTCCTTGTAGATAAATTGAAATGATTAAAATCCCTATTTCGACCAGCGGTCGGTGTGGCTGAGCGAATACCCTGATACTACGATGTCAGCGTCAAAATAACTAATGAGGTTTACAAAAAGTTGAGTCTGAATAGTCTGTGGATTTACTTTTTTGGGGGCTGAATTATCACTCATTTAGGGGATAGTTTAGATGCGGTATCTTAACTAGCATTGGTTTGCATAACACTGATTGGGCTCACCTCCCAAACCCATTCCACACGGAGAAAAAATCAATGGCAAACGAATTATTTCGATTTATGCTGGTCGAAGCTCGAACCCTTAAACCCAAAAAACCTGGTAGCGATAAACCCGACGTCGTTGAAGATCAAATTGAAGCGATCGGTGACCGGCATAATATTGCACCTCGCGATTTCGTAACCATGGTGATGTCTTTAGGTGGCGCTACCGTAGAAGCTGAGGTGCGTCGAGACTTGCTCGAACCAATCGCCACGCCCACCGACCCGAGTTCGAGCCAACAGAGTTTGGTGTCAATCTTTGGCGTCGGCAAAGCTTACGTTACGCGTGAGACACTGCTCGGTTATGAGAAAGAGGAATACGCGTTTATTGAAAACGTATTGCGCGGTGAAGAGAAGGTTCGGTCGCATCGCCGCACTGACCGAACAGAAGTGATCGAGTCTACTTCCTCAACGATTGAAACGTCACAATCTCGTGACTTGCAAACTCATCAAGCGGCTGAGCTTGCTAGGGAGACCTCAGAACAAGTTGAGAAAGAAGCGGCTCTCCAAGCTGGTGTTAAAGTGTCGGCGGACTATGGCACCACAAAGGTGGATGCCATGACGTCAGGCAGTGCTGGTATTTCTACTCAAGCAAGCCAAACCGTGGCTTCTCGGTTTTCCAAATCGGTGGTGACCAAGGCGGTGAACAAAATGCAGGAATCTCGATCAGAAACTAAGGTCGTGAAGTCTGTTACTGAACTTGATGAATTGTCACTTCACAGTTTTAAGAACGCTGCGTCTGGGGCTAAGAATATAGCGGGCGTATATCGTTCGTTGATGCGCAAAGTTAAAGTTGAGGTGATGGAGGTTGGCCAGCGGATGATGTTGGAGTTTGTTGTGCCGCAACCCGCAGCGAGTCTAATTCGTAAGCGCGTGGAGAGCCCCGGAATTACCAAACCGGAAGCTATTTCGTTGTCCTTGGAAGATGTGTTGAAGAGCGAAACGTCAATCGCTGAATGGGCTAGGCGATATACCATTGAGGCGAGCAAGGTAAGCGCTACCGACGTAGTCGCACCGCCGCAATCGGGTGTCTCACAGTCTAATACATTTATTCTCAAACCCGAGGACAGTCAGGCTGGCAGTCGCGAGCCACTGGTGCTTGGCGATGAGAGTGGTGAGCTGTTAATCGAAGTGCCAGAGGGGTATCAACCGAGTCATGCGCAACTCACTGTGTTGTTTCCGGATATTGATGAAAACGATGGTGGTGACAATGAGAAGCGTTACAACTTTTGGATAAACATTGGCGAAGCTCGCGTTTCTCTCTCCAATAAAAAGAAGTTCATCGATAACAATGGTCAGCGTACGGTTGAAGAGCGAAACGGGCGTTTTTACGTAGCGGGCTTAGAAGTGCCGGCAGACCTCGATGCGAATCAAAACCCAGTGGCGCCAACGGTAGACTCCAAAATCCGCAAACTAAATGCTACGCAAATTGGCAATATGACAACGGCAATCCCGATTGCCGCCACTGCATTTTCGCGCCATGCTATTTCTGCCACGGTAACCGTGTACTTTGAGCCGACTAAAAGCGCAATGCGGCAATGGGCGTATCAAAGTTACTCTGAGATACTCGAGGCTTATCAAGCGCAAATGGCCGACTACCAAAATGAACTAGACAGGCTTGAGCTCGATAGTGAGGAACCGAGGCAGCGAGTCAACAGTCTGAAAAATCGCGATACTGAACGTCGAGAATTAAAACGAGCATGTTTGTCGATGCTAATGCAAAGTGCTCGCTTGGACGACCCTGCTGGATCAACAATGATCGACAGCGAAGGCGATGTCAATTTTGCAGATACTGCTACCTTAAATAATTTCTCAACTCGTGTTCGAGCGTTTGAAACGGCGTTTGAGTGGGAGAATATGACGTATATTTTCTACCCATATTTTTGGGCCGACAAGGAAAACTGGTTGGAGATTCGTTCCGCATCGAGCATGGATGCCACGTTTGAGCATTTTCTAACCGCTGGTGCTGCGCGCGTGTTTGTTCCAGTTAGGCCCGGGTATTCGCAGCAGGTGGCTGAACAAATCCTAGGTGGTGAAAGCTTTGACGAGTTCGATGTTACCGAAAACCGAGACTTATTAGAGATTCTCGAGTTAGATAAAGACCGACAAGATGAAGTGCTAGTCGATTGCTTCGAAGAGCTGGTGCCGACTAACTTGGTGGTATTGGATGATGACAACCCAGACATCAACGACCTGCTGCTCGGCCGCACAGGTTGTGCGAAGCTGTCCGAGCCAGACCCTGAGAAGCCCGAGCCGCCGACTAAACCCGAGAAGCCGGTTAAAGACAAAATGGCAAAGTCCAAAAAATAGCGCAGACATAGCATGAGTGAACAGCAATTTCTAATCATGGTCGCGGGTCATGATTACAATAATCACTGTCATCGAGCGCAGAAACGTAATGGCGTTTTAGCTGGTACAACGCGCTATGAGGATCTTTGTCAGCGAAGACTCGAAGCGATTATTCGCTACCCCAAAGAGTACGGGTATGCGGGGCTCAAAATGGGCAGCAAGGTCACGGCGATCGTATTAAGGTTCACGAGTGTCGATACTACGTTGGAAAAAACGGGGCGGCAGATTGTGCGTCAAGAGTTTACTGTCTCTACCACCACATCGGTTCCTAAAGTCACCGACGATTCTTGGAATGCTTACCCTGGAGCGGTCAATATTACGGGCATGATTGCCGACGATTACGACTGGACCAGCGATTCGAAGAGTGCGTCTAATTGTTTCGACCGCACAGTAGCGGCTACCGAGAGTATCCACTCGTCGCGAATTTCTGTTTTACATTTGTATTGGGTGATTCACCAGCAACGTCTTGAGTGGGTTAATTCCAGCAGCAAGCCGGTTATTTTCGAAGTGTCGATTTTTTCTCACAGTTACAGTATCGGCCCAGTGTTAACCAACACCAGCATTCGAGAAAAATATAAAGACGCGGACTCTCGTGACCCTAAAGACTTGGATGCGAGGTCGGGCTTAGACATGGTGTCGGCAGAGAAAGAAGGGCAGCTATTCAGTGATTTGGTCTTAGGTGCGTTTAGTAGTCGTGGTTGGCCATCGACCAACAAGTATGACAAGGTCGAGACCGTATTCACTAACCATCGGCGACTGCGTGGCACGGGCACCGTAGAGGGCGACCCGAGTTTAATCAATAGTTCCTATTGGCAACCGTTTTCTCCTGAATCCACATTTCGAATATGGGGCTGCAATGTCGCAAAGTCTTATCGGCGCGTGATTGAGCTATGGCTTAGGTCAAAACATAAGCCCGATTACGGGTACGATTCGCTAAAAATAAAGCAAGGCCTGAGTTCGGAGAAGTCAGACTTAAGGGCATACCGTAAGCTTGATTTTTCATCTGAGTTTTTATGGAAGAAGATGAATGCGAAGTCGGAGCTGGCTGCGTTAATTAAGTCCTTTCCGAACAAGCCGGTTAGCGGCAAAAAAGTAACCGAGCAAGATTACCAGAAGTGGGCGGACTCTTTATCGAGCGTTGTTGGCGCGGGGATTCTCGCAATATTAACGCGCGGCATTGTCGAGTCGATTAGACATGAGCTCTATGCAAACGCGAGCAACAAAGAAAAATCAGCCTGGGCCAAACCGTCTGACATTCCCATGGTGACCTTGGCGCCTGAGGTGTACCGTAAGCTCAAGCGCAAGTCCGGAAAATTAACTGCGTATGTATCAGCCTTTGGTATTCAATGCGTGACCTTGGATCGCAGCCAGTATGGTTTAGCCGTTGCTGTAGCGTTTGGCATAAACGTGCGCATGGCACCTATCGGCGGTGAAGGCTTGTATCAAGAGGAGCGGGTAAAGCCAAAACTAACTGGCTTGCGGGCCAAGTACCCAATTCACGAAGTACCGATTGGTATCAAGGTTAAAGGCGGCTTTAATCGGTATCGATACGAATTCAAGTACGCGCGGACTGGCGCAAAAGGCAAATACAGCGAGGCATATGGCTCAATTCTTGAGTTTTACCGACAGCATCTAAGCGTAGATTACGATGAAGATGGATATCTTAAAATCAGCCCACAGCAGGCGCGCTTATTGTATCTTGGGTTGTTTTAGAAATATGATTAGGTGTATGGGTGCTCTACCTATCCTAAATGTAGAGGCATGATCAAAAACTTGAGTTAGAAGCGCTGTTATCGATGAAACCTTGTGATTTATTTTCACTCGTTTGTTTATAAAAGTGCATGAATCCGTACTATAGATACCTGTTTCGCTTTGCACGGAGGCACGGCAATTAACCGAATTAATAGAGTCAGATGCGAATTACACTACTATCCGTTTCAGCTTATCCAATAATAGTGGATATCGTTGCTCTTCAATCAAAGGGTGTAGGTGTGCCGATAAAATCTCATCAACATATTTATTACTCAAAATTTTCTGTATTTCAGACTTTAAAAAACCTTGAATTGATTCACCTGAATTTTTGATCTCCTCGACAATCGTCGTTCGATTGTCGATTACATAGATAATATCTTCAAAATCATGACTAGTTCTGTAATCGCCCTGGCCGCGATGATTAAAAGCTTCAAATTTAGTTGCCAGATAGCATGGTGCTGGCAGTATTTGGATTGGGGTATCTTGAACTTCTATTTTTTGTATTGATTCGAACCCAACTTGATACCAGCGGTTTGTTGGGCCGCGCATTGTGTCCGTTGCAGCCATTATGTCTACAGCAATATCCTTATAGCGGTAAGAGCAGATTGCATGGCCGTGTAAGTCTGGGTGAAAGCCAAGCTCAGCCAACCTGTTGTCTAATCTATGTTGATCGATATCCACTAAAGTCAGAGTTAAATCCACATCCTGAGTAGGCCGAACTTCGTCTGCTGCCGTATCGTCGGCGTATACGCTTACGACGGCGCCACCAACAAATACAACAGACTCGTTTAGCTCCCCAAGTGCATTTGCAATTTCAGCAACAACCCCAAGGTTTATTGTTCTATTTTTCATAATACTTAGTCACCAAGTACACGTTTCTTAAGCTCTGTTACTGCAATGGCCTTCTCTCTTGAGCTGCCAAGCCGAATTGCGTCGACCAAGGCTAAAAGCTCATGCAGCAAAGGATCATTCTGTATCGCTTCAGGTACAGACTTATAAAGTGGAGTCACTGCCTGTCCTTTGACGGTACCGCTGGCGTATGGCCACACAAAGTTATCATCGCTGTGTATTTGTTCTTTTAGAGGCGAAGCGCTATGTGATGTTGGCACACCACGAACCATTGACCCTGGGCGTTGAGGGAAAACATACGTTAATCCGTACTCAATGAAGTCCATTAACGCGAGTCTACGGACTTTCCGGCCAGAAGCATCTAGTAGACCTGCATATTTTGATCTGGCAATAGAGCGACTCATTTCTGATTGAGCAAGGCCTAGATCCCTAGCCATTGGTATTTGGAACCATGGTTCTTCACCGCATGCGATGATTTTCAAAAGAACCAAAATATCTTGTGGTTTCATAGTTGAATTTTCTTTGCTCATACTCATTATCCTATATCTGGATATAGGATAATGGCACTAAGGGCATTCGTGATCAATAGAAAATACCACAATTTATCCTATATCTGGATATGGGATAAACAATCAAGAATCCTTCTCGAATGCTCTTTTAGAGCAACACCTGTTTCATTATCTAACACTAACATCAGTATGTAGCTTTGCAGCCTGAAGTCTCCGTTTTTACATTTGTAAAATTTGACTGGCCCGCAAATTCCTTCTTCGTCAATAGGATCTAAGGGGTCAGAGCCGTTTACACAGCTCAGCTGATCTTCGAAAAGGGCTTTGACCCCTTAAATTATCTTACCCTTGTCATCGCACGTTTTTTGATGAGATGGTTAGGAGAAGGCCAACTTTCATATCAAATCTAGTGACCGTGATTTTTAATATTTGAGTCCGGTTAGGGCTACGCGCCATAATTCCTTTGCGTTCAGAGGTTTTCTAAAGTGTGATATATCTTCTTATCCGGGGTGATTTTGCTATAAAACTGTGGAGGCGTAAACTCGCTATCTAAATCTCTAATTTGCTCTAGAGTCAGCAAGCTTTGTATCTTGCGCACATTTTTTAAACCTATGAGGGTCATAACAGACCGGTCATCACAATAGTCAAGATACTCACTTCTACTAATACATAAGTTATCAGAGTAATTTTTCCAAATTGATTCACTATTCTGAGCAAATACAAAATCTATTGTTGCGACTGCAACTATCGCTCCGGTAGGTTTAGTGCTGTAGATCCACAACGTATCGCCTTCGTTAAGCCTTACGGTCCTTGACCTAAGTTCTATGGTCTTGCAGCCATCAATAATGTTTTTCACGTGTCTGGGGTGAATGGAAATTAGAGCCGCTGTCATTTTCAATATCCTGCCTCAAAAAGAAGCGACAGTTTATCATTCATTAATTTTTCTATTGTCGCCAAATTTGCTGCGCTTATTAGGCCAAGTTCTTTAGCTATTTTAAAACCAATCGGTCGTGGTAACTTTTTAAAATTATCAAATGTGAATACGTGGATATTGCCATTTTTATTCGAAACCTTAACAAGCTCACCATGGTCAATGACGCCTTGTCGGGATAAGGAAGGTCCAATATCGTTGATGTGCTTAATTTCGGAGTATGTTACTCGGGCAGTGCCGATAACTTCTTGAGGACTACTTTTCCCCGACACATAAAATGCAATTAAAGTACCCTTTTCAATATATCTAGCCCGCGTAGGTGACCTGAAATAGGCTTTCTCCAGCATAAGTAAATTTGCTTTAGTGCAAAAAAGACTTGCCTGGGGACCAGTGTTGCCCAATAAATCAATAGCAAATGATTCTCGTATTGGGATTAAGACACATGATCTTGAATCATGGTTTAGGACGCCTGGTGAAATCAATGATTCAAAATCAAAGAGGCTTAACGAATGAGCATAAATTTCTGAGTCTTTTTTAAGCGTGATACCTGTATGAACGATATCATCGCTAGATGGGATTGTCTCGCTAATCCGATAGCCTGATTCGTCGTAATACTGATCAACGAAACTCTTCCAATTCGTACTATCTAAAACGCCATTGTAGGCGAGTTTAATGAGATTGTTACTTTTGGGTGCTTTTATAAAACCTTTCGTTATGGCTGTCTCTCTGGTTATGATTTGCGATAAGCTTATGTAAAGGTTGGTCCTGCATACTTTCCCTTGGGGTAATTGTCGAAGCGATCTTTCTATAAAATGATCGACTGCGAGGGTAGCTTGCGGATGGGACTCATCCACAAATAGAAATATGTCTACACCGTTCAAAGTATTGGAAAAATTTATCCCGCAATAAGCTATTGTTATTCCGGCTATTTTTAGACAGTTAGCCTCAAATTCTTTGTTTGTTTTTAGATGGCTTTCAATGAGTGCTATTAAATTATCGGGTGTTCTTAACTTAGCAATCAATGGTATTTCTGATAGGTTTAAAACATCTCTACACGATTCAATCTCGATTGGCTCGCCGTCAATTTGGGTTGGGACCTGAGTGATATCATCAGGTCGAAAAACAAATTCAGATGGAGAGATCACTTCTACTCCGTATTTCGAATACAGCTCAGCTGATCGGGCTAACATGGAGTGTTCGCCCGTCACAAACCCGTCAACACTCGCCAATATTGAGTAAGCTAAATGACGTAAATCTGATAAATCGTTTTTTGCTTTCCTCCCTGTTTTTGACCTTTGAGGGAAAATAATCTCTCTGAGTTCATCTGCAAGAGCAGCTATATCTATCTCATCGAACTTGGGTAATGTTGGCAGTGCTCGTGCCAATGCTAAAAGGGGGTCTTGGCTGTTGGTTTTCGTTCGTTCTAGCTCTGTAATAAACTCCTGTGTGACAACAATCTTTATAGCGCCGTTCATTGATTTTGTAATAAAGTCTCTTGCGACTGCCGCATTTTCACGGTCCTTAACAAGGTCAAAAAGTACATTAAGGTCTAAAGCGTAAATTGGTGGGGATAGGGTGGGCCTGTTTAGATACTCGAATGATTTTTTCGTGGTCTGCGTAATCGGAGTTAGTAGGTCTGGAGTGTCCAGTTGAAGTAACCGATGGTTTATTCGTCTTCTATTTTTACTCTTGGCAGACCCCCCTTGAGATGTTTGAGTGATAGAAAAGCCGCTTTTTTCCCAAAACTGATTTGCTGGAAGTTCGGCGGCTACTTTCGCGTGAATAAATGAGTATTTGTTTAGATTTCCATGTTTAATTAGTTCGTCTAAAAGTTTTGTGCCAATTCTTCTGCCCCTCGACAGAGGGTTAACGAATAACTGAAATACTCTTAAATTGGGGTAAACGCCCCCGAACATAATATAGCCACATATTTCATGTTCCTTCCCAGTAGCTAACCACAATTGCCCTTTGAGACTCATCTGTCTGTAGGCGGCTACTGGATTAAAACCAAACGAGTTTTTATTTTGATCGGCAAAATCCGCCACCTGACTAATGTATCGTTCGTAATGATCCGAATTAGAATATTGTTTTAGTATTTTGATGTCCGACGCATCTACGTCTATTTCATTAAGCTCCATATAAATTAAGTCCTCCTAGACAGATCGGAAATGATGTTTATATTACCGCTCCAAGTATGGAGCTGACTGTGGACTAAATCAACTCACATACTCGCTCTCAAAGTTCACTCATTTGGAGGTAGCGGCTATAACTAGGTTTAGATTCGTAGGCTTTTCTATGAACTCATCAAATTAAGGGGGCAAAGCCCTTTACCATCTTTTAGGCGAAGCTGGGTCGTGATTTTCTTGTTCGCCCTTGGCCCTGGGTGCTTCGTCTAGGCCATTATCTTATTGTCGTTTTGTGAGATTTGGTGGTTATAAAATTTATTCTCAGGAATTGATCTAAGGGGTCAGAGCCGTTTACACAGCTCAGCTGATCTTCGAAAAGGGCTTTGACCCCTTAAATTTTGGTTTAAAAAGTCTAATAAATCGGTACTCTGGATACCAAAATAAATACATATTCAAACTTGCCCCCCAAAAGAAGCATAAGAGCTTCTTTTTGCTTTGCAATGCACTAATAGAAGCTAATAAGCTTCTTATTCTGATAAATCCTCTCAAGAAGAATCATATAAGTTGCATTTGGCTGTTTAGGAAGCTAATATGCTTCTTTCATTGTTTGAGTGGGATGTAGTAATAATGAATTCATTATTAAAGCAGATTAAAAAAAGGCGTTTAGCTCTGGGTTTTAAACAAACCGATATGCAAGAGCGAGTTGGTATTATGCGCCAGGTTTATCAACGTTTAGAGTCAAAAGGAAATCCACGTCTTACAACGTTGGAGTTGGTGGCAACGGGTTTGAATAGTGAACTAATGTTGATTCCATTAGATAAGGTAGCGGCCGTAAGGGCGTTGTTGGAGAGCTCTGGAGTTAATCAACTAGAATCTGCTATAAAAACCGAAAACCCAGAAGACGATCCTTGGAATGACATTTTAGAGAGTGATTCATGAGTACGAATATTGATGTGAACTTCCTAGGTTTAAGTTTGCATGGCGTATTAGTCGGTCACCTGGCGGGTTTTCGGAATGGGAAAAATAGCCTGATTTTTTCTGAGGAATTTCAGCACGATAGTAATCGGCCTACTTTTAGTTTGATAACACACCCCAGTTTTCCCAAGTCACAAGCGTTGATCTCAAAGATATGGGAAAACAACCATCGACTTCATCCGTCTTTATCGAATCTATTGCCTGAGGGGGCACTGCGAGAGCTAGTAGCACAAGCTCTAAAAGTGCATGTCGATAATGACTTTCAAATATTGTCATATCTGGGGGAAGATTTACCTGGAGCTCTCGTCGCAACTGCGCTAGACCCTGACGAGGTGCCCAATCATATATTGTTGAAACTTGGGGAAGGTAAGGCCGTTGAATTTGATGAAAATTTTTATGAGAGAAAAGCGCGAGAAAATAAATTTTCACTGGCCGGCGTTCAAATGAAATTTTCGATGAAAGCGAAAGATGGGCGGTATAATTTATCGAAAGAAGGTGCTTTAGGAGATTGGATTATCAAAACACCATCTACCCAGCATAAGGATGTGCCGCAAAATGAATTTACGGCTATGACATTAGCTTCTGTAGCAGGTGTTAACGTTCCTGATATGAAATTGGTCGAGTTGAATAAATTAGATAACCTGCCACCGATCAAGCTGCCCGACGAGCCATACGCTTTTGCGATCAAGCGTTTTGATAGAAAAGGTGGTCAAAGAATTCATATGGAAGATTTTGCACAAGTATTAGTGAAGCAGCCTAGTCAAAAATATGGTGCATCTAATTATGAAAATATAGGCAAGGTGCTCTATCAATACTCAGGCGATCGATTGGCTGATGTGCAACAATTTGCAAGGCGGTTGTTGGTCAATATATTACTGGCCAATGGTGATGCTCACTTGAAAAACTGGAGCTTACTATATTCCGATATGAGAACCCCAAGGTTGTCACCAGCTTATGATGTTGTCACCACAAGCGTATACATTGAAGGCGAAAAAGAGTTTGCTCTAAATCTAAACAAAGGTAAAAATTGGTATAAAGTTAATTTTTTGCATTTTGAAGCATGGGCTCGAAAAGCCGATATTCCCTGGAATGTTGTTAAGCTTCATCTTGAAGATACCATGGACAAAGCCAGAACCCTTTGGCCGGAGAAAATTCAAGATTTACCAATGAATGAAGAACACAAAAAACAGTTAAAAGAACATTGGAGTAAGTTGCACCCTGATTTTAAAATAAACTAAATATCCATTGTCCGGATAAATTAAGGGGTCAATAAATTAATAAGTTAAGGGGTCAAAGCCCTTTACCATCTTTTAGGCGAAACTGGGTAGTGATTTTCTTGTTCGTCCTTGGCCCTGGATGCTTCGTCTAGGCCATTATCTTATTGTCGTTTTGTGAGATTTGGTTGTTATAAAATTTATTCTCAGGAATTAGGAGCAAGTCTGTTTCATTGCTCAGGCATACAGAGCTTGCTCTAGCTTTTTGCGTGAAGAGTTTCTTGCTTCAGTGCTCATTTTATCTAGGTTAATAAGTTTCCAGGCAACGGCGGGCAATTGTTCAACATGGGGGTAGTAGAAATTGGCCCAATCAGCGGTGCCACGTTTAATGTCCAGCAAAAATTCTTTGTCGAAGTCAGTCAACATATTGTGTAGATTACTTATGAGCTGCTCCCTAGTCTCTTCTAGTTGTTCTACGGAAACCTGTGAGTTGGTCATTGTTTCAAATTCTTTCTCGTAAACTTCCTCCAGTGGTTTTCGGTTAGGTTTTACTAGTTCGACCATGGGCCTAGGGCTGCTTATCAGGTACACCAAAAACGTATTTTTGAGTTCTTCGCTGATACCTTCATTTTCCAACAGGAGTTTCACGTCATATAGATCGCGCGGGTGTTGCCTATCGAGTGCCGCGCATAGCTTGCCAGCGTAAAGGTCATTAAAATCAAGCATATTGATTTCAGCGAAACCAAATTGCTCTTCCACGCTAGGGGTAACGGTTTGCATCGACGGTAAGTGTACCGTCTCGCGCATAACCGGGGTTGTTTCAATCTTTATTTGCGTTTGTTTATTACTCACAAGAATGCGCGTTAGAACGCCTTTTTTCTGAGACTCCGATACTGCAAAGCCTCGTTTGTGCAAGTCAGACTGAATACTTTGCATTGCCTGTTTGATCTTGCTTAAGCTCTCATCACGATTTCCTTTTTCAATATAGGTGAGATCGATATCGACAGAAAGCCGTGGTAGGTCGCGCACAAACAGATTGATTGCTGTACCGCCTTTTAGGGCAAAACAAGTTTGTTTCGCCACAGTCGGCAACACGCTCATTAGTAATTGAACCTGTTTGTAATAGATACTGTTAGTGTCCATGGATTGTTTGATCCTCCATTTTTCTTGGCACTGTTATTTGCCATTGATTGTTGTAACGGCCACCTCTGATTATTGACCGCTTGCCTTTACCTAAATCGACAGTTTCCCACTGTATACGTTTTATCCAGGCATGATCGTGGCGTTGTAATAACCAGCCGCATAAACGTTTTGCTTTTATGTTAGGGCAGAGCCTTAGCAATTCGTTAAGCCTTGTTGGACTTAAATTTGCCATGCCTTCTAGTTGCCTATCGATAGCGACTAACTCGATTTCTAATTTTGCATCAACGAGTTGCTCTAATAGAGCGAGTTCCAATGTGGCGTATTTTATTTCTCGATCCCATTGGCCGAATGTTTGGGTTCTATAAGCCGAGTTTGGTAGTTTCTTCAGCCAACTTTGTTTTGTGCCTGTTAGTGTTTCCGTAACTGGTGTTCCGCTGAGCCATTTGGGCAGCGGTTCTGCTGAATACAAAGATATTGAAGTTGCTGAATCACTAACGCTAACGAAGTGATCTAGCCCTGCCTCTCGAACGACTGAAGCTCCACCTACATGTGCGTGATAGCCCAAATCCGTAAGAGAAGCGACGACTTCTTGCCAGGTTAGGTTGTAGTCACTTTTTCGGTGATAAACACCTCGAGCAAAAGAAGACAAAAATCCAGAGCGCACGTAATAGTCCACATCTGGCCTGGTCAGCCCATATGAATACAAGACCTTACGGTTCACAAAGTAGCCAGGCTTCAATAATTTCTCTAGATTGATCATGCTTGGTTTAAGTAATCTTAGTTTTGCATAGTTATATTTATGCATTAAGCGGCAAAATTAAACTTACTTCAAGCTCTATGTTTAAGATATATTGGTTTTGCATAAATAATTTTATGCAAATAGATGATTTGTTAAACTGATTCTGATTTTAGTGAGCGTCACACGCTTCTAGTATTTTTTGAGTGTGACTTTGTAAAGCTAAGCCGGTTTTATTATCCATGACGAGCATGAGTGCATAGCTTTGAAGTCAAGAATCGTCATTCTGACATCGGTATAATTTGAAGGTGCCATCCATAGATTCATTGTTTATTGTTCCAAGGAGCGGTAATAGCATGTCTTCATATTGGTCGTTTACAAAGCCAAATTGAATGTTGCCATTGAACGCTAAGAACGCCCCGTCGCCAACATTTGGCTTGCCGATTCGACTGGAAATTGCTCATCCTCTTATTAATAAATTGGTGTGTCGTCATCATGAGTTATCTTAATCAAATAAAAGAAACACCCAAGGGTATTAGGTGCATCGAGTTAATTTGACTACCTCTAGCCTGCGGCTGCACTAGCGCTCCGCGCGTCGGTCGTTCACGCGTATCCTGCGCTGCCACGACACGAGCACGTACTTGAACGTCGCCCGGATTGCGGGTATCTCGACCACCGCTAGCAATAAAAAAGCCACCAGCTTTCACTGGTGGCTTTTAAAGTGGTGGAGGCGGCGGGGATCGAACCCGCGTCCACAAGTCCTCCGCTCATCGGATCTACATGTTTAGTTTGTCTTTAATTTAGCCCTTACCAACTGGACAAACGCACTCGGTATCGGGTGAGTCGACTTGCGTTTTAACCGTTGTTTAATCGACACAAACAACTAGCGATTTCATGTTAGATGAGATCTCGAATCCAAAGCCATGAACAACTCCGGTGAGACCCTAGCTGCCTAAGCTGCTAGTGCGTAGTTATCGTCGTTTGCAACTATAACTTTTGTAGCTGGTTTTAAGAGTCAAGCCACAATGCTCTACATGCACCGAAGGTTTCGCGACCCATGTCGAAGCCATGTCGCCCCCATTTTCTGTCTACGGCCTAGCGGATAAATAACGTGCTAGGCCGAAAATTTTGTCAAAATCTGGGATTTCCTTTTCGGGTTACGCAGTATATGGGGGCATTCTGGCGGAATCAAATAGATTCGGTGGTATTTATGCTTTTGGTGCAGCGATGATCACCGACCAGTAGCCTTGATAGTGGGCTGCCCCAAACTCGCGTTGCGCTTCATCCATTATGTTTTGGCAGTGTGCTTTGCTGTTAATCCAGCCATCAAACGCCGCGTTAGCGTCGCGATAAGCAAAGCCGATATTCTCGGCATAACGACTCCAGCGATAACCAACTTGCGCTAATCGTTGCTTGGTATTGCCACCAGCGGAATGCGTTAACGTTTGCTGCTTCGCCATGGCTCGCACCTGTTGTTGCGCAGCGGCCGCGAGCTGCTGATTCCAGCTCAGTGGCGCGGCATGCTGGCGAATAAACCAACCGCATTTGACGCCATCCACGCGTGCTTGATTGTGCAGTGCAAGCAGCTCGGCCGCTTCGTCAGCGTGTGTCTGAAGTTCTAGGTCGGCTGATTGAGTTGCGGCCATTTGTGAGTAAAGACACAGGCATACGCAGGCAACCATCCATCGGGTAGTCGTCATCGTTTAAGTATAAGCCGATTGTGGTGAACTGCATGGCGAGGTTGCAACTTTATGCTTAAAACTAGCTTAGAAAATAAGACACGGGAACGGGTTTGGTGTGAGGTTGAGTTTGGGTGCTTGCCAGTTGAGCTAACCATAATTCGGCGGTGGCAATGGCATCAATAACCGCATTGTGAGCTTTGTAATTAGGCAGATTGTAACGTTGCCGACAATCGTTCAGGCGTAATGACTGACCTTCAAGCGTGCCATGAATTAGGAGTTTTTTACGTTCTACTTGCAGCGTGTCAATCACTGGCGTGTATAGGCGAACGCCATACTCTGAGAGACATGCTTTGTCGAGAAAGGCGCGGTCTAACGGGGCGTGGTGCACCACTAAAATATGGTCTTGTAGGTCGCGCAGTAGCGCGCCGAGTACTGCTTCTAAGGCAATACCGCTAGCTAGGTGTTTATGGTGAATATTGTGGATTGGCGCTGATTGATCAAGATTTACCGATGCTTGCTGTTGTTGCACGTAATGGTGTTGCGCGGTTGAGAGTAAGACTTGCCCTTGTTCGATCAGGACCCAACCGGCACTCAGAATCGAATCGACTTTAGCGTCGAGTCCCGTCATTTCTAGGTCGAGTACTAAATAGCGACTCGCCAAAGCACTGGTAGAGGATGATGGTGGATGCGCACCTAGAAATTGCAGCATATCTGGATGCTGGGTTTTAGCTTTGGCGCGCTGACGGTCACGCTGTTGCCACTGGTTTTTGAAGAATTTGAGCATATCGATGGGCTAGCTGATGCCGCCACCGTACGCTTGTTTTAACCCCGTTTGCGCATCGCTGACTACTTTAAATGCGTCTTTTAGGTGGCGATTGGTTAGGGCACTAAAGTCTTTGGGATTCAGGTGGTTGTCTGGGGCTTGGCTGCGCTTTAGTTGTTCACCTTGATGCAGTAGGCGTTGGTGGGCAATGTATTCATGCGCATCAAGCAAGTTGCGCCCATCATGTTCGTTCAATGCGCCTAAACGAATTACTTCTTCAAGCCGGTCGCGGGTATTAACGGCACTTACGCCATTTGCCAGCGCATGGATTCTTGCAATATCGTTAATCGGCATAATGCCGCGCTTTTTAACGTCGAGCGTATGTTTATGTTCTCCGCCGCGTTCCACCATCAGTTGGCTAAACACGCCCAGCGGGGGGCGAATGTCATTCGCATTTTGGGTCAATAGTGACAAAAAGATACTGTTATCGCGCGCTAGGTCTAGGATTGGGTTCTGCAGGTCGGCAAACAAGTTTTCCGCACCAGCACTGACGACAATCGGTCGCATATCGAAAAAGATACTAACGCGCATTAAAGCGTCGCTGCTGGGTTCGTTGATCCAATTATGAAATTTGTGCTGCCATGCACTAAGCGAGAGCCGCCATTCGTCGGTCTGCGCCATGATTCCGCCAGGGCAATACACATAACCGCAAGCATCTAAGCCAAAGTTGACGAACTCAGCAAGTTGTTTGAAGTAGTGGTCTTGTTCCGGGCTTGGTTCTTGAGCCAAGAGTAAGCCGTTGTCTTGGTCAGACTTGGCTGACTGGTCTTGTCGGCCCTGCGACCCAAACGCCAACCACACAAATGGCAATGGTGGCGGTCCAAATTGTTGTTGAGCTAAGGTGATGAGGTGACGCGTAAGGGCGCTGGTAACTGACGTTAAAATGCGTCCTAGGTCGTCGGCTCGTACATCAAGTTTAATTAGATGCAGTAGTAGCTCGGGAATTTTTTCAGAGATTTTTTT
Source organism: Arenicella xantha (assembly GCF_003315245.1). NCBI lineage: Bacteria > Pseudomonadati > Pseudomonadota > Gammaproteobacteria > Arenicellales > Arenicellaceae > Arenicella > Arenicella xantha. The sequence goes on along the minus strand of NZ_QNRT01000002.1, from coordinate 867,150 downwards.
AAGTTCATCAACCTGCTTAGCGCGGTGAATTTCGCCGATAATTAGTACTGGGTCGGAGCGTTGCAAGCGAATTAAGTCACTAAGCGTGACCATAGACTGTACTTGCCCGTTTACCGTTACTGGAAGGTGCTTAATCTGATGCCGAATCATCAAAATATTAGCTTCATGCACCATCGCCATATGATCGATGGTGATTGGGTCGCCGGTCATGACCGACTCGATAGCTTGTTGAGTATCTACATTCTGCGCGATAACGCGTTTACGGCAGTCTTTGTCGGTGAAAATGCCAACCAGGTCGCTCTGCTCATTGAGTATGGCAAGTGACGCGACGTTTTCGGTGGTCATGATTTGTGCCGCGTGTTGGATCGTCATTTCTGGTGTCGCGCTGACTAACCGTGGTGACATAATGGCATCAATTCGCGTAGCCCAAGCGCTATTTTCCTCGCGCTTGCTAAGACCGACCCGCAGGCGCTGCTCAAATGCGTGTACAAAATACTGATCAAATTCGTCGCTGGCTTTACGTAGTGATCTAAAGCTTTGTTGGTCTAAGCGATGCAGCAGTCCGTCTTCAAACACGTGTAGAGTGTGCCCACCAGAGTCGCCGGTGAGCAGCGACAAAAATCCAAAGAAGCCGCCTTCTGTTACGCGGTCTAGCAAATCGCCGTCTGCGTTTCGCACATCGAAGACGCCGGTGCGCACAATAAACAATGTTGGGTTGTTGTAGTCGAGTATTTGTTCTTGGCTATTGGCTTGGTGGTAGGTGGTTTTGAGTTGCCGAGCGGCGTGAAGCAAGGTGTCGTTCTCGAGTTGGTCGAATGGTCGCAGCTGGCTTAAAAAGCCAACAACCTCAGTGAGTTCGGGCGGGCAGGATGTCATTTTGGTGCTCTCAAAGGAATGCGATAACCCTTGTTAACACAACGCGGGGAGCGATGCTAGCGCGGGCATCTACGACTTTAGTCGTAGTTAGACTATTGGCTAATAGCGAGAGTGGGCTTGCTTTGCAATAGTGGGACAACAATACCAATACTGCGAGGATCCCACGATGAGAAGAACAAAAATAGCCTGCGTTTGCCTGAGTTTGCTGGCGGCAACCGCAGCGCCTGGAGTCGCGTTTGCTGATGCCGTTGACTTAGAACAACGCGTCATGCAAATGGAGAAAGAGTTACAAGAATTAAAGGCGTTGCTCAAGCAAGAAGGGCAGCAGCGAGAAACCGAAGTCGCCGCGATTAATACACAGGTGGCCGAGGTGGCAAAGACCGCACCTAAAGCGAATTTGAAGTTAGGTGATAACACTACGCTAACTTACGGTGGCTTTATCAAGGTAAATGGTCTGTACAGTGATTACGACGATGGCCCACGTCCAGGTAATATTGGTGACGAAATTTTAGTGCCAAGCACGATTCCAGTTGGCGGCGTAGGTGAGGGCGCGCAATTCGACTCCGATGTTAAAACATCGCGCTTCTTCTTCAAAACCTCGACCCAGACCAGCGCCGGTTTGCTGAATTCTCATTTCGAGATGGACCTGCTCAGCGGCGGCGGCGATGAGCGCGTGTCCAACTCAACCAACTCGCGAATTCGCCATGCTTATTTCGATTGGAAATACTCGAGCGATGCTTCGTTATTGGTAGGGCAAACTTGGAGTACGTTCTTTAACGTCGGAGCATTGCCTGAATCGGTTGAATTCATCGGCCCGACTTCCGGCACGATTTTCAATCGTCAGACTCAATTGCGTTGGACTAAGAGTCTTGGCAGCGGTTCATTCATGTTGGCTGCGGAAAACCCTTCGACCAGTTTAACCGATGCCGGTTCGGGTATTGCAGCGAGCAATTATGACGATAATAGCGTGCCAGATATTGTAGCGCGATTTAACGGTAAAGCCGGTAATCACGCCTATACGATTGCAGCACTGGGTCGTGAAATAGCTTATGACGATGGCTTATTGGACGAAAGTGACTTTGGCTTTGCGCTAAATTTGTCGGGCAAGTTTAGCCTCGGCAATGGCGATGATATTCGCTACTCGTTCAGTCATGGCAACCTCGGGCGTTACATTGCCTTGAATGCCTTTCGCGACGGTGGTATCGATGCCGCGGGTAACTTAGAGCTTACTGATGTGACCGGCGGTTATGTGGCGTATCGACATAACTGGAACGATAAGTTGCGTAGCACGATTCAATACGCACTGGCGACGGCTGATCTGGCACCGGGTATTGCGTCCAGCAACACCGAGCGAGTGGACAATTTCAACGTCAACTTAATGTATTCGCCAACGCCTAAACTCACCTTTGGCGGTGCATTGATCAAAGCCAGCCGTGAGCTGGAAAATGGTGCGAAAGGAGAGCTGAATCGTCTACAAGTGACGGCCAAGTTCGCATTCTAGTTGTACCTAAACGGGCTATTACAGCGCTGTTTAATTTAGACTCTGGCGATTGGGTATTTTTGTCGAGGCAAGTTCTGCTTGCCTCGTTTTTTTGGTTTAAGGCTTAGATGGTGCCAATGCTGATGGTTGGCGGAATTGGCGCAACGACTGTTTCGGTTTGGTGTCGGCTTCGGCGCTGGTGTATTCTGTATAAGTGTCACGCTAAGTTGTTTTAATTTTCATCCCAAAATTCTTATCGGCTTTATTACCAGCTCTATTACCAGCTTTATTACCAACGAGGGTAAATGTTTAACGTAGAATTCGTCGCGATTATTGGCTTTGCCTATATTTTTGTGCTGTTTCTAATCGCCTATTATGGCGATTCGCCGGTATATAACCGCGAACGAAACTACAACGGGAATCTTGTTTATGCACTGTCACTGGCAGTGTATTGCTCGTCTTGGACATTCTATGGGGCGGTGGGAACCGCGGTAGTTGATGGGCTAGACTACTTGGCTATTTATTTAGGCCCACTGCTGGTTTTTGTGTTTGGCTACCCACTGATTCGGCGCATTATCTTAATTTGTAAACAAAACCGAATCACCTCAGTATCTGATTTTATTTCGAGCCGCTATGGTAAAGATCGTCGCATCGGTATTCTAGTAACGGTCATTGCGGTTGTTGGTTCGCTGCCCTACATTGCTTTGCAACTCAAAGCTTTATCGAGCTCATTTTTGGTATTAGTTGGGCCGGCCGCGCGCGCTGACGCGGGGTTCGAGCGATATTTTTCTGAAAATATTTCTTTAGTCGTTGGCGCCGTGTTGGCGCTGTTTACGATTCTGTTTGGCACGCGGCATCTGGATGCCAGTGAGCATCATAAAGGCATGATCTTGGCCATTGCGTTTGAGAGTGTGGTTAAACTCTTGGCGATTCTCACGGTGGGGTATTACGCCATTTATCTGTTGCTTGAAGCGGACCGGAACCTAACTCTGCCGCAGCTGTTTAGCTTGGAATCCATGTCCAATGCGTTCGGCGGTAATACCAGCACCTGGTCAAGCTTTCTGACAAAACTATTGTTGAGTACTAGCGCTATTTTCTTGTTGCCTCGACAGTTCCAAGTAGCAATGGTCGAGGCGAGGGATCACCATCAGTTTAAAACTGCTATGTGGGTGATGCCGCTGTATTTGATTCTAACCAGCGTGATCGTGATACCGATTGCGATTAGCGGAATGGCCTTGATGCCAAATGGCGCGCCGGATTTATATGTGTTGTCACTGCCGTTGAACGCCAATAACCCGACCATTGCGATGGTGGCATTTTTAGGCGGTTTGTCGGCGGCAACTGGCATGGTCATCGTGGCTGCGATTAGCTTGAGTACCATGGTGTGCAATGAGCTGGTAATGCCGTATTTAATTAGCGTTAAACGTTGGCAGATTTTACGGCGTGACAACCTGAATGAAATCGTGCTGATGATTCGCCGCGTCGCGATAGTCGGGCTTATCGCCGGTGCGTACGGGTATTTTGCGTTAATGGATAATAATACCCAGCTGGCGAATATTGGTTTGGTATCGTTTGCTGCCATTGTTCAATTCCTACCAGCGGTGTTATGTGCTTTGTATTGGCAGCGCGCAAACCGTAAAGGTGTCTATTGGGGTTTGATTGGTGGTGCTGGATTGTGGGCTTATACCTTAATGTTGCCGACCATTTTAAGCGATGCCGTGGTCGCTGATTTGTTCGCAAGAAATGCCTTATTACATCCGCAGAAACTCCTAGGGTTCGAGCTTGGAAATCCGCTGACACATGGTGTTGTGTGGAGCTTGTCTGTCAATATAGTAATGATCATTTGGTTTTCGCTGCGTGAGCCACAGTCGGTAATTGAGCGAATTCAAGCAAGTCGTTTCTTCAATGCAGGAATGCAATCCTCAGATCACGCTAATATGCTGGGAGGGCAGTCTGGTTGGGTACACCCAGATGCTTTGCGGATTTTGGCTGAGCCAATTATTGGGGCGCGTAATACCGATGCTGTGTTTCGTGAATATCAATCGCAGCATGGGATTGATCTGACTCGGCAAAAACAAGCGGACCCGCAATTAATTGGATTGATTCAGACTGCCATCGCTGGGGTTATTGGGACTACGTCGGCGCAGAAAGTTATTTCAGACACCTTATTGGGCGATGATAACCATCTGGAGGAAGTAACCAATTTTGTCGATGAAACATCCAGCGTTTTGCAATTTAACCGGAACTTATTGCAAACAACATTGCAGAACATTACGCACGGTATTTCGGTGGTGGACGGCGACTTGAATTTGGTGATCTGGAATGACCGCTATCTCAGTCTGTTCGATTACCCAGAGGACTTAATCTATGTTGGAAAGCCGCTTAGAGATCTGTTGCAATACAATGCAGATCGAGGCGATTTTGGCGACAAGGACCGACAAGGCGCTATCGCCAAGCGACTCAAGCACTTGCAAAAACGGACGTCGTACTCGATTGTTCGTCGGCGGCAAAATGGTAAGACTATCAAATCGACTGGTGAGCCGATGCCGAATGGTGGTTTCGTGACCACGTACGAAGACATTACCGACAGCGTTCATGCGTCGGAGTTGTTGCGGCGAGCCAATGAAGAATTGGAAGATCGTGTTCAGGCGCGGACTCAAGAGCTTGAAGTGCTTACTGAGGAGCTACGACGTAATACGCGGAGTAAGACGCATTTCTTAGCAGCGGCCAGTCATGACCTGTTGCAGCCGATTAACGCTGCTCGTTTATTCGCGCATAGTATTGCCGAGCGTCGCAGCGAACCAGATGCTGTGCAGCAGTTGGTTCACAGTCTTGACCAATCTCTGGTTACCGCCAATGAGTTGTTGCGCGCCTTGCTCGACATCTCAAAGCTGGACGCCGGCGGAATACAGCCTAACCGCGTGCGCTTTGCACTAGGCCCAATGATCGACTCTTTGCTGCGCGATATGCAAGCGAGCGCCAACGATAAGAATGTTAATTTGCGCTCCAGCGTCGACGATGTAAATGTGTCTACCGACAAACAATTATTGCACTCAGTGCTGCAAAATTTGGTCTCGAACGCATTACGTTACACGCGTGCTGGCGGCATGGTGACTATTGAAACTGAGGTTTTAGAGCAGAATCTAGAGCGCAAAAGCGTGAGAATTTCAGTAATTGATACTGGAGTTGGCATAGCTGAGGAGCACCTCTCGCAAATATTCAATGAGTTTTATCAGATTAAATCCGGTGAAAAACAGCACTCGCGTGGCTTGGGCTTGGGGTTGTCGATTGTTAAGCGGATCAGTCGTTTGCTCGATCTCAATATTCGCGTGGAATCCGTGTTTGGTGAGGGTAGCCGCTTTACTCTTGAATTACCGTTGGTTGATCAAGCTGTGGTCAGCAGCACATCATCGGTAGCGCCTGCGCTCGTCGAATCCGACATCTTACGTGGTGCTAAGGTGTTGTGTTTAGATAACGACGACAGTGTGCTAACCGCAATGCAGACATTATTGCGAGGCTGGGGCTGTGAGGTGACATCGGTGTCAGGCTATAAAGAAGGCCTCCGAGCCATTAGTCAGCAGCCGTTTGATATTTTGTTGGCCGATTACCGTTTAGATTACTCCGAAACTGGCTTGGATTTTCTCTGCATGGCCACCGCCATCGACGACGCGGAGCAAGCTGTTGGTATCTTAGTAACCGCTGAGCAAGATGACTCATTGAGCTCCAAAGCCGCCGCGCTTGGGTTTATGTATTTAGCTAAACCGATTGAGCCAGCGGCACTGCGGTCATTACTTATGCAATCAGTCCGGCATTAATTGCCGGACAAACTTTCGATAATCTGGAGAAATATTATGCAATCAACTTTTAACGCCATTGTCGCACGCTCTGATGACGCGGGTTACCGAGTCGCGCTAGAGCAGTTGAGTCGGTCAGAATTGCCAGACAACGAGGTGTTGGTCAAAATAGACTACTCGACGCTCAATTATAAAGATGCCTTGGCAGTCACCGGAGCCAGCCCAATTTGCCGGCGGCTCCCGATGGTGTGCGGTATCGATTTGGCGGGTATTGTGGTTGAATCCAAGTCGTCGGCTTGGCAGTCCGGCGATCGAGTGTTGGTGAACGGTTTTGGCCTGTCTGAGACGGAGTGGGGCGGATACACACAGTTTCAATCGGTGTCGTCAAACTATCTGGTGAAGATTCCTGAGGCATTCAGTGCCGAGCAGGCTATGGCGATTGGTACCGCGGGCTACACGGCTATGCTGTGTGTGCACGCCTTACAAGATCATGGTTTAACGCCCAGTCATGGTCCTATTGTGGTGACTGGCGCGTCGGGAGGGGTTGGTTCTGTCGCGATATCATTATTATCAACCTTTGGCTTTGAGGTAGTGGCGGTATCAGGCCGTGAATCGACGCATGATTACCTTCGATCTTTAGGGGCTTCACGCATACTTGATCGAGCCGATTTGGACGCCAAGGCAAAACCACTAGAGAAAGAGCAATGGGCCGGGGCGGTGGATTCAGTTGGTAGTCGCACTTTGGCGACCTTGCTAGCGCGCACCAATCGAGAAGGTATTGTGGCTGCGTGTGGGCTGGCCGGTGGGGTTGATTTACCCAGCACGGTGATGCCATTTATTTTGCGTGGTGTGACCCTACGCGGTATTGACTCAGTGATGGCGAGCCTGGAGCGCCGGCAGCGAGCTTGGGATGATTTAGCGCGCTATCTCAATATGGAGCAGCTACAGACGGTATATAAAGTAGAGCCGATGAGTGATATTCCCAAGCTAGCGAGCGATTTGCTGGCCGGTAATCTGGTTGGGCGAATCGTGGTTGATGTTAACCGTTAACCGTTAACCGCTTTTGGCCGGTTATTATCAAGCGTTAGAGCTAGCGGATTCTCGGGTTCTTGGCCTGATGTTGTTGCGCGAATAACACTGCCTGTGTGCGATTGTTAATGCCGAGTTTTTTAAACACGCTGGTGATGTGCGCTTTTACGGTAGCTTCAGAGATAGATAAATCGTAGGCGATTTGCTTGTTTAGTTTGCCTTTACCGACCTCGATCAAGACTTTCAGTTGCGACGGGGTCAGGGAGCTAATGCGATTCGCGGCATCCGAATGTTGATCTTCTTGAGTCTGGCTTAGGTCAATATCGAGCGGTACGTGAATGTCGCCATTTAACACGCTGGTAATCGCTTGTTTTATTTCACTGGGGCTGGCTGATTTTATAATGTAGCCCGATGCCTTATGTTGAATGCAGGCGCGAATAACGTCGGATTCCTCGTGTGCTGACACCACAATAATTGGCACATTAGGATGCATCTTAGCCAGCAACGCCAAATCGGTAAGGCCATGCGAATTGGGCATATTGAGATCCACAAAGGCTAAGTCGATAGAGTTGGCTGCGAGTGCTGCGCGTGCTTCGGCATAGTCCTCCGCGTGTTGGATGTCGGCGCCTGGTAATTCCATCAACACAATTCCTGCGAGCGCTTCTCGAAACAGGGGATGATCATCAGCAATAAGCACGGTAAGGGTCATGTGCACACTATAGCGATCAGGCTTAGTACAACGCAAGGGTCGTACTACCATAGTCGAATACTCGCGACCTAGTCGAAGGCGTACACTGCAACTTCTTATAATAATAGTGATGGAGAAATCTGCCATGAAAGACAAAGCTGAGGCTTATTGGAAAGCCAACGTAAGTTTGATCTTGAAGCTGCTGGCGATTTGGTTTGTTGTGCCGTTCCTCGGCGGAATAGTTTTCGTCGACGTGCTAAACCAATTTCGACTGGGCGGTTATCCGCTTGGATTTTGGATCGCCCAACAAGGCGCGATTTATATGTTCGTGGTGCTTATTTTCTACTATGCGAAGAAAATGAGTGACTTGGATGATGAGTTTTCCGCGGGAGGTGACTGATCATGGAACTACAAACCTTAACCTATATTGTTGTTGGCCTAACGTTTGCATTGTACGTTGGCATCGCGTTCTGGGCTCGAGCCGGGTCGACGAAAGATTTCTACGTTGCTGGCGGTGGTATTCACCCGATTTCAAACGGTATGGCAACCGCAGCAGATTGGATGTCAGCGGCTTCGTTTATCTCAATGGCTGGCTTGATCGGGTTTTCCTATCAAGGCTACGGCGGCTCGGTGTTCCTATTGGGCTGGACTGGCGGCTATGTTCTGTTAGCCATGTGCCTGGCTCCGTATTTGCGTAAGTTTGGCAAGTTTACGGTTCCTGAGTTTATTGGCGATCGCTACTATTCCAAGGCAGCTCGTGTGGTCGCGGTGATTTGCTTAATCATTGCCTCGGTTACCTATGTAATCGGGCAAATGAAAGGCATTGGTGTGGCATTTAGTCGATTCCTTGAAACGACTTACGAGACTGGCTTGACAGCGGGTATGGTGATTGTTTTCATCTATGCGGTTATGGGTGGCATGAAAGGAATCACTTATACGCAAATTGCACAATATGTGGTGCTGATTTTTGCGTATACCATTCCGGCTATTTTTATCTCTTTGTCATTGACCGGCAATCCGATTCCACAACTTGGTTTAGGCAGCACCTTGCTGACCGATGGTACATACGTGCTGGATAAACTGAATCAAGTGGTGACCGAACTCGGCTTTGCGGAATACACGACCTCGACCAGGGGTAGTACGCTCAATATGTTCATGTACACCATGTCGTTGATGATCGGTACGGCGGGTCTACCACATGTAATCATTCGATTTTTCACTGTGCCAAGTGTTAAGGACGCGCGTAAATCAGCGGGTTGGGCATTGGTCTTTATAGCGATTTTGTACACCACCGCTCCGGCTGTTGCTGGTATGGCTCGACTAAACCTGATGAGCACAATTGAACCGACACCAGGTACTTACCTAGCTTATGATGAACGTCCTCAGTGGTTTAAAAACTGGGAAAAGACCGGGCTGTTAGAGTATGAAGACAAAAACGGCGATGGGCTTATTCAGTACAGCGCCGATAAGTCAGTCAATGAAATGGTCAAGATTGATAACGACATCTTGGTATTGGCTAACCCTGAAATCGCTAAGTTACCAAACTGGGTGATTGCCTTGGTGGCCGCGGGCGGATTGGCCGCGGCCTTGTCTACAGCGGCAGGCTTATTGTTGGCAATTTCATCGGCGATCTCGCATGACTTACTCAAAGGCATCATTAAGCCTGATATTTCTGAGAAGAGTGAGCTGAATGCGTCACGTGTGGCTATGGCGTTTACCGTACTGACGGCCGGTTACCTAGGCTTCCATCCACCGGATTTTGCGGCAGGAACCGTCGCGCTAGCTTTCGGTTTGGCTGCGTCGTCGATTTTCCCAGCTTTGATGTTAGGTATCTTCTATAAGCGTATGAATACCGCTGGTGCGATCTCTGGCATGTTGTCGGGCATCGGTGTGACGTTATTCTATGTGTTCCAGCATAAGGGCATCATGTTCGTTCAGAGCACCAGCTTTTTAGGTGATATGAGCCCGAATTGGTTCTTCGGTATTGAGCCGAATGCGTTTGGTGCTGTCGGTGCGCTTGTGAACTTAGTTGTGGCCGTCGTAGTATGTAAGATGACAGCGCCACCGCCTAAAGAGATTCAAGACTTAGTCGACTATGTCCGCTCACCGGTTGGTGAAGGTTCAGCGGTCGCGCATTAAGTGTTGAGCGCCGCCAGTGGCAATCGTTAGTTTGCCAACGGCGTAACAAAAGTGGCAAAACTTACCCTCCCCATATTGGTGGAGGGTAAGTTCCTTAAACCAGAGTATTTAAGCAATGAGGTTATCAACTCGGTGAGTTTTTTCAGCAACAAGCACGTCATTACCGCCATGATAGTTGCGCCGATTTTAGCGGTGGGCAGCTATTACTTAGTTGACTTATTGGTAAAAGAGACGCCGTCAGTCGCGGTTCCAGGGCAAGCGTATCCATTGCTTGCTAAATCAAATTGTCGTTTTACTAGCGGTAAATGTGACCTAGTGAATGCGGAGTTCATATCCAGCATATCGGTGACTCAGCTGGAAGACGATCAGCGCTTAGTTCTGGTTAGCAATAATCCATTGCAGCAGGTGACCGCGGGTTTTCTCACCGCCGATGGAAATGAAACCGAACCGGTGATGTTCGAGCCAAACGACGCTGCTGGTCTAGAGTGGTCTCTGCCGTTGACGGTGTCGGCCGATGCAGAAACAACCGTTAGATTGGCATTACTAGCCAACCAAGCACATTACTACGCTGAAACCACAATGGGGTTCAGCACGTACCAAACATCCTTCAATAAAGATTTTAGAAAGTAACGAGCGGAGATAATCATGAGTGAAGCAAAAATCTATCCCGTATTTGAGTCGATCAAAGCGACGACCCATTTGACCCAAGAACAATATCAAGAAAAGTATCGGCGCTCGTTAGACGATTCCGATGGGTTTTGGGCTGAACAGGCCGAGGAGCATCTCGATTGGTTTGAACGCTGGGACCAAGTAAGCGAGTTCGATTTCCATAAGGCTGATATTAAGTGGTTCAGCGGCGGAAAACTGAATGTGTCGGTCAATTGCATAGACCGCCATCTACCGGAACGAGCTAATCAAACAGCGATAATTTGGGAAGGAGATGATCCCAATGCAAGCGAGCGGATCAGCTATCAAGAATTACACGACAATGTTTGCCAGTTGGCGAATGCGCTGCGTGAGCTCGGAATCAAAAAAGGCGATCGAGTGTGTTTGTATATGCCGATGATTCCTGAAGCGATTTACTCGATGCTGGCCTGTACACGCGTGGGCGCGGTTCACTCAGTAGTGTTCGGTGGTTTCTCTCCAGAGGCGTTACGCGGTCGGATTAACGATTCCGAGTGCAAGTTGGTGATTACTGCCGACGAAGGCTTACGTGGTGCTAAACCAATTCCGTTAAAAGCCAATGTCGATAAAGCCTGCGAAGAAACACCATCGATTGAACATGTGTTGGTATGCAAGGTGACGGGTAATCAGGTCGGCTGGCAAGAGGGTCGAGATATCGACTACCAAACTATCGTGGCGAAACAGGCGACTCAATGTGAACCTGAAGTGATGGATGCAGAGGATCCGATGTTTATTTTGTACACATCTGGGTCAACTGGCACACCAAAGGGCGTACTGCACACCACCGGCGGCTACTTACTGACCGCGGCAATGACATTCAAATACGTATTTGATTATCAAGAAGGCGAAGTCTACTGGTGCACTGCGGATATTGGCTGGGTAACCGGCCATACCTATCTCACTTACGGTCCGTTGTGTAATGGCGCGACCACGCTGGTGTTTGAAGGTGTGCCGACGTATCCCGATGCCAGCCGGTTTTGGCAAGTGGTTGATAAGCATCAAGTTAATATTTTCTATACCGCGCCGACCGCTTTGCGTGCATTGATGGGCGCTGGTGATGAGTTTCTTGAGAACACATCGCGCAGCAGTATTCGCATTCTCGGCACTGTTGGTGAGCCAATTAACCCTGAGGCGTGGGAGTGGTATTTCCACAAAGTTGGTCATGGTAAATGTCCGATTGTTGATACTTGGTGGCAGACTGAAACCGGTGGAACCATGTTGGTATCGATGCCTGGTGCTACGGCAACTAAACCAGGTTCCGCAGGCTTACCGTTCTTCGGTGTAGAGTTAGTATTATTGGACGATGAAGGCCAGGTATTAGAGGGCGCGGCGTCTGGAAACTTGGCGATACCACGATCTTGGCCGGGTCAGATGCGCGGCGTTTACAATAATCCGAAGCGGTTTTACGACGCCTACTTCTCGATGTACCCAGGGTACTATTTCACCGGCGATGGTTGCCGTCGAGACGAGGACGGCTATTACTGGATTACTGGTCGTGTTGACGATGTTATTAATGTTTCTGGCCACCGTATGGGAACCGCCGAGGTAGAGAGTGCCTTAGTTTTGCATGAGACCGTGAGCGAGGCCGCTGTAGTGGGGTACCCGCACGACATAAAGGGGCAAGGTATTTATGCCTACGTCACACTAATGTCGGGGCAAGTGTATAGCGACGCCCTCAAAGCGGAGTTGATTAAGCACGTGCGAAGTGAGATTGGGCCGGTCGCAACCCCTGATATTATTCATTGGGCACCCGGTCTACCAAAGACCCGCTCGGGCAAGATTATGCGGCGAATTTTGCGCAAGATTGCTGAGGACGATTTCTCTAATCTTGGTGATATCAGCACGCTTGCAGACCCAGGAGTGGTCGAAGATTTGACTAAAACCCGATAGGATAGGAGTCCGTGCCCCACTGCGTTATAGCAGTGGGGGCATAGTGGTGGCGGAACAAACTTTGTCAGATTGCCTAAGAGCTGCGATACTATCGCCTCTAAAAACCAATATGTGATTAAGAATAACCATGTCTACCCCGCCTTGTCCTAAATGCCAATCTGAGTTCACTTATGAAGACAGAGCTATGTTGGTGTGTCCTGAATGTGGCCACGAATGGAACGCAAATGCAGCCGAAGAAGTACACGAAGTCCGTTGCTCAAATGGCAATGTGCTGAACGACGGCGATGCTGTCACGGTGATTCGAGACTTAAAGGTTAAAGGGAGTTCGTCAGTCGTTAAGGTCGGCACCAAAGTTAAAAATATTCGCGTATTGGATCCTGAATTTATTGTTGATGGTCATGACATTGATTGCAAAATCGATGGCTTTGGTTCTATGAAACTTAAGTCGAGCGTGGTCAAAAAGAATTAGTGCCTTGAGTAGCTGTATTGCTCACCGCATCATCGATTAATCTTAAAACGGATCCGTAAAATGAGTACATCTTTCTATGATTTAAGTGTCGGGTCATACCTGCAGGCAGTTAACGGTATGATTACGGTTATGAATAAAGGCATGCAATATGCCTCTGAACATAACCTTGATGCTGATAACTTCGTAAAAGCGCGTTTGCACGAAGATATGTTGCCGCTACTGTTTCAAGTAAATTGTGTCGAGCTGCATACATTGGGCGCGTTGGAAGGCATTCGCGAAGGTGTATTCTCGCCGCCAAGTACTACCGAGCCACACGATTATGCGGGCTTGCAGGCATTGCTACTGGAAACTAAAGCTGAGCTAACTAATTTATCGAAAGCCGATGTTAATGAATTGGGCGGTAAGTCCATGCTGTTTAAATTCAAGGATTACGAGCTTCCGTTCACCGCTGAAAATTTTGTTATGTCGTTTTCATTGCCTAATTTGTATTTCCATACGACCACGGCTTACGACATCTTACGTCACAATGGCGTACCTTTAGCCAAAGCCGATTATCTTGGCCGCATGCGTATCGGAACGTAACCTTAAACATCTCGCCAATCACCGTTACGCGTTTATGCCACGGTATGCCATACACCTATCCGCCGGTGTATGGCACTCGACCTTTCAAATAAAATTCAGGAGTAAGTATGTCCACTAATCTATTCGATCTTACCGGCAAAATTGCCTTAGTTACTGGCGCTAGCCGCGGTATTGGCGAGTCCATTGCTAAACTGTTTGCTGAGCAAGGTGCACATGTGATTGTCTCCAGTCGCCGCGCCGAGTCTTGTGAAGAAGTGGTTGCTGCGATCAAAGCAACCGGTGGTTCTGCTGAGGCCATGGCGTGCCATATTGGCGATATGGACAATATTACCGCTACCTTTGCGGCAATTAAGGCAAAGCACGGTAAGTTAGATATTTTGGTCAACAATGCTGCAGCGAACCCCTATTTTGGTGATATTTTGGATACGGACCTCGGAGCGTTTAACAAAACGGTTGATGTCAATATTCGTGGTTATTTCTTTATGTCGGTAGAGGCAGGCAAAATGATGCGGGACGCTGGTGGTGGTTGTATCGTTAATACGGCGTCAATCAATGGTCTGCAACCTGGGCATCAGCAAGGCATCTACTCCATTACCAAAGCCGCCGTAATCAATATGACCAAAGCGTTTGCAAAAGAGTGCGCTCGCCACAATATTCGCGTCAATGCATTGTTGCCAGGATTGACTAAGACTAAGTTTGCTGGTGCTTTATTTGAAAATGAAAAGATGCATAAGATGGCGATGGCAACGATTCCCATGGCACGACATGCTGAACCTGATGAGATGGCTGGCACGGTGCTGTATCTGGCGTCTGATGCGAGTAGTTACACCACCGGTGAATGCATTGTGGTAGACGGAGGGTTTACCCTCTAATGAAACTCATGTTCAAATTTCTCGCGCTGATCTTAGTGCTCGGTGCGTTGTATCTGACGTTGTGGCCAACACCGGTTGAACCTCAAGCGTGGGACGCGCCCAGTTCACTTGGATATGTCGGGAAATTTGAACCAAACCAAAAATTGCGCGACTTCACGGCGCTGCCGTTAACAGGTCTGCACGGGCCGGAAGCCGCCGCTTTTGACGCAATGGGGCGCTTATATGCAACGACTCATGAGGGATGGATTCTTCGTTGGTCAGCTGCTGCGTCTGAGCCTGAGCGTTGGGTTGATCTAGGTGGTCGTCCACTGGGCGTAGATTTTGATGCCGATGGCAATCTTTGGGTTGCCAATGCTTACCTTGGCTTACAGAAAATTTCGCCGCAGGGGCAAGTCGCTACCTTGGTTACTGAAACTAACGGCGTGCCCGTTCGTTATGCCGACGATGTTGTGGTTGCACCGGATGGCAAAGTCTATTTTAGTGATGCTTCAACGCGTTTTGGTGCCAAGGCATCGTTAGGCACTTTAGAGGCTAGCTTACTCGATATTATGGAGCATAGTGACAACGGTCGAATTATTATGTACGACCCGAAGTCTGGAGTGAGTTCTGTTGTACTAGATGGGCTAACTTTTGCCAACGGTGTGGCAATGGATGCCACAGGCGAGTTCTTATTGGTGGTTGAGACTGGCGAATATCGGGTTCATAAACTGTGGCTTAACGGTGCTAAAGCGGGTCAGTCCGAGGTGATTATCGACAATATTCCCGGCTTTCCAGATAATATTCATCGTGGCCTAAATGGCCGTTACTGGATTGGGCTCACCGCACCGAGGTCGGCAATCTTAGATGATCTCTCACAAAAGCCATTTGTGCGGAAAATAGTACAACGTTTGCCGGCTTCGATGCGTCCACAGGTGGGAGCTTATGGCATGGTGATAGCAATTGATGCGGACGGCCAGGTAATGGAGAATTTACATGCCCCCGATGGTGAAGTGTTTACCACCACCGGCGTCGCTGAGTCGGATGACTTTTTGTTTGTTACCAGTCTTACTGCGCCATTTCTCGCTCGTTATGCGAAAAAAGATCTACCGATAAATTAAATAAACACAATAAAATCAATCATTAATATTTAATCTTGGATATCCCAAGTGCTGGTTTGTTGCGTGTTTACGGCGAATACAATATTAACTATTGAGCTTCATTTCTAACCTGAATTTAATCCATGCAAGTGTCAAGTTAAGTCCTTTTTAGAGTTCGAGCAGGGCCTATTTTCAACGTCTACACTCCTTATCGCTGACCCTACATCAGCATTTTTTCTAACAGAAAACTATATGAGGATACCCATGAACACCACATCTAAGATTATCAAGCCTTTATTAGCTACTTGTTTGGCCACGCTACTGGCAGTGGGCAGCGGTAGTGTCTATGCCGAGCAGTCGGACAAAATGCAGCGGACTTACGTCGATCCGTTGACAGGTGAAGTTAAGCAAGCGGATAAACTACTCTCTGAAATGACCGAGGCTGAACGCTCCGCGTTGAGTAACGAAGAGTACAAGGCGCTCAAGGACTTAGAGGAAAAACTCAAAAAGCACGAAAAAATGCTCAATGCGCCAGGCGAAAACAATTAGTCAATACTGATAACCATCATACTCGCGCAGGAGCCGCGAAGCCTAGCCAGGGTAACCTTTGTTATCCTGGCTTTTTTGTGTGTGAGCAATGTGCGTCGCTGAGACTGGTTTGATAAGTATTATTGGGATTGATTCTTGAACTCAGGCAGATTCAGCCCCATAGTCAAGAACATGAATACAACAACTATTACGTGCCCAAAGTGTTTGGCCAGCAATCGCTTGCCTACTGAACGACTTGGCGATCACCCTAAATGCGGTAAGTGCAAAACTGGACTGTTCCAAGGTAAGCCAATGGTGTTGACTGCCGCTAATGTCGGCAGCTTGATGCAACATAATGAAACGCCAGTGCTAGTCGATTGTTGGGCTCCTTGGTGTGGCCCATGTCGTAATTTTGCGCCGATTTTTGAACAAGCAGCGAGCGAGTTTGAACCCCATTTGCGCTTGGCTAAGCTCAACACAGAGGAGCATCAGAGTGTCGCTACGCGGTGGCAGATTCGCTCGATACCAACACTTATTCTGTTTAAAGGTGGTCGTGAGGTGGCTCGTGTGTCCGGTGCGCTATCGCTCAAGCAGCTTAAGCAATGGCTGGCCCAGAATGGCCAGCCGGTTGGTAAATGAACGACCGCTTACAGTGATGCCAATACGGCGTTCACTGGAAACAATACATCACGGCCTAGTTGCGCACTTCTTTCAGGCGACCAGCCAGTATACGGATTGGGCAAGTCGGCATTGTCTTTAAATGGCATTTCGATCGTAAAGGATAGGGTTTTGAACTGCTCGCCCAACCAGTTGGCAGCAATTCGCATATCCGCTTTGCCGGGCTCATCTTTCGGGTATCCGTGAGTATCTTGAAAGTCTGGAGAGATCGCCATATAAGCATTCTTAAAGGTCGATTCCAGTGCGGCGTGCCGAGCATCGTAACCCAGATTCCCCTCACATCCCGCTACGAAATTGTAAGGTAATTCTTCGTCGCCATGAATATCCAAGAACAAGTCGCCACCTTCTTTAAGCATTCTTTCGCGAACTAAGAAGACTTCTGGACTGCTTGTCATCGACGGTGATTCCCATTCGCGATTTAAGTTAGCGCCAGCCGCATTGGTGCGCAAATTTCCGCGTGCCGAACCGTCTGGGTTCATATTCGGTACCACATAGAATGCGGTGTCCTGCAGTAGTTTATTCGCCAGTGGGTTATCAACATCTAATAGTGCATGAAGAAATCCTTCGACAAACCATTCAGCCATCGTTTCGCCAGGATGTTGGCGAGCGATTACCCATACCTTTCGCTTAGGCGTTGCGCAGTCAGATATACGCAGTAAGCTCATTGAACGGCCATCTAAGGTTGAACCTAAGGTTTGATTGCCAACGCGCTCGTCACTTTGAGCCCATGCTAATAGGTCGAGGTGTCGCTCGTAGCTGTACGGCGCAAAATAGGCAAAATAGACGCTATTCTGATGCAACTCGATTTCGAAACTGAGAACTCCGTCGGCATAAGTGCAAGGCGTACGGAACCAGTCTTGTCGATTCCAAGAGGTGCATACGTCGTATTCAGGCCAGCCTCCAACATAGGACGATTCGCCCGTGTTAGTAATATGGATTTTGCATACTTGGCCGACTTCACCATCAATGCGAAAGTGAAACCACTGTAAGAAATCGGCAGCATTATCTTTGCGGATCGCGAGCTGGATGTTATTGGCGTCAGTCGCGTCAATGACGTCGATACTGCCGGAATCGAATTGGTCTGAGATTTGGATTACGCTCATGATATAGCTCTTTTCGTGAAATGAGTTTAGTCAAAAAACGATAGTGTAATCGCTCGCACTCGTCATTGCGACGCCTTGTTATGGGGTATTTTTGATTAGTGGCGCAATATTTTCTTGTATAGTATTTATTGGGCAACGATGCGTTGCGTTGTGTGATTCACTGGTTTATCTAGCAGAGGACATTCGGATGAATATATTTTCAGTAGATTGGGTTGCGGTGATTGCCGCTGCAGTAATGGGCTTCGTGGTTGGTGGTATTTGGTACGGGCCGGTAATGGGTAAAAAATGGATGGGCGCGGTAGGGCTTACCGAAGAGCAAATCAAAAGCGGCAATATGGCCGCTATTTATGGTGGCGCGTTGGCGTTTAGTCTGTTGGCTTCTTGGACCTTGGCTCATACCTTTACCTCATATGCGGTGGATTTGTCTTTTACCGTGAAAGTACTTACAGCAACTGGCATAGCGGCGGGCTTTATTCTGCCAGCGATCGGCACTAATTATTTGTTTTCACAAAAATCCAAAGTCTTATTTTGTATTGATGCAGGTTACTGGCTACTTTTTTATACGGCCATGGGAATAGTGCACGCGTGGTTGAGCGCATAGTATCTAGAGTATTTAGCATGAGCTAACTATGACCAGTTATTATCAACAGGTATACGACCTGGTCAGATCTATTCCCGAAGGTAAGGTGGTTACTTATGGTCAGATAGCCAAGCTCATTGATCGGCCGCGGTATGCACGTCAAGTGGGCTATGCGTTGGCAGCTCTGCCAGCCGGGCACGATGTTCCATGGCATCGTGTGGTCAACGCGCGCGGCGAAATTAGCCGACGTGCGGTCTCCGATTATGAAGATTACCAGCAAATATTGTTAGAGGACGAGGGCGTTGAGTTTGAATTGAATGGGCGGATTGACCTGAAGAGCTATCAATGGGTACCCGACGCAAATCATTGAACGGATGGTGTGCGGGACAGCTGTTCAATAGTCGTGATTTTTATCGGTATGCCATGGTTTTGTATAAAAGAACGAAAAAGCTGCGACGTTTTAAGGCGAGTTCGCATCTTATAAAAATCGGGCGTCTAATCGTGCAGTACTCGCACGCCCACGAAAAATACACCACGTTAAATAATTATCGATAGGAACTACCATGAAATCATTTTTTACTGGCGCTATGTGCATGCCGTTGCTGTTGCTGGGCGCATGCGATCAGGCACCTGACAATAGTGTGCCATCTCAAGTTAATCCAGCTGCTGAAACCTTGTCTGTCAAGGAGGCGCCGGTGGCAATCGCTTCAGGCATTGAGCTGACTAATTTTGATACATCGGTGCGTCCACAAGATAATTTTTACCGCTATGTAAACGGCGCCTGGCTGGCAAATAACGAGATACCTGCTGATAAAACGTCGATTGGTTCATTCTATGATCTGCGAGATGCCGCCGACGAAGATGTTAAGCAATTAATCGCCACGCTAGCCAAACAGACAGACTTGCAGGCTGGATCCGATGAGCAAAAGGTTGCCGACCTATATCGCTCATTTATGGACACTGAGTTGATTGAAGCAGCGGGTATGCAACCAATTCAACCGGTCTTAGATATTATTAACGAAATTGAAGACAAAGATGGTTTGGCTAAATTTTTTGGTGAATACGGTTACCTCGGAATCACTAATCCATTGGGCGTGTGGATTGGCATTGATGCCAAAGAATCGACTCGCTACGCCGCGCATATATGGCAAGGTGGGCTAGGTTTGCCAGATCAGGACTACTACCTGAATGATGGTGAGCGTTTTGCAAAATTGCGTGATGGCTATGTTGCACATATCGCCAAAATGTATGAGTTGGCTGGGCTTAGCGGAGGCGCCGAAGCAGCAACCGCGATAATGGCGTTAGAGACCAGTTTAGCCAAGCATCATTGGACTCGTGTCGAGAGCCGTGACAGCGAAAAACGCTATAACAAGTACGCCACTGAAAAGTTAACTGAACTCAGCGATAAGTTTGCTTGGCAAACGTTCTTACAAGCGCAAGGGATTGAAGATCAAGCGACGATTATTATCAATCAACCGAGCTTTATTGAAGGCTTTGGCAAGGTGTTCGCGGCATCAAGTGTTGACGATTGGAAGCAATTCCTGACGTTCCATACTTTAAGCGCGTTTGCGAGTTATTTGCCTGCGGCACTCGATGCCGAAGATTTCGATTTTTTCTCAAAGCAGCTGAGCGGACGGCAAGAGGAGCGTGAGCGTTGGAAGCGCGGCGTGGCAGTGGTCAACAGTAATCTTGGGGAAGTGATTGGTAAGGTCTATGTAGATGCGCATTTCAAGCCTGAGGCAAAGTCTCGAATGACTGGCTTGGTGGAAAATCTGCGTAGCGCGTATGCGCAAAGTATCAACCGGTTGGACTGGATGTCGAGCGAGACTAAGCAGGCCGCTCAGGTGAAGCTTGCCGCGTTTACGCCAAAAATCGGCTACCCAGATCAGTGGCAAGATTATTCAGCACTTACAATTCGAGACAATGATCTGGTCGGTAATATCATGCGCGCTAAGAAGTTCAGCGAGCAACAGGAAATCGACAAATTAGGTGGGCCAATTAAAAAGTGGGAATGGGGTATGACGCCGCAAACGGTTAATGCTTATTACAGCCCAACCCGCAATGAGATTGTTTTTCCGGCCGCTATTCTTCAGCCTCCGTTCTTTAATATGGCGGCGGACGATGCGGTTAACTACGGTGGTATCGGCGCGGTTATTGGACATGAAATGGGCCATGGTTTTGACGACCAAGGTAGCAAATACGATGCGGATGGAAATTTACGTAATTGGTGGACCGAAAACGATTTAGCCGAGTTCCAAAAGCGAGGAATTAATTTGGTTGAGCAATACGCCGGCTATAAAGTGTTTGATGACCTTAACGTCAATGGCGAGCTTACTCTTGGTGAAAATATCGGAGATTTGTCAGGTGTCACGATTGCCTATAAAGCGTACCACGCATCGTTGCAGGGTAAGCCAGCGCCAATTATTGACGGATTAACCGGCGATCAACGGTTCTTTATCGGCTTCGCTCAAATTTGGCGCTCAAAAATAGTTGAAGAAGCTATGCGAAATCGCGTGGCGACTGACCCTCATTCACCAGGCGAGTTCCGAGCACTAGGAGCGCTCTCCAATATGGATGAATTCTATCAAGCTTTTGATGTGAAAGAGGGCGACGCCATGTATTTGCCACCAGCCCAGCGCGTTAAGATCTGGTAGCGTGATGAAATAGTTAAAGAAAGCCACTGTCACAGTGGCTTTCTTGCTTGTGGCGGGTCAAATCCTTGTGCACTCATGTTGCACTTAAGACCCGCTATACTATTAAAATAATAACGAACTCAATGAGGGCGCCCGTGCCGATATTAAAATACTGTTTGATTGCCTTACTCTTTAGCTTTTCCGCGTCCGCCTATTCGCAAGCCTCAGCCCCGCTAAAGCCAGTGCTAATCACTGGTGCCAGTTCTGGTCTTGGTTTAAGAATGACTGAGGTGTTATCTCAAAACGGTTTTCTAGTTTACGCTGGAGCGCGTAAGCCTGAAGATTTAAAGCGACTTGAAGCAATGCCAAATGTTGAAGCTATCAAGCTTGATGTGCTGGTGCCTGCTGAGATAGATGCCGCGGTCGAAACCGTTAAGCAAAAGGGGCGCGGCCTGTTTGGTTTGATCAACAACGCCGGTGTGGCGGTGTTTGGGCCGATTATCGAAGTCGACGTGGCTGAATTGGAGTATCAATTGAACGTAAATGTGTTGGGTCCATATCGTGTTACTCAAGCATTTTCTCCTCTAATTATTGAGAGTAAAGGTCGCATCGCCACGACGGGGTCGATTGCTGGTACGCTGGCAGGCCCAATGTTTGGTCACTACAGCATGAGTAAGCACGCGATTGAGGCGTTTACCGATGCACTAGCGGTTGAGATGATGCGCTTTGGTGTAACGGTTAGCGTTATTGAACCGGGTAACTATGCATCGCAAATCGGCAACACGGCCAAGAAGCGCATGTTAGCTCGCGACTACTGGTCAGCCGAAACGCGCTATACACAAGAGCGCGAGGGTATGCTGCAGGGCTTGGAAATGGTGACCAAAGGTGCTGATCCGTTAGCTGTTGCCGAGGCAGCGTTAGACATTATGCAGAGCGACAAACCGAAACGTCGCTATATGGTGGTTGACCAAGCGTCTCAGGCGGAAACTACTGTTCGAAAAGCACTTCAGAAAGCACTGCAACTTAATCAGGGGCAGAAGCATCAGTTTGATTCCGCCAAATTGATCGAAATGTTGCAGCAGGAACAACAAAAGCTCGTTGAAAGCAATTAGAGTTTGATGACACGCGGTGCGCTTAATATATGAGCCAGTTCGTTGAATTTTTACATGAGGTGTTCGCTGAGTTCGGTGCCATTCGAAGTCGGCGAATGTTTGGTGGGCATGGTATTTACCATGATGATCTTATGTTTGGATTAGTCGCAGATGATCAGTTATTTATGAAGACCGACCCCACTTCATTGCCGGAATTTGTCGCTGCTGGCTGTGTGCCATTTGAGTTCGATAAAGACGGGAAAAAGATGAAGATGCCTTATTATTTGGCACCTGAGGAAATTTATGATGACCCTGAGCGAGCGTCATATTGGGCTAATCTAAGTTACTCCTCTGCGTTGCGATCTGCAGCCAAACAGCCGTCGCGACGCAAAAAGCGCAACTGAGCTTTGGGTAAATTAATCTATAGGGCTTTGCACTATGTCGACTCTCAGCACTAAGAAATTATTAAACAGCAAATGGACTAAACTCAATCCGGAGAATAAAGAGAAACACTTTTTAGTAGTGCGTATTGACCGTGATGAAGAAGAGCAGATAGTCGATTGCGTGATAGAGGCCGTATTGAGTCGACGTCAGTCACATATTAAGTGGCGAGATTTAGCGGATTCCACACAATGGCAGAGCGGTTGGAGCCGCTAAACCAGTCATAAGCCCTTCGCCGCGGGTAATAGTAAGCCCTTAGCTGCAGGTAGTAGTAAGTCCTTAGCTGCAGGTAGTAGTAAGCCGAACTTAACAGCTAATCTTTGCCTTTCGAAGCCAGCACCAATAATCCGGCTGCAATCGCCAAGTTTTTAATGAAATTCTGCATTTCGTGAGCCTGGCTTGGGTCGCCACTAAGTGACCAGAAGTTGTGAATAAAGACATTAATTAGGATCGTCAGCCCAAATAGTATGAGCGCGCTAATGCGTAGATTTTTGCCCACAATAATCGACAGTCCTAAGCCTACCTGTAACAAAATTGTGACCGGCAATAGCGCATTCGCTAGCGGCACGCCTTTGCTCACCATGAGTGTTAGTGTGTTTTGGTAGTCGACTATTTTCATAACGCCTGGAACGAAAAAATATAAGCCCAACAACTTGTGGCCGATGATGAAATATACGTTGTCGAAGCGTTTTAATAATTGGTTCATAGTGATTCGCCGCGTTGCGAGTTAATTGGTGGTTACGAGTAGCTGATTGACTATAACTCAGTTGGATCAGTTTTGTGCTGTGACAAGTAATACAGCAGCACGGCGGCTTTCTTGGCATTAGTGCCGAAGCTTTGCATGTCCGCAATTTCATATTTGGTATGCCCGCCACTGCCCATTAGGCCTAAGCCATCTAAACTCATGGTGACGTATTCGGCAGTAAATGAAATGTCCGCGGCGCCGGCGTTGCGGGGGTTAACGGCAATTACAGGGCCGAATCCGAGTGATTCGCTGGCGGCACTATATAGTGCAAGCAAGTTGCGGTTGCCAGCTGTCGGCGCCATCGGCGGGTAGCCATCATCGATCACCAGAGTGGCCGAAGTATGTGGCAGGTTTTGTTGAACAATATTTTGCATTACCTGTTTCGCATGCGCGAGTTCGTCTGGAGTTAGTGCCCTTAACCCACCGGTTACTTTAGTGGTCTGCGCAATAACATTGCTTTTGCCGAACGCGCGGCCACTGGCTGATTGCTCATCATATTCAACTTCTGTGCCGCCAAGCATTAGTCCGGGATTAAACGTGAGTTCACCGTAGTCAGAAAGCCCTTCGCGAAATTCATTGAGAATTCTTGCCGTTTCAAATATTGCACCTGCGCCGACCTCGGGTTGAAATATCTGTGATGAATGTGCCGGTTTACCGCTGACGTTAAGTTCCCACGATACTGACCCGCGACGCGCGATCACCGCAGTTTTTATATCGCTATCGCCGTCCTCAAAACCTAGTGCGATGTCAGCCCATTTAGCGGCGTCGATTAGAGCGGCCTTGGACTTGCTGAGTGGTTCTCCACTGCGTTCTTCGTCACCAGTTAACACCACTTTGATGCTCAACTGGTCGAGTGTGCCGCTGGCTTGAAGTGCGCCTAATGCAAGCAAAATAATGCTATTGCCACCTTTCATATCGGTAATGCCTGGGCCCGCCACATAACGCTCGTCGATTGGGCGATATTGTTGAAAAGCGTCAGCCGGTGCGAATACGGTGTCTAAATGGCCAATCAATAAAATCTTGGGCGCATTGGTGTGCTTGGATAGGTGTTCGGCGACGAGATGACCTGCGCGCCCAAATGATTGGCCATCTACCCAGTGAGTCTGAAATCCGATTGCGTTAAATTGAGACTGATAAAATTGGCCGACCTGTTTTACACCGGCAAGATTAAGGGTGCCACTATTAATGTTAACGGCCTGCTCTAAGCGTGCGGTCGCAACTGTTAAGTTTTGATCAATGAACGTGACGAGTTTCTGTTTAGTGGAGTCTTTGTCGGGAATGAGGGCTGATTCGCCACCAATTGCCAGCAGGGTTAAACAAAAATAGAGAGTTAAGCCAGTAAAAAATTGAGTCATTGTCACAGTTTGGTGATGATCATCCGTTACGGTAAGATATTGAACCTGCGGGTTAATGTCCACCATCGGACTAATTCGCACTAAAATCAGATATTATTATCTCCTTTATTTCACTCGTTATTGGCACGGTCATTATGAAATTCATCCCCATTCTTAGTGTGATCTCGCTGGCTTTATTAGCTGGTTGTGGATCAGATTCAAATAAACCAGTTCAGCTTTCAAGCGACGTTGCGCCTGGAACTACGCAAAATGTCATCCTGATGATTGGCGATGGAATGGGGGTTACACAGATATCCGCGGCGATGCAAGCTCGTCGCCAAGCCCTTGAGCTAGAGCGTTTTGAAACGGTTGGCTTGATTAAAACTAGTAGTGCGACTGAGCAAATCACCGACTCCGCGGCTGGCGCCACGGCTTTTTCCGCCGGTATAAAAACGTATAATGGAGCGATTGCGGTCGATAAGCATAATCGCTCAACCGAAACCATTCTCGAGCTATTAGGCAATAAAGGTTATGCCACTGGCTTGGTCGCCACATCAACCATTACGCATGCTACGCCAGCAAGTTTTTACGCGCATGAAGATAGTCGAGAAAACTACTATCAGATCGCGACACATATGAAAAAAGCGCCGTTAGATCTGTTTATTGGCGGTGGGCGTAGCCACTTTGAAAATCGCACTGACCCGAATCGAGGCAAAGTGGATGACCGCAATCTTATTGATGAGATGACCGCGTCGGGTTTTACCTTTGTTGACAGCTTGTCGGCTCTTGGTAAGGCCAAAGGCAAGGTCGGGTATTTTATTGCTGACGGTCATGCTGAATCAGTCGCGAAAGGTCGTGGTGATATCTTGTCGCGCTCGGTGCCAACGTCTATTCGTCACCTGCGTTCACGCACAGAGCATGGCTTCTTTTTGATGATTGAGGGCTCACAAATTGATTGGGGCGGCCACGAAAACAACCATGAGTATGTGATTTCCGAGCTGTATGACTTTGATGAAGCCATTGGTAAAGCATTGGATTTCGCGATTGCCGACGGTAATACGCTCGTTATTGTGACGGCCGATCACGAAACCGGTGGCCTGACACTAGCGGCTGATCCTGATGAAAACGGTGAAACATCTTATACCGAGGCCGGTCATCAGTTTAGCACTCGAGGTCACACGTCGGCGATGGTTCCGGTATTTGCCTATGGGCCGGGTTCTGAGCGATTTGCTGGGGTTTACGAAAATACCGATGTGCATAAGAAGATCCTGCAAGCGATGGGTATTGAGTGAGCGCGGTAAATAGTCTGTACTCTGAGTTGACCCTGCCATGCGGGGTCACCTTAGCTAACCGGTTTGGTAAGAGTGCCATGACTGAGGGTTTAGCCGACCCGCATGATAATCCGACTGCTGAGCTAAATCGATTGTATAAAACATGGTCGCAGGGCGGAACTGGTTTGTTGATCAGTGGCAACGTCATGGTCGATCGCCGTTATCTTGAGCGCGCCGGTAATGTGGTGTTAGACGATGATCGAGCGATGGCTGAATTACAAGACTGGGCCCGCTGCGGCACCGTGCAAGGTAATCAGCTCTGGATGCAAATTAATCATCCCGGTCGCCAGTGTCCGCGCATGGTCAATAATCAACCGTTAGCGCCGTCCGAAGTGCAATTACAGATATTGGGTAATTTTTCTCGTCCTCGAGCAATGAGTGAGGACGACATTGAAGACGTAATACAACGTTTTGCGACGACTGCGAAACTTGCACAGCAAGGTGGTTTTACCGGTGTGCAAGTGCACTGCGCGCACGGTTACTTGATTAGCCAATTCCTCAACCCACTGGTAAACAAACGCAATGACCAATGGGGCGGTAGCTTGGAAAATCGTGCCCGTCTGGCACGTCGTATCATACAGGCAGTACGTGCGGCAGTTGGCCCTAACTTTCCGGTTGCGGCTAAATTGAATTCGGCTGACTTCCAGAAGGGCGGCTTCAGCGTTGAGGAGTGTATCCAGGTCGCCACCTGGCTGGCTGAGGATAGCTTAGACTTGTTAGAGATATCTGGTGGCAATTATGAGCAGTTGAGTTTACTCGGGGCTGAGCCACAAGATGTGCGTGACAGTACGCGCAAACGCGAAGCATACTTTCTTGATTATGCCAAAGCGATAAAATCGGCCGCAAAAATTCCATTAATGGTCACCGGTGGGTTTCGGAGTTCGTCGGTGATGCAAGATGCTCTTGCTGATGGTGAGCTTGATATTGTTGGGCTAGCTCGTCCCTTTTGCACTCAACCGGATTTGGTTAACCAAATTCAAAACGAGTCAATCGCGCAGGTTGATACCTACGAAAGCGGTCTGGTTTTAGGTCGTGGATTTTGGGGCGAAAACAGTCGCTCAACGCTGGTCAAGTCGATTAATAGTTTTGGTCAGGTAGGGTTCTACTACTGGCAAATAATACGCTTAGCCAGGGGGCAGTCAGTGCAAACTGATTTGGGTGTGTTCAGGGCTTTTGTGAAGCATATGGTTAATGATTTTCGTCTTAACCTGCGGCGTAAGCGCGCTCGCTAATCAGCGATGCTAGGATTGCTTTCGGTGTCAGTAGGCTCTGTAATGTGTTCAATAAATGAGATCGATGTCACTGGCAACCACCGCGAACGGTCTTGTTTTGATAACAATATAAACAGTTGGCTGTCATCAAAGCCTCGATAGCGCCAGCCGCTGAGGAGCTGCTCTTCGCCACGTAGTTTGACGTTAACCCAGCTGTGGTTAGGCACTAAAAATGCTTTAACCGATGAGTTGTGGAGTTCAAACGCCATGATCAAGACCGGTCTGTTGATGGTCGGGACGGCGGTGGATATTTAGGCCTCGTGCGTTCATTACCGAATTATAGAGCCTCGCTGCGTAAATTGCGTCAATGATCTAGAATGATGTCTTACTTCCACTAATTACTCGTTTACCGAGACACTGATTATGACTGTTTACGCAATCGCTCAATTTGAAATTCACAACCGCGACTCTTACGACAAGTACACGGCTCAGTTTTGGGACGTGTTTAAACAGTTCAAAGGATCCCTACTAGTCAATGATGAGGCGCCTAAAGTGTTAGAAGGCGAGTGGCCAAAGGATAAAATTGTGGTTATGTCGTTTCCCGACGAAGCCGCATTTATGGAATGGGTAACGTCGCCGCAATACCGAGAGATTGCAAAGCACCGAATTGCCGGTGCTACCGGCCCAGTGTTGTTGGCTCAAGGCGTGCAATTCTAGTATTGATGCGCTAACTATTTCGCTTCGCAAGCTGTAAGCACACGGTGTGAGAATTGCGCACTGTATGACCAACGGCTTAATCCCTTAATGTCAATACTCGTTGGCTGCACAAGTGTTTGCGGCTGACTGTTAGTCATCTAAATCTGAGGACGTTATGGTCTTAAAAGAATCAAAGCTCTGGTTTTATTTAGCACTTGTTATTGCTTTTGCAGTGCTAATCAATCTACTGTCACCGATTTTGGCACCGTTTATCTTTGGTGCTTTGCTGGCTTACCTTGGTGACCCACTGATCGATCGGCTCGAGACTTGGAAACTATCGCGTGGCTTTGCCGTTGCTTGCGTATTTATTGTGCTGGTGGTGATTATTAGTTTGCTCATATTATTATTGGTGCCGATGCTGCAGAGTCAGATAGATGGCTTGATAGAGCGCGCGCCAGAAATTGGCGACTGGTTAGATACCACCGCAACGCAGCTGGGTCAGTATTTTGGTGTCAATGCCGATGCGATTAACTTTAAGACCTTAGCTAAAGAGTATTTGCCTGAGGCTGGCAATGCTACTAAGGACTTTGTAAAAGCCGTGTTTGAATCCGGCGGAGCGCTGCTAAGTGGCATTGTGTTTGTGACGCTTACACCGGTCATTACGTTCTACTTAATGCGTGACTGGGACGATTTGGTCGAGCGAATCTATGACCTTATACCTCGATCAATGAAAGCCACCGCAGCAAACCTAGCCAAGGAGTCTGACTCAATGGTCAGTGCATTTTTGCGTGGGCAATTTTTGGTCATGACCGGTTTGGGTACTATTTATTCGGTTGGTTTATCGTTTGTTGGTTTGCAATTTGCGTTGCTGGTTGGGTTTATCGCCGGGGTTATGAGTTTTATTCCGTACCTTGGTACGGCGGTTGGATTGATTTTGGCCGGGGTATTATTTGTCGCGCAATATCAGGACTGGATAGCACTCTGGAAGGTGGCTCTGGTATTCGCTGTCGGTCAAACTATTGAAGGTTATTTGTTGACGCCCTTGTTGGTTGGAGACCGCATTGGCTTGCATCCGGTTGCGGTTATTTTTGCTGTATTAGCCGGTGGCCAATTGTTCGGCTTTGTTGGAATTCTTCTTGCCTTGCCGGTGTCTGCAGTATTAGCTGTGGTTCTTAGGTATGTCGTTAAGCAATACAAAGAGAGCCACTTATACAATGACGAGCATGTTTCTACTGCCACGCCGCCAGATTAAAAGTGTCGCGTCATCCCTTGGTCGGCTATTGAATTATTAGTGCTTGACGATTGTCATGTCGATTGCTATCTTTGCTTGATTGATATCAAAGTGATATCACATTGATTTATTTGAATTGAGTGCTAGTTGCTCAATGTGTTAATTATCGTAAGCAGGAGCGTTCCATGATTCAGCAAAAATCAGCATTCACTTTTAATGGCTACCTATCAGCCGTGGTTATTTTGGGGTTACAGATTGGCCTTGTCGCATTTTTTATATCAGTGATTCGCACCGCGGTATTGGCCGACCAAGCTCCGCAATTTATTCATTTAATTTTGTGTGTGCTGGCATTTATATTAGTGACCTTGTGTTGGTTTGGGCTGTTTAATGTGGCACCTAATCAAGGAAAAATTTTGCAATTATTCGGTAAATATAAAGGTACTGAACATAATGCAGGCTTGCGCTGGGCCAACCCCTTGTTTACCAACACGCCTATCTCCATCAAAATACGTAATTTTGAAAGTAGTAAAATGAAGGTTAACGATGCATCGGGCAGTCCAATTGAGATTGCGGCCGTAGTAGTGTGGCGAGTCGTTGATTCCGCCGAGGCGTTTTTCGAAGTTGATGACTTTGAGAGTTTTGTCACTATTCAATCAGAGTCGGCGTTGCGCAACTTGGCGAATCAATACCCTTACGAGAGTAACGAAGCAAGTCAGCTCTCGTTGCGTAGCGATCCACTTGAAGTTGCCGATAAGCTTAAAGAAGAAATTCAAGCGCGACTGAATAAAGCTGGCGTCGAAGTCATTGAGGCGCGTATTTCACACCTTGCGTACTCTACTGAAATTGCCCAGGCGATGTTGCGTAAGCAGCAAGCTGGTGCGGTATTGGCTGCGCGCCGTATCATTGTGCAAGGTGCGGTGGAGATGGTGACGGATGCCATCGATACCCTGACTCGCGACCATGATTTTGAGTTGGATGATGAGCGCAAGGCTAGTATGGTGAGTAACCTGCTGGTGGTAATTTGTAGTGAGCAGCAAACTCATCCAGTGGTCAACGCCGGCTCTATCTATTAGGCTCGTCTGCTTATCTTGACTACCTGACTTGATTATCTAATTTAGGAGTATCGTGGCTAAAAAAGCATACCCATTGCGTATTAACGAGCAGGTGTTGGCAGCTCTGCAGCGTTGGGCCGACGATGATTTACGCAGTGTGAATCAACAAATAGAGTACGTATTGCGCGACGCCCTAGTAAAAGCGGGGCGTGTCAAACTAGTGCAAAAGGCCGTAACCGAAATCAAAGAGATTGGAGATGATGATTAGCTTACACTAGCGTCTCTAGACGTGGGGTATGGGAGCTCGTGAGTGAGTCATTCTTTGGTATGCTTGGCGCAAGATTTCAAAATTGTAATAGAAATTTTTCTCACGACCCGTATAACGCATATAGCTAATGTAAAGCGCACTCACTGGCGTTGCTGGTGCGTGCTAATGCTTGGTGCACCGCACCGCCATTTTTGAATCTCGATGACCAACAAGGG
Organism: Arenicella xantha; assembly: GCF_003315245.1. NCBI lineage: Bacteria > Pseudomonadati > Pseudomonadota > Gammaproteobacteria > Arenicellales > Arenicellaceae > Arenicella > Arenicella xantha. The sequence goes on along the minus strand of NZ_QNRT01000002.1, from coordinate 836,434 downwards.
CTTGTATTTTGTTAAACGAATTTGAACGGTTACGTGACTGGTTAAACAGTCAGATTTTAGGGCAACCTGGCCTTGTCGAACGCTTACTAATAACCCTGTTAGCCGACGGCCATTTATTAGTAGAAGGCGCACCGGGGCTGGCTAAGACTAAGGCGATTCAGAGTTTGTCTGAAGGTATCGAAGGTCAGTTTCAGCGTATTCAATTTACCCCAGATTTACTTCCCTCTGACATTACGGGCACCGAAATATACCGGCCGGAAACTGCAAGTTTTAGTTTCCAGCATGGGCCGATATTTCATAATTTGGTGTTGGCTGATGAAATTAACCGTGCTCCCGCGAAAGTTCAGTCAGCATTGTTAGAAGCGATGGCTGAGCGCCAAGTCAGCGTCGGGCGTGAGACGCTAGCGTTGCCGAAGCTGTTTATGGTGATGGCCACACAAAATCCGATCGAACAAGAGGGCACTTATCCGCTACCTGAAGCGCAGCTCGATCGATTCTTGATGCATGTGCGAATTGGCTACCCTGATAGTAACGCTGAGAAACAGATACTTGCGCTATCACGCGGCGAAGCCTTGTCGGACAGGGTTGCCGCGCCCGAGCAACAAATTTCAGAATCCACTATTTTGGCAGCGCGTAAGTCAGTTATGCAAATGCACGTTGCTGACTCAGTCGATGAATACCTAGTCCAATTGGTGTTAGCGACACGCTCGCCACAAAACTACGGTGATGACATCGCCACGTGGCTGGAATACGGTGCTAGCCCACGAGCCACCATTGCGCTAGATCGATGCGCGCGTTCACACGCGTGGCTACAAGGTCGAGACTACGTGTCTCCCGATGATATTCAGGCCGTGGCACATGATTGTCTGCGTCATCGCTTGATTTTGCGTTATGAAGCTGAAGCCGATGGCGTGACCGCAGATGATGTGGTGTCGACATTGTTAAAACGCGTACCGGTTGCCTAAGGTCGAATAGTCTAGTTGCCTAACGACATTGCTGATGGCCATCAATCACATAATTGATAAACACGATATTGAGCGTTTTACGTCGGCTGGCGTAACCGTTGATTTAGCGCGGTTACTGAGGTCCCGTCATTGGGCGCAGAGTCTGTCATTGTTCTCTCGGCAGGCCGCACGGAGTATGTTGTTGGGGGCTGTGCGCTCACGATTTCGCGGGCGCGGCATGGAGTTTGAAGAGGTTCGTCATTACCAAGCTGGCGATGACATACGCAGCATTGATTGGAAAGTTTCGGCACGTACCGGAGAAACCTACACCAAATTGTTTTGTGAAGAACGTGAGCGTCCGTGCCACATTATGGTGGATCAACGACCTTCTTTGTTCTTCGGTTCAACACGGCAATTCAAATCAGTATTGGCTGCAGAACTAGCAGCGGCTCTCGCTTGGGCCGCTTTAAAAGGTGGGGATCGAATCGGCGGGCAGGTGCTTACGGTCGGAGCTGAGCGCGATAGTCGTGCGCGGCGGAACAAGTCAGCCGTACTGAAGTTTATCCACGATATTGTCGATTTGAATCACCGGCTGATTTCGCCACCGAGCGATTTTCCAGCGGTGAGTAGTTCGAGAGATAGTCAAGTTGCTGCCGGTTCCTTAGCCCACAGTTTAGAGGAGTGTCGTCGTATTACTCGTCCTGGCACGGCTATTTTCATTATCAGTGACTTCCATGATTTCGACGATGCGGCAGCACGCGCTTTGAGCACACTTGGCAAACACACTGATCTCACCCTTTTGCAAATCACGGATCCGTTGGAAGCAGAAATGCCGCTGGCGGGTCGGTTTGCTATCAGTAACGGCGTAGTTGACCGCAACGTGTCAATTACCCCGGCAATTCAACGTGCTTACCTGCAAGAGCTTGAACTACAAAATAAGGCGCTGCAATCTGCCGCGCGGCAAGCACGTGCGCGCATGACGAGTGCTAGTACGCAAGACTCCGCGCGCGACATTCTCAATGCTGTTTACCGGCGTTAGCGAGGCGAATGAATGTCGACTTCCACACCTATCGATTTAGCCGAACGCTTACACGATGTGCACCTTCCGCCTGAGGTTGCCGCTTGGCCGCTAGCGCCCGCGTGGTGGTTGTTGTTCGGCGTGTTAGTTTGTTTGACAGCGTTCTTTATTTGGTGGCGTCGTCGCCGGCAACGTCGGCGAGCGGCTAACCTGTATCGCGTGTCGGCGCAGAGTGAGCTAGAGTCGGCCTATCAGCAATGGCAAGAGTCTGGTAACGATGTGGCTTTTCTCCGAGTTGCAAATAGTCTGCTAAAACGCTGTTGCTTACATCTTCAACCTTGGTTGGCAGCGGGTCATCTTGGTGCGGCTTGGTGTAATGAGTTGCGTCGCTTGAGTCCTGGATCGTTGTCGCCCGAGTCGGAACTAGCGTTAACGGTTGAGTTATATCAAGCCAATCCAACCGTTGATGTGGACGAAGTCTATCGCGAAGTGTTGCACTGGTTAGACCAGCATTCTAGCGTCAACCAGGCTAACTCAGGTGAATCAGCTGACGAGGGTAGCGATGCTTAATTGGTTGTGGCCTTATGCTTTTCTACTGCTGCCGTTGCCTATCCTGTGGCGCTGGCTGATGCCGGCCCGTGACGCGGCACAAGGAGCGTTGCGAGTACCGTTTTTTGGGCTCATGGAGACGCTCTCCCATTCATCGACTACGGTTCGATCAACTCATTGGTTGCGTGCCATCCTTTGCTGGTTAATTTGGCTTGCCTTGGTGTGCGCGGTGGCAAGGCCCACTTTTTATGGTGATCCAGTGCAGGTGCCGCAGGAGCGTCGCGATTTGATGCTCGCTGTCGATATATCGTTGTCAATGAAAGAGGCCGATATGGCGGTTCAGGGACAATATGTTCAGCGAGTACAAGCAGTAAAATACGTCGTTGGCAATTTTGTAGAACAACGCAAAGGCGATCGACTTGGCCTGATATTGTTTGGTGAACAAGGGTATTTGCAAACGCCACTCACCTTTGATGCAAACACTGTGAATCAACAGCTGCAGGAGGCTCAACTTGGCTTTGCTGGAAACGCGACAGCGATTGGTGATGCCATTGGACTCGCGGTAAAGCATTTGCGCGACCGACCCGCTGACAGTCGTGTATTGATACTGCTGACCGACGGCGCGAATACCGCTGGCACGGATCCAGTTAAAGCAACAGCGGTCGCGGCCGAAGCTGGAATACGTATTTATACCGTCGGTGTTGGCGCTGATACGCGCGTGGTAAGAGGCATGCTCGGTGGTTCTCGGGTCATGCCCGTAGCCACAGATTTAGACGAGCCTACCTTGCAGGCCATTGCCAACAGCACCGGTGGCCAGTATTTTCGGGCACGTAATCCAGACGAGTTAGCCGACATATATGCTGAGCTTGATCGTCTAGAGCCGATTCCTGAAGATCAGACCTTTCGCCCTACCATTAGCTTGAGCCATTGGGCTATCTTAGCGGCGTTGCTGCTTATATTAGTGCTGTTGCTGGTGACACATTGGTCGCGCGCTAGCAACGCCAAAGGTGAATTGGGATGAGTGAATTACAGGACTTCCATTTTATTCGACCGCTCTGGTTGCTTGCTGTACCACTTGCCGTTTTGTTGTTTGGCTTGGTGCAACGCCGCTCACAAGCGGGGCAATGGAGCGAATACTTGCCGCCGGCAATGCTTAGCGCATTGCAGGTCTCAATGAGTGCTCGTAGTAAAGTATGGCCTTGGCTAAGTCTGTTTGCAGTCTGTGTGTTAATTATTGCGAGCGCTGGGCCTACCATGAGCCAACAAGCGGTACCCACCGTGCGCAATGCTGGCGCGTTAGTGATCGCGCTGGATTTGTCTCCATCGATGTTAGCGGAGGATTTAACCCCCAGTCGTTTAGAGCGCGCAAAATTTAAGTTAATCGATATTTTACGGGCTCAGGCAGACGGGCAAGTGGCGTTAATCGCTTATGCTGGGGATGCCCACACGGTTAGCCCGCTGACCGATGACCCGCAGACGATTCAAGCATTGCTGCCAGCATTGCATCCGAATGTTATGCCGATTGCTGGTAGTAATACCGAGGCAGCACTAGATTTGGCTCAAAATCTTTTGCGTGATGCCGGATTGTCACAAGGTGATATTTTGTTGATAACCGATGGCGTTGCACAAGATGCCGCTCGCTATATAGCGAATCGACTGGAAGTCGGTAATACCGTTTCGATTCTCGGTGTGAGTGGCATAGAGCCGGCGCCGATACCCAAAGCCGGTGGTGGGTTTGTTCAAACTAGTCGCGGTGAGATTGTCTTGACTGCCGTCGATGCCGTAGGTTTGCGAAAGTTGGCCTCCCAAGCGGGAGGGCAGTTTGCAAGAATTAGTACCACTGACTCTGATCTTGCTAGGATCCTAAAAGACCGCTTCGAGCAGCCCGATGAAGTTGTCGAGGTCGAGGGTTTAGGTAAATGGAGTAGTTGGGATGATTTAGGGCATTGGTTGGTACTGTTGGTCTTGCCATTTGCGCTTTATAGTTTCCGTAAGGGTTTAATTTACGTGTTACCACTGGTGATTATGTTGCCGCAAGATGCATCGGCGCAATCCTGGTTTGAGACACTTTGGAAGACACCTGATCAACGCGCTGCGCAACTGTTTGAGCAGGGAGAGTTTGATCAAGCGGCTAATGCATTCGAGCGGCCGGACTGGCAGGCTGTGTCGCAGTACCGTGCCGGTAACTATACCGAATCTGCCAAGCAGTTCGCTGCTCTGCAAGATCGTTTGGGGCTTGAAGCCTTATATAACCAAGGGAATGCGCTGGCCATGAGTGGCGATTTTAAGGGCGCTTTAGCCGCCTATAAGCGAGTACTGGAAGCGGCCCCGCAACACAGTGACGCGCTCCACAATAAGGCGGTGATCGAAGACATCTTGCAGCAACAAAACCAAGATCAGCAAAACCAAGATCAGCAAAACCAAGATCAGCAAAACCAAGATCAGCAAAACCAAGATCAGCAAAACCAAGATCAGCAAAACCAAGATCAGCAGAACCAAGATCAGCAGAACCAAGATCAACAGAACCAAGATCAACAGAATCAAGATCAACAGAACCAAGATCAACAGAACCAAGATCAACAGAACCAAGATCAACAGAATCAAGATCAACAGAATCAAGATCAACAAAACCAAGACCAGCAAAACCAAGACCAGCAAAACCAAGATCAACAGAAGCAAGATCAACAGAACCAAGATCAACAGAACCAAGATCAACAGAACCAAGATCAACAGAACCAAGATCAACAGAACCAAGATCAACAGAACCAAGATCAACAGAACCAAGATCAACAGAACCAAGATCAACAAACCTCATCTACCGAATCGCAAGATGACGAGCTCGAAGCATCTGATGAGACTGATGAAGCGCCTTTGCCGCCGGTCGAGCCTGATTTAAGCGAAGCGAGCGAACAATGGTTAAGGACTATTAAAGATGACCCTAGTGGCTTATTACGGCGTAAATTTGACTACCAGTCTCGCCTGCGAGCACAAGAAAACGACTCAACAACACAAGGTGAGGAGCGATACTAAATGAAGCAATTGCATAGTTATCTTCGACTGTTCGGCGTCGGTCTGCTGCTTAGCTGTTGTTGTGTCATCAGTGTGCAGGCCGCCACGCTCAGCAGTACAGTGAATCGAAATGAGTTGGGGATCAACCAAACCTTGGTGTTGACGGTAATTTACGATGACCAGGTGGATTCTTCGGCGATTGATGTGTCGTCACTAGTCAGTGATTTTGATGTGCTGGGAGTTAGCCCGCAAACCAGTAGCTCGATGACGATTGTCAACGGCGTCACTGAAAACAATTCCACTACCCGTTGGAGCATTACTCTTGCGCCAAAACGAGAGGGTAAGTTGCAGATTCCGTCGTTTACGATCGGTTCAGCAAAAAGCCAACCTATCTCGATCTCAGTAAGTGATACCGCGTCAACCGGCAGCACAACCGCCGCCAATCAACCGCTGGCAGTGAGCGTTTCAGTAGAGCCAGATTCCGTGTACGCAGACCAACAATTCATTCTCAAGGTGCAGTTAGTTGTAACTCAGAACTTGAGTGATCTTGGTGGCTCGCAATTATCGATTGAAGGCGGCGATATACAGCCGTTAGGGCAGCAAACGTATCAACAGGTCGACAACGGAATTGCAACTCAGGTCGTCGAATTGCGCTACGCGATCTTTCCACAAAAGGCCGGTGATTTGACCATTCCGTCACTGCGATACACTGGCGTGCTTGGTGGTCGACGCAGTATTTTTGATAGCTTTGGTATGCGCGGTGAGCAAGTGATTGCCCGTAGCCAACCAATAACCGTTGCGGTGAAGCCTAAATCAGAGCGTGCTAACGCCTCGTGGTTTCCGGCCTCTGAGGTTGCAGTGGACTCTTCTTGGTCTAGTGACATATCGCAGCTTAAGGTTGGTCAGCCAGTGACTCGTACCATTACCATTACCGCACAAAATCAGCGCAGCTCGGTCATTCCGCCATTGCCCAGCATGTTGGATTCGAGTTACTACAAGTCCTACCAAGACCAGCCTCAGTTGAGCGATGAGGTGACCGAGCAGGGCATTATTGGAACTCGAATTGAGTCGCAAGCGATTGTCGCATCGACTTCTGGCGAACTGCGCTTGCCAGAAATCCGTATTCCTTGGTGGAACACGCAAACTGGTGAATGGGAAGACGCTGTGGTGCCAGAGCAAGTGTTAGTTGTGGCAGCCGATGATGTGGGCTTAACGGCGTCGGGTTCCGAACCAGGAGTTTCGATATCAAACACGAGCGCCGCGCAACAAGCTGTGGCCGATCAAACTGAATCTGTTGAAGCTCTGTCAAACTTAGTATGGATCGCCGTGGTGTCTGTATTAGCGCTGATTATTGCGCTGCAGTTCTTTGTGATAATACGGCTGAATAAGCAACTAACCGCTATTCGAGAGCATCCAATGAGCGTGTTGGATGAGCAAGATTTATCGGCTGAAGAGGCTTGGTCGGTAGTACTTGACCAACTTAAAAAGGAAGACCCGTCGGGCACGCGTCTGGCGTTGACGCATTGGTTGAGAATTGCCTTGCAAGCGGATAACGATACGCCGTTAACGGTGTTACTCGCGACACTCAACGACGATCAATTGAGCCACGAGGTCGCGCGCTTAGATCGCACTTTGTACCAACACGGCGAAGGTTTCAATCCAGATCAGTTAGCGACAGCGGCGTTGGCGGTGCGAGACAAGTTTGAGTCTGACTACAAGGGATCGACTAAATCTGCTTTGCCGCCGCTGTATCCGAGCTAGTTCGCAGGACCGCAAGGATGCGGAGGAGCAGTTATCTAGAGCGACACTCTGCGCTCAAACGGTGCTTTAACGTCTGCTATAGTGTGGCGTATTTAATCGTAAGCGTGCTGGTGGTTTGATGGTCAAAATCAATTTGCTGGCACTCAAACCCGTCAACTCCGATAGAATTATTATGAAAACACGCTTCACATTATTGTTGTCGCTCTTCACTGTAGTGACGGCCGTGCTGATTAGCACGGCGTATGCCAAACCAACCCTTAGCAGCTTGGAACGTGAAAATTCGCTGCAAAGTGGCTTTGTTGGAATCGTTGACGATCAGCAATCCGGCAAGTTGTATCTACGTATTGATAATCTTGACCAGCAATTCATCTATCAAACGAGCTTGCCGAGTGGGTTGGGGTCTAACGATATTGGCCTAGATCGAGGGCAGTTAGGCGAAACACGCTTGGTCAAGTTTGAGCAGCACGGTAACAAACTATTTCTTAAACAGCTACCAACCGCGTTCCGTGCGGTGACTGATAATGAGCTTGAGGCGGCTGCTATCGATGAGGCATTTGCCGCGTCGGTGTTATGGGGCTTTGAGGTAGTCGATCAAGGCAGTGGCTGGGTTTTAGTTGATGCCAGCGACTTCGTATTGCAAGACATCCACGGGGTTGGACGAACTTTAGCGGCGCGCGGCCAAGGTAAGGGCTACCAAGTTGATGCTTCTCGCTCAGCACTTGATGCCGAGCATAGCAAAGCGTTTCCAGACAATACTGAATTGCAGGCTACCATCACTTTGGTCGGCCAAGAGCCTGGTGAATATTTGACGGAAGCCGCACCAAACCCCTATGCCGTGACGCTTAAAATGCGACATAGTTTTATTCGTCTACCGGAACCTGGGTATCAGGCACGGGCATACCTCCCAAAAAGCGGCTATTGGTCGATTCAATATCAAGATTATGCTCAAGCCATCAATAAGCCTATTACTCAACGCTACATTGGTCGACACCGGTTACACAAGAAAGACCCCGCTGCTGCACGCAGCGAAGCCGTTGCACCGATCGTCTATTACATCGATCCTGGGGTTCCAGAGCCTGTGCGCTCGGCATTGATAGATGGTGCAAAATGGTGGGCCGAGGCTTTTGAAGCATTAGGCTATGTCGATGGTTATCAAGTGAAAATACTGCCCGAGGATGCCGACCCGATGGACCTTCGTTACAACGTGATTCAGTGGGTACATCGGTCCACGCGAGGTTGGTCTTATGGTTCGAGCGTAATTGATCCACGTAATGGTGAAATTATCAAAGGTCATGTCACGCTAGGGTCGCTGCGTGTGCGTCAGGACTATCTCATTGCACAAGGCATGATGGCGCCATTTGCTGACTCTGAAGATGATCAGACTTTAATGGATCTGGCACTCGCACGAATTCGCCAGCTGTCGGCACATGAAGTAGGGCACACCTTAGGCTTGCTGCATAATTTTGCCGCTAGCAATTATGGTCGTGAGTCGGTGATGGATTACCCGCATCCACAATTTGAGTTGGATGGTGAACAGATTGTGGCGCCGAATGCTTATGGCGTGGGACTTGGTAAATGGGACAAAGCAGCAATTGCCTATGGCTACCAAGAGTTCATTGATGAGCAAGGTCAAGCAATCGATGAGCCAGCGGTATTAGCCCAGCTTAATGCGCGTTTACGACAAACTGATGCTGATGGTCTGAAGTATATCAACGACCAAGATGCGCGCGGAGCCGGGAGTCCTCACGCGAATGCCAGTTTATGGGACAACGGTGCTGATGCGGTTACCGAGCTCAAACGTATGTATGCACTGAGACAAGTGGCCTTGGCAAACTTTGGTGCGGCAAATTTAAAGGCCGGCCAACCTTGGTCAGAGCTAGAAGAGATTCTACTTCCGGTGTTTTACTCGCATCGCTACCAAACTGAGGCAGCGGCCAAATGGGTAGGCGGAATGACCTATGAATATGATCGCAAAGATCGTGAGCTGCAAGCAAGCAATGGGCCGTCGGTACAGGTGTTAGGCGGGAATGATCAAACTCGTGCCATGATGGTATTGCTTGAATCTCTGCAAGCTGAATTTCTAGTCTTGCCCGACTCAGCGCTAGCGATGATGGTACCGAAAGCGGCTGAATACGCGCGCTCACGAGAGTCGTTGCACGGCAATACTGGCATCGCGTTTGATCAGGTAGCGCTTGCGACAAAATCAGCGCAACATACTTTATCGTTGATACTGCATCCACAACGGTTAGCACGTTTGCATCAACAGAGTGCCGCTGACCCGACAATACCGTCGATAGCGCAGTTAACCAACGCCCTGCATGCGCAAGTGATTGCGACTGAAAAATCTGGCATCAACGCGGCGATTCATCAGGCGGTGATTGATTTAATTTACTCGAATTATCTTAATATCCTGCAGACGTCGACGGTAGCGCCAGAAGTTAGAGTGGCGATGTTTGAGGCGCTCAATACTGAACGCAATTATCTCGAGCGTCGCTTACCGAAAGCGAGTACAGAATATCGTGCTTCAATCCGTTATCAGCTTAAACGCTTAGAATCACTGAGTGTGTCGCCGAGTGATAAGTTGATTGAGTTGCCAAGCCTGCCACCGGGTTCGCCAATTTAGTTTAGCCGTAGCCAACCCCGCAGTCACCAGCAGTCTCGCTCCTAATAGCTCGACTGCGGTGGCTTGATTAGACTGTGGCGGTTGCCATATCCTTTTGCCGGTTTGCGTATTGCAGCAGTGCCCAAGCGGCCGCAGCAATCAATAAGGCGCCGGTGGTGATTGGGGCGACCGTGCCATCATAGAGTTGACCAATGATGGTGCCGATGGTGATGGACATTAACGAAGACGTGGAACCGATTACGGCTGAGGCGATGCCAGCTAAGTGACCCATCGGCTCCATCGCCATGGCATTTAGGTTGCCGAAGATAAGTCCGAAGCTGCCAAACAAAGTGGCGGCATATAATAAGAACATCCATAGTCGAACATCAAAAAATTGTTGTATTACCAAAAAGCTCAATGACGATCCAGCGATAACGAGCAATGCCCGCGATGCAATGAAGTGCATGCCAAGACGCTCAACAAATCGCGAGTTGAATAATGATGACACGCCAAGTAATAGCGCCAGCATGCCGAAGTAGACACTGAACATTTTGCCAGCGCCAAATTGCACTTGAATAATCTGCTGGCACGAATTGATATAGCCAATTAGGCAGCCGAACACTAAGCCCATGCAAACCATCAAACTTGTGGTGCTTCGATTCGATAGGACTTCACGAAATCCAGCGGCCAAGCGATTTGCTTTAAACGGAATTCGCTTGTCTTTTGGGAGTGATTCATCTAATCGGTAATAAACCCACGTCAGAATAATGGTGCCATAGACCGCGTAGAGAATAAAAATAGAGCGCCAGTCGGCAAACAGTAAAATTAGTTGACCCAAGGCTGGAGCCAGAGTTGGCACCATAATGAAAACCATCATCACCAGTGACATGATCTTGGCCATTTCTCGGCCTTTGTAGCTATCACGCACTAATGAGACCGCTGCAATATTCGGGCCAGCGACGCCAAGGCCTTGTATCCAGCGGCCAGCTAACAACATTTCGATACTGTTTGAAAAGTAGCAAACGGCGGTGCCGATAAAGTAGATTGCCAATGCCACGTACAGCACCGGTTTACGGCCGAAAGCATCCGACAGCGGACCACATACCAGTTGGCCCATAGCCAAGCCTAAGAACAGAGCGCTAATCACCAGTTGGATTTTGTTAGGATCTGACACATTTAAGTCAGATGCAATAAAGCTGAAGGCCGGTAATAGGGCGTCAATCGAAATCGCAACGATGGACATGAGTATTGCGACAAACGCGGTAAATTCTTTTACAGACATGAGGAATATTGGGATTTACTGCGCCAATGCTTAACTAGCATGGCGAGTGGTGTTCGGTTTTGATGAATACATTATCGCCGATTCTACGTATCGATGGTCAACAATTCACCGCAAATTGAATGCAATTAGAATAAGCGATCAAATCGCTGACGGAGATCGACGGCTGTGAGGGTATCGTGTATTGAATGTGATTCGATTACACGTTGCGTACTGTGTTTCGAGTAAACTATGCAATTAAATTTATTCACTCCGTTCGAGGCCCTTAAGTTATGCACACTATCGATATTGTTTCTGATGTTTCTTGTCCTTGGTGCATCATTGGCTACCGCGCCTTGAAGGCGGCACTGGATGAGTTAACCTTAAATGAAGATGTCACAATTCATTGGCGGCCATTTGAGTTGAACCCGACCATGCCACCTGAGGGGCAAGACCGAGCTGAGCATATTCAACAAAAGTATGGACTTAGTCCGGCGCAAACTCAGGCGAATCGACAAACCCTGATTGAGCGCGGTGAGTCAGTCGGTTATCAGTTTAATTTCCCCGACACTGGACGAATCTACAACACATTCGATGCGCACCGTCTATTGCACTGGGCTGCCGAGCACTCGTTGCAAACTGAGCTAAAGTTAGCCTTGTTTGATTTGTATTTTCAACAAGCGGGCGATCCAAGTAAGCATGCTGCGCTGCTGGCCTGTGTCGATGCTGTCGGCTTGCCGGTGACTGAAGCTCAGCGAGTACTTGATTCTGACCAATATGTCGATCAAGTGCGGTCTGACCAAGCGTTATCACAACAACAAGGCATCAGCGCGGTGCCTGCATTTATCTTTGACAACAAATATTTGGTATCTGGTGGTCAGCCCAAGGAAGCGTTCGTGGAAATGTTGCAGACCTTGCAACAAGCTGTTTAATCGGCCTAATTACTCTATCGAACCAGCAACACTGCGAAATATATCGTGCTGTTGGCTAGGTTGAGGGTTGGGCACTAACTTTTACGCTTGCTCTGTTGTTGTTTGCTAAAGTGTTGTTTGCTAAGTTGTTGTTTAGTGGTTTGTTGCTGAGTGAGTTGTAGAAAGGTATCGAGTTTATTAGCGAATTGCTGCCGGTCTGAGTGATTCAATGGCGCGGGGCCGCCAGTATGCGAACCACTGCCCCTAAGTGTGTCCATAAAGTCGCGCATGGTTAGTTGGGCCTTGATGGAGTCAGGAGAATATTTCTCACCACGCATACTAATCGCCGATGCGCCTTTGGCCAACACATCGGCGGCGAGCGGTATGTCGTTAGTGATCACCAAATCGTCGGTTTCCGCTAAGCTAACAATTTCGTTGTCGGCTTCATCGAAGCCTTGAGCCACTCGTATGGCTCTAAGCCAAGGAGATTCCGCTAGCGAAATAAGTTGATTTGCCACAAACCATGCTGGTGTTTGTGTTCGTTGAGCGGCCCGGCAAATGATTTCTTTAATCACCACCGGGCAAGCATCAGCGTCGATCAGGAGCTTCATGTGACTGAATGATTGTTTGCTCAGCGACGGCTATTACACTTTCATGGTTTTCTTTACCGGCAGGTCGCGTATGCGTACTCCGGATGCATGAAAAATTGCGTTTACTATGCTTGGCATAACTGGCGGTAAACCAGGTTCTCCGACACCACCAGGCGCCTTATTTGAGCGCACCATGTGTACATGTAAAGGCGGTACTTTGTTGATACGTGAGACGGGGTAATCGTAGAAATTATTTTGTACGATGGCGCCATCTTTTACCGTGATTTCGCTTTCTAACGCCATTGACAGCCCCATGATCATCGCGCCTTCCATTTGTGATACCACGCGGTCAGGCGTTACGACTAAGCCGCAATCAATTGAAGTATGCATCTCTAACACGTCAACTTGTCCGTCGACAACGGCGACTTTGGTGGCGGCCGCCGCATACGAGTTAAAGCTAGCGGCTACTGAAATTCCCCAGCCTTGACCTTCCGGCAGTGTTTCTTCGGCATTGCTTTTGTCGACTACCTCATTGAGGACGGCTTTAAAGCGGGCGATATCGAGTAAGTAATCTTCGGTTTCTTGACCATATTGGGAGTACCCTTTAAAACCCTCTCTGCGCGGGTCAAAGATACGGTCTTTACCAAACAGGTTCATCCACATTTCGCGAGTTCCGATACCGGCCTTGACGGCTAACTCATCGACAAAACATCCGAGTCCAAACGCATTATTAATATTGCCTACCGAGCGAACCCAACCGGTACGAACGTGTGTTGTGACTTGTTGGTTTTCAAAGGCCATATTCTTAACGTCAAACGGCACGTCAGCAAATCCTAGTGACAAAGCGCCGTCGTCTAAGTAAGTCGCCTTGTCATTAAAGATCCACGCGATTGGCGGTGAAGCGAGACGTTGCAGCCAGTAATCGCTGCTATTCTGCTGGTTCAATTCGGCTTTAAAGTAGTTGGCAGCAATGGAATGGTAAAAACCATGCTTCACGTCGTCTTCGCGGCTCCACACTACCTTAACTGGCTTGCCTGTGGCTTTGGCTAGCTCAACGGCTTCGATAGTAAAGTCATTTTTACCTTTTCGACCAAAAGCGCCGCCCATTAGAGTATTGTTCAGCTCGACTTTATCGCTGTCGGTCTTTGGGTCGAATCCCAGTTCTGCGAGCACCATATTTTTGCCCCATTGTGGGGTTTGTGTACCTGTCCATACCGTACAGTGTCCGTTGTCATGGATTACGGCGGTCGCTGCAGGAGTTTCCATCGACATATGATGGTGGTAGGGAACCGTGTAGGTGGCCTCTATGGTTTTCTCTGGATCAAACTGGTGGGCGTAAATGTCTTCACCTTCCACGCGAACGGGTTTGGCCTTGGCGTTAACTTTCTTTACTAAGTCAGTCTTATACGCTTCAGAATCATGCGTGGCATTAGCGCCATGCTCCCATTCGACTTTGAGCTTTTTACGGCCTTCGATGGCCGCCCAGGTATTGGTGGCGAGCACCGCGACACCAGACACCGGCAATACATTTACGGGTAAAGAACGGTCTTTGAGTTGCACAACGTCTACCACTCCTTTGACTGCTTTGGCATTAGTCGCATCAAACGATTTTACTTTGCCCCCGACCACTGGTGGTCGTTCAATACTGGCAATCAGCATGCCTGGTAATTGAATGTCTTGGGCGTAGGTGGCTTGGCCGATGACAATATTCTCAAGGCCTTGGAGTGCGACATCGGCACCAACAATAGTGAAATCCTTGACGTCTTTTAAGTTTAGCGAGTCGACCGCCGGTACGGGTAGTTTGGCGGCGTCGGCCGCTAACTCTCCAAAGCCAAAGCTGCGTCCCGTTTTGCTGTGATGCACGTGATGTTGTGAAGCCGAAACTTCGCTTTTGTTTACCGCCCATCGATTAGCGGCAGCTTGTTCAAGCATGTCTCGCGCTACCGCGCCCATTTCTCGAGTGTGTTTGATAAAGCGTCGAATCGATGCTGAGCCACCGGTGCTTTGGTCGCCATAACGAACGTCGGCTTTACCTAACACCGCTGTGACTCGATCCCAATCGGCACACAGTTCTTCAGCAATTAGTTGCGGCACACTGGTTAGAATGCCTTGACCCATTTCGGCGCGGTGGCAAATGATCTCGACGTCACCATTATTGGCGATGCTGACAAACACACCAAGTTCGCTTGTTGTGTCGCTATTGGTTACGGCCGCGCTTGATACAGCGCTACTCGATTCAGCCAGTACGTTGCCAGTGAAGGTGCTGAGACCGCCACCGATAATAAGTGCGCCGCCGGCTCGACCGGTTAAGGACAAAAATTGACGACGGTTTACTTGTTGATGTGTGCTCATGACTTCACCGCCTGCGATTCAGCTTTGATCGCCGAGGCCGCTTCTTTAATTGCTGCGCGAATTCTCGGGTAGGTGCCACAACGGCATATATTGCCTTGCATTGCGACATCGATATCGTCATCGCTTGGTGAAGAGTTCGTGGCAAGAAGAGCGGCGGCACTCATCATTTGCCCAGATTGGCAGTATCCGCACTGAGGCACTTTATTATTGATCCATGCTTGTTGCACTGGATGTAATGCTTGCTCTACTTTTAACCCTTCGATGGTGGTGATTGACTTACCTACCGCCGCTGACACGGGTGTGACACATGAGCGAATAGGCTGACCGTCGAGGTGTACGGTGCAGGCGCCGCATAAGCCCATACCGCAACCGAATTTAGTGCCGGTGAGCTGTGCGAGATCGCGAATCGCGTAGAGTAGCGGCATCGCTGGGTCGGCATCCAGCGTCACGGCTTCGCCGTTCAATTTGATTTCTAGCATCTTGATCTCCTGTCTTAAGATTTGTCGTTTGATTTAATGTGTTCGCTATTTATGGGCCAACTAGCTTTGACCGCTTGAGTGCTATTTTAAGGTGATGATGTGAACACGTTAAAGTAGGGCGGGCATTGACCGTTGATCGAGGTGTGTTAGTCCGTGGTTCAGGAATAATGGTCGCTACCACATCAAATATTGTTTACGTCTGTCAATAGTATAGTGTGTCAATATGACGGGAGCAAAAGATTGCTGCTTAGTTTGTGTTGATATGAGCGCGAAAAGGCAATCCTCTCGTATTCCTTGAGCGACGTAATAGCCTGTAATTGTTAGGCAAACTGTCCTAGAGTAGAGTTCTTGAGTGTCATGATCGTCGCTTATATGATTAATACGTATCCAAATTATTGGCTCACTAGGTGAGTCTTGGCGCAAGACTCAGCGCTTAAAATCCATGATAAGCGATATTTAACAATACAAATGTCTCATAACGTATTATCTCATAGGCGCGACTCACGATTTTGGCTACGACAGTCAACAGTGAGACGCTATGGCACCGAGATTGAGCCCCATGCTCAATTCCCCCACACTCAAGATATACAGAGGAAATTACTATGACTAAACGCACAGCGAAAAATGAAACTCAATCCGCATCGGATTCGGCAGCAGATGGCAGAAATAGCCATAAAATTGATGTGGTTCCAGCGCCCGGCTATGTGCTAGTCGATCAGACGTTGGTGGAGCGGGATTGGCTATTGTTGGTGGCACCTGATAGTTCTGGCGATTGTGCGCCGAATGCTACGCTTCGCTTATCTCGTAGTGGTGTACCCGGACGTCGCATCGAAAAAATTGATCTTGAGTTTGAGAACCCAGACAATATATTTCGCGCGAATATACGAATTTTTGGTGACCCATCGTATACGTTTGTTGCGTTACATCCGGCCAACCTTTCTTGGACTGGACTGGAGAACCATAAGGGTCCGCTCGCTTCTTGTGTAACTATTCTCGAAGTATTGCCTGGTGGACGTGAACTCCGCGTTTGTTTCAAGTGTGAGGAGGTCGAAGCCGGTGCCCTGACATTCAATATAACCGATACCCTGTCAAATATATTGGTGACCGAAGACCCGAGTGTGGCCGTACGCAAGAAAAATGGGGACTAGTTTGGATCGCCTCGGCATGGGTTTTTATCTCCGTGTTGTACTAACGTCACGAATAATTCCGAATCACATAGACGATTAAACCAGCTTAAGTGAAACCAAACGGCACCAATGCCGCCATTAATGGCGTTTTCAGTTTCAACGATTGCGGCGCTGTTATTGCCAGCTAAGGCATGCACTAATGCCGCTGCATACGCTGATTCTGGCGTGGCCGAATAGGTTTGTTCTGCTAGTCGTAGGGTTTTGATCGCTTGATTAAAGTCGCCAAGGTGAGCTTGTGCTTGAGCCCTAAAATAAAACTGAGTGGCGCCATCTAAGGTGGCGGTATTATCAATCACGCGTTGATAAGCTTTATTCGCAGCTTGTAGTTGACCGGCCAATAGGTGGGCATCTGCTAAGTTAAGTTGATATTCGGGGTTACCAGGGTTTAAGTCCGTTGCCATCTGAATGTAATGTATTGACTCATCAAATTGACCTTGCAACATGAGCGTTACACCAAGGTTTAAGTAGCCATAGCTGTCTGGGCTTTGAACTACCAGCTCACGGTAAAGCCGTGCCGCATCGTCTAAGTTACCGTTGGTGAGTTCAATCGCCGCTATTAAGTTGAGCGCGTCAATATCTTGTGGCACCAGCTCAAGCGTGCGTTTGGCGGCCTCTCGTGCTTGTTCGAGGTTGCCCAGTGTGTATTCCGATACAGCGAGATTGTAAAAGCGTGTGTACGAAGGTTGCAGCAAAACGCTTTCGCGCTCTAGTGCGAGTGCGTCGTCATAGTTGTCTTTTTCCCAAGCCAGCAAGGCTTGTAAGTCATTAACCAGTACGCGGTCAGCATTTTTTGCGCCCATCCATGCCACCACCGATTCGGCTCCGAGAAAATCGCGGGTTTTAAGTAAATGTCGAAACTCAAGTTGCTTAAAAGTCGGTTGCTCGCGTAATAGCGTTGGCGCGCGGCTAAGGAATACGTTTAGGCGGTTCAGTATTTTATTGTCGCCAGTGCGATCAAACAAATCGAGTGCGCGCCGCGAATACAGCTTGTACAGAGGTAGGAACTTAGCTGCTTCTAATTGTAAATCTTCGAGTTCTTTGAGTTGTGCAAGCGCATCATCGGAGTCATTTGGCGTCGTGAGATACAAATCCAGATAGCGTTGATACGACTCCTCACCGACTGCCGGTTGCTCAAATACGGATTTGAGGTTGGGAAATAGGCTGGGAAATTGGGTCGCAATGGTTTCGCGAATATCTGACATTGACGTGGCGACCACCGGCCAGTCTAACTGCTGCTCTACTAGCCCGCTTGCGCCAGAGAGCTTTTGCAATACGATTTGGCAGCGTTGTTGCTGGCAATCAGCGCTAGGGCGAATAATGTAATCGGCGGCGATCGCATTGGCGAATTTGACGAAATTACCCTCAAATACATCGATGTCTGAGTTGGGGTTGAGTCGTAAGGTATCACTGCGTAGCAGGCTTTCTTCTAAACTGGTTTTAATGGTGGCGACAATTCGGCGCTGTCGACTGGTATCAAAATTGTTATTAGAATGTGAGAAATTAGGCGCTAGAACGGCTACTGATAGCATCTTTTGATTTGACGGCTGCAGCATAATAAGTCCGATCGAGGCGGCTAAAATGATTGACCCAATCATCCCTCCAGCGAGCCAGCGGCGCGTGGTTTTAGCTGGTTTGGCCGACACCGCTTGGATAATAGCGGTTGCATCATCTATTTCATTTTCGCCGTCTAGGCTGCGCTGGATCTCTTGCAGTTGCTGCGCAACCTTAGCCATGTTGCTGGGTCGGTTTTGCGGCTGCTTTTCCAGTAGCTCGGTGATTAGTGCTTGCAGTGCAATCGGCCAATTATGGCGATCTACGGTGTTTAATTCGAAACGCTGATTCACGATTCGCTCGAGCATTTCACGTTGATCAAGTGTTTTGCCAAACGGGTGTCGGCCGCTTAGCACTTGATACGCCAGAACGCCAAATGAAAATACGTCGGTGCGAAAATCGAGCGGCAAGCCTTGTGCTTGTTCCGGCGATGCAGAGTACGAACTACCAGTTACTTGTTGCGAGTTCGTTCGCGGTTGGTCGGCGTGGTCACGCCGAGCTTGAGCGATTCCAAAGTCACTAATCTTGGGGGTTTGTCCTGCCATCAAGATATTGTCGAGCTTCAAATCACAGTGAATAATGCCCGCCTTGTGAGCTTGCTGTAGGCCGTTGGCAATCTGCGCTAAGTAACTTAGAGCGGTGTGCAGGGTTGGTGGTTGCTCTTTCAGGGTTTGCCTTAAGGTGGTGCCGTCGGCGAATTCCATCACTAAGCCAAGAGTCTCGTTGTCTTCGACAACATCATAAAGTTGGATGACGTTCGGATGGTTTAATTTAGCCAACAACACCGCTTCTTGCTTAAGGCGCGTAGTTAGATCGCGTTGATTGGCGTCTAGGGAAAAACATTTAATGGCGACATCGCGAGCCAATTCGGTGTCTTGTGCCAGATACACTATACCCATGCCACCACGCCCTAATGGGCGTGATATCTGATATCGGCCGAGCGTTTTTAACTGTTCAATCGTGGTGCTCATATAGGCGGCTTAGGCTTGCGGTATTAGACTTCACGTTGTCCTTCTTTATAGATTGAGAATCGTTCAATTCCCGTACGAATTGCGCCACGTCGACGTTCAAATAATCTCGATGCACCGGCAAAGCCGACTAGCGCGGCGGTAATTTGTTGACGCGCACGGTAAACCAAGATGTTCATATGGGTATGATCAATGCCTAGGTCCCGCATTAACAACTCGCAGTCAATCCAGCCTAGTTTAGGCGCTGAGTTATGATCTCCTGAAGCCGCTTGTTTTTGCCGTAATAGATGGACTAATAGGTAATGGTGAGAGCGTTCTTGTAGGTCGACTTGTTGGGCGCCGTGAATCAGTTTCAACGTGGCATTTTCTTCGTCTTGACTAAGGTCAAAGCGAAATTCTACATCGTCAAAGCGATTTTGATTAGTGTCCAATAGCTTGGTTTCGTCGGAGTCGTTGACAATAAAAAAGGTCCAGTCAGTGTCGTCGACGCGTAGTTGGCTGTCGTGTTCAAAAGGGCCTAATTCGACCGCTTGATCTCTCGCGCCCTGAATATGTTGGGCAAACCATTGGTGGCGTTCTGGGCACTTATATATTTCCACACTCGGGGAATCATGGTCGGGCAATAAGCGATTTTCAGCTAAGGTTTGGCAATGCAATTTATCATCACTTGCAAATATCATGTCAACCGGTGGTGTGATGTCGGCTATCTCGAAGGTCAGCTGCGGGTTATCCGCAATTTTGACTTGGTCGTGCTGTTTTAGGAGATGCGTGGTGTACGGAGGCAGACGGTCATTATTGATCCAGGTGCCGTTGGATGACATATCGCGAATAACCCAATTGGGTTGTTTCCATTCGATGACGGCATGCAATTTTGACACCTCCGGAAAGTCGAGATAGGTATCAATTTCTTGATTGCGCCGGCCAATGGTGTGGTATTCACGCAAGTAGTCAATATTGTCGGTAGCGTGCATCCGAAGGTAGGCCATCTTGCTCTTCTTCCCCAGAGGTAGAAATAGGACGAGTGTAAACAAGCCGTGAGTATATACCGAAATTAACCATAGATTGGACGAGCGAATAGCCTTCGGCTTAAATACACGGGCTTATGTCGTGCTTAGACCGAAAACAGTGCTACAAAACTCTGTTTTCTTGCATTTTTGATCCTTTGTCATTTGCGACATGGCAAATCTTGACGGTGTTGTGTAATCGCGTGTAATTCCGTTGTTTGTTGTTTTGCTCAATACTCGGTGACGCGTCTAGACAATATCGTCTAGAGCAACAACCTAATTTACATGGAGTAATCATGAGCAATAATCAAACTCAGCCAGTGAACTTGGCCAGCGATTTTAAGCAACATTTTACCGGAAAATTAAGCGATGAGGTGGTCGAGAGCACAGCCAAAAGCTTGGCTAATGTGACCGAGCCGGTGTTAAAGGCATCATCAGCTTATGGTGCGAACGGGTCACTTGCGAGCCTCATTTTTTATGTGAAAGCGCAATGTAACGTGAATGGTGGGAAGACCTTCGACGGGTCAGCTTGGGGCGTTAGCTTTCCGGGTGGCGGCGCACTATTCGGCGACGTATACCTAGCAGACGCTTCATCGCTTAATGATTTGTATGCTAGAACCACCAGTTTTACGTTTACCGCTACGCCGGTTTACACCGCAATGTACTTTTTCGATTCTAACAATACGTTGCTTGGCCATTTTCAAGCCGGTTCAGTGTCGACCGTGTCGGGTACTGGTGGCGGATCAGGTAGTTGGTCTTAACTAAAGTCGTTCATGTTTAGAACAAAATACCTCGAGGATTTCGGGGTATTTTGTATCAAAGTAGCAAAATGCCAATCAACGTAACGGTAACAAGTCCCAATGAGAGTAAGTTAACGTAAACGAGACCAAGTAGCATGGTCTTGATGATTGTGACTGTCCAACTTTGTCTAAATACTCGTTTTAAGCTCAGCAACATATAGAGTCCGATCCAAACGGTCAGTATCAAGGAAAACCACACGTCAATGTCGTGGCTTAACACTAATGGACTCAGGGTCATCAATGTGATGGCGGCAAACAAAAATGAATGGTTATGCAGCGCCAGAATGAGATGTTCGGCGTAGTAACGCTTGCTGGTGATGTAAACAACTTTCAGAATCAGTGCGAAAAATGGCAACAATATAAACACAACCGGCGGTGCGGTATCGATTATTTTCGAGATCAAACGTTTCGGACTTTTCTTGGCTATTTCGACGGCATTCTCGATTTTTGCTTGTAGTTTGCTGTTGAGCTGCTGACGCATTTCTTCGTCAGCCATTGGAATATCAATAGTGATCTGTGGAAATTCGTCAATGCTATTTGAGAGCGGTTGGACCAGCTCAGTGGTTGGCTGTTCAGTATTACCTGGCAGCGTGGTCGGTGTGTCGCTTACCTTGGGATCGTCGCTAAATTCTTGATTGCTTGATAAGACGTTGTCAGCGGCTGGCTCACTGTGCTCTGAGTTGTTGGTCTCGACGGGCTCATTCTGGTTGACGTCGATTTTGAAGTTAGGATTAAATAGGTTAAGCATCGACAGTGTTAAAAAGAAACCGATACTGGTGATCAAATACAGGCGTAGCGGCGAAATATAACGAGCGCGACGATTCGCGAAATGTTCGTTGGTAAGAAATCCAGGCTTGAAAAAAAGGTAAAAAGTGGTCCGCCAAGCCTTTGAATCCAAGCTGAAAATGCCTTCAAACGCTTCGTTAATTAGCGTCAAAAAGTACCGGTCAGTGCTCTTTTGATTTTGCCCACAATTCGAGCAATATTGTCCGTGCAATGTGTGCTGGCAATTTGGGCACTTGTTATTAGTTGGCATGATCGAGCTTAAGCGTCGCTAGGTGGAGTGGTAGCTAGTATTCTTGAGTTGCGAGTAAGAATCAAATACCTTAGCCGTAAGCGCTGGTATAGCGCGGTAATCATTCACATCTTATTGAGCGCAAGCAGTATGAAATTTATATAACTCACGATTAAACTGCTAGCGATCTTGGTTGTGTTGCTTGGCATTGTGCTTAGCGGACTGGTGCTTATGCGTGACGACTATGAGCAGTTTGCGGCTTTGGAGTTGTCGGCATCAGTCGTTGAGAGGGGCGACGTTACGGTGCAATACATGGGGAATACCAACCTGTTGATCTCAGACGGCCGCAGCGCAATTATGCTTGATGCATGGTTTAGTCGGCCCACGGCGATGCAAGTCCTCGCTGGCGAAATCGAACCGGATATGCAAGCAATTAGTCATGCGTTGCAACGCAGCGAGCTGAGGCAACTTGATGTGATTATTCCGGTGCACAGTCATTTTGATCACGCAATGGATGCGCCAGAAGTGGCAAAACGCACTGGCGCGGTATTGTTGGGCTCGGAGTCAACGGCTAATATCGCGCGCGGTTGGGGGCTGGATGAAGCCCAAATTTAGGTAGCTAAAAATAATACTGTTTACCAATTTGGCGCATTCTCTGTTACCTTGATACCGAGCGATCATTATCAGTTTCCCAATGCCAAGTTGCGCGCTGCCGCATTAAGCGACACGCTGATAGAGCAACCTCTGGTGCCGCCAGCTAAAGCGCTTGACTACAAAATGGGTGGTGCCTACTCCGTGTTGATTTCGCATTATAAGGGCGATATTTTGGTACAAGGCAGCGCCGGATTCGTGCCGAATGCACTAGATAATATTCAGGCAGATGTGTTGTTTCTCGGGGTTGGTGGTGTTGCCGGTCAAACTGACCCGTATCAGCAAGCGTATTGGCAGCACATTGTTACCGCGACTCAGCCCAAGCAAGTTTTTCCAATCCACTTCGATAGTCTGACTGATGCTCTTGAAGAAAAGCCAATTATGCCCAATCTATTAGTTTCTAAGGTGTTAAAAACTGAGGCGGCTGGAGGTATTCAGTACGCACGGTCTCGCGCAGAAAAGCACAATATACAATTTAATTTGTTACCGATGTGGACTAACGTGGTGCTGTTTCATTAGGCTTCGGTAGAACTGAAATCTTATTGTGATTGAATTCTTCTAAACACCTGATTTTGCAAGGTGCTGAGTGACTGCTTGGCCGCGCATCGATAGAACCAACTTGGTACTCAATTGTGATGGCAATGTGTAAGTAGCCGTCTATCTAGCGTACACTTCGTCTATCAAAATAATGTTTTCTATGACTCGTTCCATGATTAATCAAAATAGTGAAAGCTCTCAATTAGCCCGTAAGTCATCGTCATTTTCTGGTTCTGGAATGGCTGATCTGACTGCCGCCGTCGACAATCCTCCTAAATGGTTGCACGAGGCGATGCAGGTGCCGCGCGAAGAAGGTTTCGTAACGGTTGACGGCTGTGATATCCGGTATTTCCGATGGGGCGACCGTACTAAACCGAGCATCATTATGCTGCATGGGTTCTTGGCGCATTCACGTTGCTGGGCGTTTATTGCACCGTTTTTAGCCGAGCACTATCATGTGGTGGCCTACGATATGTCTGGCATGGGCGACTCGGGTAAGCGTGACGCGTATCCGATAGAGGTTCGGATTGACGAATTGCTTGGAGTTACCGAGCAAACTGGTTTGTTTGGACACGAGTCTAAGCCAACCATTATCGCGCACTCCTATGGTGGACAGGTCGCGGTATCGGCTGTGCATGAACACCCAGATAAATTCGCGGGCATGATAATTTGCGACTTGATGATTATGCGCCCGAGCGTGTTGGAAGCGAATGCCGAGAAGTTTAAACCGCCTGGCAATCAGAATGCTAGTAGACCGAATCGCGTTTACCCTGATTACCCAACGGCTAAAGGTCGATTCGTGTTAGCGCCGCCGCAGAAAGTAGAAGTCCCTGAATTATTTGATTTTATGGCATTTCATTCATTGCGCGAGGTAGATGGCGGCTGGCAATGGAAATTTGATCCGGGCGTGTTTCGACGTGAACCAGGCTTTGAAACTAAATGGGCCAAGACCGGCGAGCGCGTGGTGTCTGCTCCTGGCCGTAAGGCGGTGATATATGGTAAAAAGAGTTATTTATTTAATGATGATTCAGCAGCCTATTTGACTGAGTTGATCGATGAATTGGAGCAAATGCCGTTTCCGATCATCGACATTCCAGATGCTCGACACCATTTAATGTTGGATCAACCAATCGCATTGCTTACTGCATTGAAAACCGTGTTGGCGGTGTGGAAATAGTCACCGACAGTTTGTTGATCGCATGGATTTAATATGAAAACGCCTAAACGGCTGTTGCCGTTGATCGAAGATGGGCTTATTGATGACGTAATCGGTCAATTAATGAGTGGTAAAGAAGCCACGGTGTACATGGTGCGCTGCGGTACTGAAGTGCGTTGTGCAAAAGTCTACAAGGAAGCTGCGCAACGTAGTTTTAAGAAAGCTGTGCAATACCAAGAAGGGCGTAAGGTTCGTAATAGCCGACGCGCTCGCGCTATGGAAAAAGGCTCGAAGTTCGGGCGCGACCAGCAAGAAGAGATTTGGCAAAGTGCCGAAGTCGATGCGCTTTATAAACTCGCCCAAGCTGGCGTTCGTGTACCCGAGCCCTATGGTTGCTTTAGTGGCGTGTTGCTAATGGAACTGATTACCGATGAAGATGGCTACGTAGCACCACGTTTGAACGACGTAGAGCTAAGCCCCGAACGAGCGCGACGCGATCATGCCATTGTTATGCGCGACGTGGTTCGGATGTTGTGTGCTGGTGTGATTCACGGAGATCTGTCGGAGTTTAATGTGCTGGTAGATGAGCACGGTCCAGTGATTATCGATTTACCGCAGGCGGTGGACGCGTCGGCTAACAATAATGCTAAGTCCATGCTCGAGCGAGACGTTCGAAATATGACGCAGTATTACGGTCAGTTTGCACCAGAATTGTTGAAGGTTCAGTATGCCAAGGAGATCTGGACGTTGTTTGAGAATGGTGATTTAACGCCTGATACCCAGCTCACGGGGCTAGTGCAAGAAGATACGCAGCCAGCGAATGTGGATGCAGTGATGCTCGAGATTAAAGCGGCCTTGGAAGAACAAGAAGAACTTGAGCAACGTCTGCGTGCCGCTCGCGAGGGTTGAGTAATCTGGGTTGAGTATGCTCATTTGCTAGCTCCGGTAAGTCTCATGACGCTTGCAATTCACATTCCTAAGTATGCATTGCTATAGTCAAGCTCTTGACATTGGTGGCTTTTGAGAGACTAATGTCATATTTCGAGGCGCTAGTTTAGTCGTGAACTCACGAAATGCATGTGCCTTGCACTGAATTCACTTGTATCACGGTCGCGCTGTCCGCACACTAGCAACAGAACTTACTCTCCGAGCAATTTTACCTTTATGTGGTTACACGCTTCTTGCCAGCTCGACTTAGATATACCGACCCCGACACCGTTTTTACTCATGTTGCGTCCGCGCAATGGCGAGCAGCAAGCAATCGCTTGCGAGCAATATAGTTACTCGCCTGAGGTGGAGGCGAATGAATTTGTGGATCCGTTCGGTAATTTTTGTCAGCGCCTGGTTTCGCCCGCTGGCCACTTCAGAATCAGCACGTCAGTTACCGCAGAGGTCGCGGCTTGTGCTGATGTGGCTTTCGGTGCACGCTTTGTGGAGATCAAAAATTTGCCGATTGAAGTGTTACCGTTTTTACTGCCGAGTCGATTTTGTGAATCTGATCGGTTCTCGCAAGCCGCGGCGGATATTGTTACTGGTCAGTCTGCTGGGTATGATCAGTGTGTGGCTATCGTTCGCTATATTCAGCAAACGGTTGCTTACACACCAGGGCAGGGGCAGGAACTTATTAGTGCCGCTGAGGTTAACCAGCGTCCGAATGGAGTTTGTCGAGATATGGCGCACCTCGGCATCGCCTTGTGTCGAGCGCTATCGATTCCTGCGCGAATGGTCGTTGGCTACCTCGAAGGCTTGCAGCCGATGGATTTACACGCGTGGTTCGAAGCATTCGTAGGCGATCGTTGGTATACATTTGATGCTACTCAATTCGACCCTTTGGGTGGTCGGATTGCCATCGCTTATGGTCGTGACGCCGCTGATGTGGCGATCTTTACTCAATTCGGCAACGCAGTTGACCTCCGTGACATGCAAATCCGCGTGGAAGCTGTGAACGACCCTTTTCTTGACTAGCCCTCTTGCATCGGCTTTAACCGTTTATCGGTTCGCGCTATGCTTAAGCGCTAAACCACTCGTGTTGCTAGGTATTGATTGTGCTCTGACTAATTCAAGTGAGGCGCAGTTGCCAAGTCTTAAGCGCAACCGACGTTTATTCAACAACCTAAATGTTAGCTTATACCTGCTTCGGTCAACGACGATCGCAAGCCTGTTGTTATCGCAACGATAGCTCGATTTTTAATTTAGATAACTCATCCTACTAATTCTCATGACCATACGTGTTGCTCTACACCATAAAACGACTTATGAATTTGACCGTCCGGTTGATATTGCACCGCATATATTGCGTCTCAGGCCGGCACCGCACTCGCGAACCCCTATTTTGGCCTATTCGCTCACGGTGCTACCAGACGAACATTTTATTAACTGGCAGCAAGACCCCTTTGGTAATTTCCAAGCGCGACTGATGTTTCCAAAACGTGCTACTACGTTGTCGTTTGAGGTCGAGTTAATTGCTGATATGACGGCCTACAATCCGTTTGATTTTTTTGTAGAGGATTATGCACAGACCTTTCCGTTTGAATACGATGCGCAGACTCGTAAAGAACTACACGCCTATTTGAAAAAAGCCCGCATGACCAAATCAATGCGATCTTGGTTAGATACGGTGCCGACAGAGCCGATGCCGATCAACGACTTTTTAGTGATGTTGAATCAACGCTTAGAAAGCGAAATCGACTACTCCTTGCGCTTTGAGCCAGGTGTACAAACACCTCACGAAACATTGACGAGTAAAGTGGGCTCGTGCCGCGACACGGCTTGGTTGCTGGTGCAAATTTTGCGTAACCTCGGTTTAGCGGCGCGCTTCGCTTCAGGGTACTTAGTGCAATTAGCGCCGGATATCGAATCGCTTGAAGGTCCCAGCGGTCCAGCAGAAGATTTTACTGACCTACATGCTTGGTGTGAGGTCTATCTTCCGGGCGCGGGTTGGGTTGGGCTTGATCCAACCTCAGGTTTGTTCACTAGTGAGGGCCATATACCGCTGGCGTGCACGCCAGAGCCCATTTCCGCTGCGCCGATTACCGGCGCCACCGGTAAGTGCGAGGTTGAATTCTCCTACAGCAACGTGGTTACGCGCATCTTGGAAGATCCTCGGGTGACCAAGCCTTACACCGAAGATCAATGGCAAAGCATATTGGCCTTGGGTAATTTAGTAGAACAAGACCTAGTCGACAACGACGTACGGCTGACCATGGGCGGCGAGCCTACTTTTGTGTCAATTGATGATATGGAGTCAGGTCAGTGGAACACTGAGGCGTTAGGCCAAGATAAGCTCGATCTGGCTAAAAAATTGCTGTTGCGACTGCGCGACCGCTTTGCGCCGAATGGCTTGCTACATTATGGGCAAGGCAAATGGTACCCTGGCGAAGAAGTGCCGCGTTGGGCCTTGGGTTGCTTTTGGCGCAAGGATCAGCAGCCGATTTGGCATAATGCTGAATTGCTCGGGCGCATAGATAAAGACTATGGTTTCACGATTGATCACGCACAAAAATTTGCTTCGGCCTTGGCAAAACGCTCAGGAGTCGGCGAACAGTTTGTCAACCCAGCGTTTGAAGATGCGTTGTATTATATTTGGCGCGAAGAAAGTTTGCCGGCCGGTATTGACCCGTACAGCGCGAAAGCTAAAGATGGTTTAGAGCGTGCTCGTATCGCCCGTATACTGCGTCAAGGCGTTGATGCCGAAGCCGGCTATGTGTTGCCAATAAAGTGGGACGAGCAAGCGGCAACCTGGACTAGTTCTAAATGGAAGTTGCGCGCTGAGCGCGTGGTGCTGATTCCTGGTGATTCGCCAATGGGGTTGCGCTTACCACTCAATTCATTACAAACTCCCGATGATAATGAACGAGAGCCTGAGCGTGATCCGTTTGAGCAGCGTGAACCACTGGCGCATTTAACCGCGCCAAGTGATGGCTCCAGTAATAATGTGATATCAAGTGTTGTAGCTCGAGACCCCGTGACAACGAGTCATAAGCAAAAAACCAGCCCCAAGCAAAAAACCAGCCCCAAGCAAAAAACCATCGCGCCAATTCGGACTTCTTTGTGCATCGAACCGCGTGACGGCAAAGTCTATGTTTTTATGCCTCCACTTGAGCAGTTGGAGCACTACCTTGAGTTAATTAACTTAATTGAACACACGGCGAATCAACTTGCGGTGCCGGTAATTATTGAAGGCTATGAACCGCCCAAAGATGCACGGATTGAAAAGTTGTTGGTTACGCCTGATCCTGGCGTGATCGAGGTAAATATTAACCCCGCAAATAACTGGCAGGAACTGGTTGAGAACACTACTGTCCTGTATGAAGAGGCGCGTTTAACTCGGCTAGCGACTGAAAAATTCATGCACGATGGTCGTCATACTGGAACCGGTGGTGGCAATCACATTACCCTAGGCGGGGCTTCCCCGAGTGATTCGCCGCTACTACGTCGTCCCGACTTAGTTCGGAGTTTGGTGACGTATTGGCAGCATCATCCAGGTTTGTCGTATTTGTTTTCAGGCATGTTTATTGGGCCAACTAGTCAATCGCCGCGCGTTGATGAAGGGCGTGATGAAATGCTTTATGAGCTAGAAATCGCGTTTCAACAGATGCCCGATGGCGATGTCGAGCAACCGTGGTTGGTCGACCGTTTATTGCGTAATTTGTTGATTGATATCACTGGTAATACCCATCGCGCCGAATTTTGCATCGATAAGCTCTACGCGCCAGGCACCAGTAGTGGTCGCCAGGGCATTCTCGAGTTTCGAGGTTTTGAAATGCCTCCGCATTCACGTATGGCGTTAGTCCAAACCTTATTGTTACGAGCGTTAGTTGCACGCTTCTGGAACCAACCCTATAAAAAGCCGTTAGTGCGCTGGGGAACTCAGTTACATGATCGTTTCTTGATGCCGCACTATGTCTGGAGCGATATTAAAGACGTAGTGCAGGACTTAAACGATCATGGCTATCCGTTTGATCTGGAGTGGCTAGCCCCGTTTGAAGAGTTTAGGTTTCCGCATTACGGACGTCTGCAAGTAGGCGACATCAAACTTGGTTTACGTTGGGCGGTAGAACCGTGGCATGTGTTAGGTGAGGAAATTGGTAGTTTTGGCACGGCGCGCTATGTGGACTCATCAGTAGAGCGACTGCAAGTCAAAGTTGATGGTCTCACTGATGGCCGGCATATCGTGGTGTGCAATGGTCGACGTTTACCATTGCAAAGTACAGGTCGGCAGGGTCAGTATGTGGCATCGGTGCGTTACCGCGCATGGCAGCCGCCCTCGGCCTTGCATCCTACAATTGGCGTTCATGCGCCGTTAGTGTTTGATATTATCGATACATGGAACGGCAAAGCGATTGGTGGTTGCTCTTATCATGTCACGCATCCTGGTGGTCGTAGCTACGACACTTATCCGCTAAACGCATTGGAGGCGGAATCACGTCGAGTCAATCGTTTTTGGGATTTTGGACATACACCTGGTAGTGTGCCGGCCACAGACTCGCAGGGTTTGTTGCGCGAGTTTTTTGAGCATTATTACGAGCCTAAACCAATGGCGCCGCCGTTAGAGGAGTCGCCCGACGAGTATCCCCATATGCTTGATTTGCGCAAGCAGCAAATCATCGGCAGTTGATTAGCTTGGCGACTTTACTGTTTTTACACGTATATTAAATGAATACGATACCCCAGCGTTTGACTGACTATAAAGTGCCCGATGCGCGCATCGATGAAGCATTTCAGGCAGATGGCAACTTGAAGGCCGATTGGCGCTATCTGCTCGACAGTATGGCAACGCTTGGTGTCGGTGAAATACGTGAACGCCAGCATAAAGCCGCTCGAATACTGCGAGAAGATGGTGCTAGCTATAATACTTACGCATCGAGTTCGCGACATCAGGCATGGGGACTCGATCTATTGCCGCTGCTGATTCCCAGCGCTGAATGGGTTGAGATTGAAGCCGGTTTGCAAGAGAGAGCTGAGTTGTTCAATCTTATTTTCAGCGACCTTTACGGTAAGCGTGAGATTATTTCGCGCAGCCTATTGCCGCCAGAATTAGTGTTCGGACACCAAAGCTTTTTGCGTTCTTGCCAAGGCTTAAGCTTACCTGGTGACAACCAAATCATTGTTCATGGCGTTGACATGATTCGCCGCGACAATGGTCGTATGTGCATTAGTTCTGACCGTTTGCAAGCGCCAAGTGGCTTAGGGTATGCACTGGAAAATCGCAATGTTATGGGGCGCGTACTCCCTAGCTTGCTGCGCGAGAATCAAGTGCATCGGCTCACCAGTTTTTTCCAGGTGTTGCGGCAAAAGCTAATCAGCCTAGCGCCGCAAGTAGACTCGCCTAGAATCGTAGTGTTAACGCCTGGGCCTTATAATGAAACGTATTTTGAACACGCGTTTCTGGCTAATTATTTGGGCTTCAGTCTCGTTCAGAGTGGCGACCTAGTAGTACGCAACGGATATGTGTGGATGCGAACCCTAAAGGGGCTGACGCGCGTGGACGTCATTTTGCGTCGTGTTGATGAATTGTATTGTGACCCTGTTGAGTTACGCCCAGATTCCAAACTTGGCTTGCCTGGACTGTTACAGGTTGCACGCGCTGGCAACGTGGCTATTGCTAACCCGCTTGGCTCAGGTTTTATGGAAAACCCAGTTTTGTATCGATTTCTACCTGACATAAGCAAACACTTTCTTGGCCGCCCATTACGGCTTGAGTCGGCTAAAACGTGGTGGTGTGGTGACCAAGATGATTATCAGTTTGTGCTTGCCAATCTTGACGACTTGGTGGTCAAGTCGGTAGCACGTGGTATTGGGCTAAATAGTAAAGTCGTGTCTGAGTTGAGTGACCAGCAAGTCAACGAACTAACAGGCCTGATAAAATCGCAGCCGCAGAATTACGTGGCTCAGGAGAAATTAACCCCCTCGCATGTGCCCACGTTAGATCAGCAAGAAGTGGTGAGTCGCCCCATTATTTTGCGTAGTTTCGCGGTGGCTTCTGAAGACGCCTCTTACCGAGTATTGCCCGGTGGATTAACTCGAGTTGGGGCAACTGAATCGGCGACCACTATTGCCAATCATCTCGGTTCGTTCAGTAAGGATACTTGGGTTACCGCATCGGAACCCGAGAAACACGAAATTTTGTCGGCACAATTAGGTGTGGTTAGTGGCTACACAGAAGGCGCGGAGTTGCCGAGCCGCGTGGTTGAGAATTTGTTCTGGATGGGGAGATATATGGAGCGAGCTGAAACTAGCTTGCGCTATGTTAGAACTCTATTTATCCAGCTCAATGGTGTGCAGTCATTACCACAAACCTGCCGAGCGACAATGCTGAAAGCGGCTACACACATTACCTCAACGTACCCAGGTTTCGTCAATAATTCGGAGCTGCTTAATAATCCTAATTCGGAGTTGCTGAGTATTTTGCTCGACCAGAATCGAATTGGTAGTGTCGCTCACAGTGTAACGGCGCTAATAGCCTGCGCGGAACAACTGCCGGGACTATTGTCATCTGATAGCCAACGTATTATTAACCAAATCACCGACGAGCTTGACATGCTAGCAAGTGATTTAAGTGGCGATTTTTTGAGTGCTCCGGAAGAACCGTTAGGGCCACTACTATCAAATTTGTTGGCGCTTGCGGGTATTGTAAACGAAAGTATGATACGTGACACCGGTTGGTTATTCGTGGAGTTAGGTCGCCGTATGGAGCGTGCGTCGCAAACCGCGAGTCTACTGCGTGCCTTGTTGTTTTCTCGCCTAGGTGATTTTCAAGAATCGATCACTCTTGAGACTTTGGGTATGAGCGTTGAGTCGCTAATTTCGTATCGCAGGCGTTTTGGCGGTGCGCTGAAAACCAACTATATGTTGGAATTGGTCTTAATGGACGCTAGTAATCCGCGCTCAATCGAATACCAACTGAAGAGCATCGTCAATACAATCTACGCGTTGCCGCGAGAGCGACGTACCACCGAATTGAGTGCGCAGCTACGTTTTGTAATGGAAGCGCAGAGCAAAGTTCAGTTGAGCAAAATTAGTCAACTTAGCATCGCTGATGCGGTCTCAGAATCACGCATGGAATTAGATCAATTATGCGGTCAGATACATAAGCTGTTAGGCGATGCATATAATGCGCTAAGCGTTGAGTACTTTACCCAAGCCGCCGGCCCGCAACAGTTGGTCGAGTACGTTGGTAACCTAAACTAATGCGTTATAGCATAAGACATGTCACGCGTTACCAATATCCTGTAGCGGTAACCCAAGCAATGAATCTGGGTTATTTGATTCCGCGTACCACCGCTCGTCAGCAGTGTTTAAGTAACCAGGTGAGCGTGAGCCCGCAAGTTGCTACGTCGATGACGCGAGAGGATTATTTCGGTAATCAAGCATTTCACTTTACCGTGGAGAACTCACATCAGACTCTCGAGGTGGTAGCCACGAGCCAAGTTGATGTGCGCGCGGCAGCTGACTGGCCAAGTTTGAATATCGGTAGCACCTGTGCACAGGTGCGTGACCGCCTAGCCAGCTCAAAAGAACTTGAAACACTGTTGGCACGCGAATATGTTCTAGCATCACCGATGATTGCGTTTGATCAACAGTTGGCAGATTTTGCGACACCATTCCTCGATGATGACCGGCCATTCTTGTCGTCGGTGCGAGAGCTAAGTGCGCACATATACGATCAGTTCAGCTTTGACCCTGGATTCTCTGGCGTCAGTACCCCGGTGAGTGAGGTGTTCAAACACCGCAAGGGGGTCTGTCAAGACTTTGCCCACTTGGCAATCGCCTGCTTACGTTCTTTGGGCTATCCCGCGCGCTACGTGTCAGGCTATCTCGAAACGCTACCTCCGCCGGGGCAAACCAAGTTGGTTGGTTCTGATGCCACGCATGCGTGGTTTGAAGTGTATTCGCCGGGCGAGGGTTGGTTCGAGTTTGACCCAACCAATAACTCGATTCCAGGTGAACAACATATCGTTACTGCTTGGGGCCGTGATTACACTGACGTGACACCGCTAAAAGGTGTGGTGTTCGGTGGTGGTCGAGGCCATAGCCTTAGCGTGTCAGTGGATGTGAATCGCGTTTAGAGTTGAGACTGCTCGCTCGGCTTGCTAAAAATATTTTACACTCTAAAATTCCGTAGCACCTCACGAATGCTATCTAGAACTGTCTTAACTGTAGGATGGTCGGTTTCAATTTCTACCACCAAATTACGAATTCGATCGTTTAGATCGGAATACTGATCAAATGCTTCTGGGTTTAACGCTTGTTTTTCGAGTGAGCCAATAATCTCATCTAAATGTTGTTGATACTCAGAATCAACCATGCCTGAGCCGCGGTGCTGTTCTTTTAGTTGTTCCAGTAAATCATGCAGTTGTTTACCACTCATAGGTACCTCACTAGTTGTAAATTTCGACAATCTTGAATGGTTACTATACCGTGTTCTAAGCAACCTTGGTTTCAATATTACGGTGAAGAATCCATTAACTGGGGCGCTAACTGATACGCGGCATATAAACAGTCACACTGCGCATCTGCTTGGCTTAAGTCTTGGTGCATTGAGAAACGATTGGGTATAGCAATGCAAATAAGGCCCGCTGCTTTAGCTGACATTACACCAGCGGCAGTGTCTTCAAAGGCTACTCCGCGTGCGGGTTCGACCTGAAGTCTTTCACAAGCAAGTAGATAAACATCTGGCGCAGGCTTGCCGAGTGTTACCTCGGAGCGAGTCGCGGTTGTTGTAAAGTAATGCGCCAATTGATGAGCGCTCATGCTGCGTTCAATGTCTGCACGTTCAGCACCAGTGGCGATGGCCATTGGGTAACCAGCGGCACTGGCGGCTTGCAATGTTTTGAGAACCGTCGGCATCAGTGGGCTCGGTGTTGCTAATGACCGAGTAGTAAATAGGGATTGCTTTATTGCGCACAATTGAGCGGGTTCGAGCGACAATGAATATGTCTCTATAAACACCTCCGCATTGCGTAGCGTGGGAATGCCATTGTGATCACGGATGTACTCTTGTTCACTGACGATTACATCATATTCAGCCATCACCTCGCGCCAACATTCAAAGTGCAACAGCTCGCTGTCTACCAGGGTTCCATCGTGATCAAAAATAAGCGCAGGGGTTTTCATGGTGCGTGCGTGGTGAATTAGCTGTTTACTGACGTTGTTAGAGAATACTTAGCCTGGTAACGCTTGGCAAATATCAAAACTGAAGCAGCTGTGCTGCAACTCGCCGTGACAAAGGATATCTCGCTTAATTTGAGTCTTCTAAGTTGTGCAGAAAACGGCTCACTGAAGACTCATGTACTCGGTCTAATTGCCTTTGTTAAATGGTGTTGTATCTAATCAATTTGTAAGCGGGTTTTTGCAGCGCGCTGTGCTAGACTGCGCGACCGTTTTCACCGGTGACAACCGGAGTTGTTAGGCTAATTAGGAATGTCGATTGTCTGAGATGTGCCTTGTTGTGAATAAGGTTTTTATTTTTAACTAATTGAAAATATTAACAATTATTCCTAATTCGAAAACGCATTACGTCTGAAATATAAAAACAGCGGCGGAGCTAAATCCGCCCATTAACCTGAGATAAAATAATCTATGTGGTTTAAAAATCTACGCATATACCGCCTTAATGATAGTGTCAAACATACACCTGAAGAACTTAACGAAGCACTTGCCCAATTTGAATTTACACCGTGCGGCAACCTAGAACCTGTTAAGTATGGTTGGACCCAACCACTTGGCCGTGATGGTAGCGAATATGTGCATGCCGCCAACGGCTACATAATGATTTGTATGAAGCGTCAGGAGAAGGTATTGCCTGGGGCTATTGTAAAAGAAACACTTGACGAAAAAGTTGCGGAGATCGCCGAACGTGAAGCGCGCTCTGTCGGACGCGCCGAAAAACAATCTTTGAAAGAAGAGATTATCTTTTCATTGATGCCGGCTGCGTTAGTAAAGTCTTCATATGATTTTGCTTATATCGACACCAAGAATCAGTTGCTTGTGGTTGATACCAGTTCGGCAAATCGAGCAGAGGAACTACTTAGCGCATTGCGTGAGGCAATCGGCACGCTCAAGACTGTTCCGCTAACGCCGGTAAACACTCCTCGTGCAGTGCTTACTGACTGGTTGACCGGTGGTGAGATTCCAGCCGATATTGAAGTGGGCGAAGAGTGTGAACTTACTTCACTGGAGGACGGCCGCAGCGTTAAGTTTAAACATCAGGACTTATGGATTGATGAAGTCAGCCGACATATCGATTCGGGCCTGCAGGTAGCTAAGCTAGTGGTTAACTGGAAAGACAGTATTGAGTGCATTATTGATGATCAATTCTGCTTTAAGCGTATTCGCTATGGTAACGAGATAACCGAACAAGCGGACAATCACAGCGGTGGCTCAGCGGCAGATCAATTTGATATTGAGTTCTCGGTTATGGCTCTCGAATTGTCTGCGTTTATCAGCGCGATGAGTGAAGCATTTGGTGGTGTCGACGATAACGCTTAATTTCTAAACTCGATTGATCCACTCGAAGCTTGCTAGCTTGCGGTCAGTGGACTTTAACACTTCGCTTTACATGGATTAATACGAAGCGAAGTGTTTAGTGTTCGGCGTAACTACAGCTTATCTCGATTTAATTCATTTACTGCAGCGGCAATGGTTTGCGTATTGAACCGGCCGATTAAATTGAGAAACACAGCGTTGTCGTGCGAGCTGAGCATAATCGACAGACCGTCAATTTGTTCATCGTTCCCAGTGTGCATCACCACGACATGCTCATCTTCATCTCGAATTGTCGCCAGCGTTTGCCAATTCTTTTGCTTCAATGCCGCGACGGATTCAGCAATAGCTTGATCAAATGCTGGGCGGTTATGACCAATTTCATAAACCCGCAGCTGCACACCTTCTAGGTCTTTTAATACGCGCTGGAAAATCCGTTCTGGCAGTTCATGTTGTTGCTCTGAACTCGCAATGAATTTCTCCACCAACCAACGAACTGGCGCGACGCCGCCAGGCCCAATATTGAGAGAGATTGAAGCGTTAACTGAGTGTCCTTGTGGGCTCGCCAGCTTGGCATAACCTGGTTTGGACTTAACGCCACTCGATGCATATAGGTATCCTGCACCGCTAATCAACAACAGTGAAGCAAGCACGATTAAACTAATTTTTAAGGCTTTCATAGGCTTGATAGATAGTGGTTGTGTGAATCGTTGGCTTAGTTAATTTCAATGTCGAGTTTTTCGGTAACCTTGGCGATATTGTCAGGGTCGATCTCTCCAACGATATTTATAAACACCGCTTCTCCACCGTCTTTTTCAGGAGACACCACCATCACCACGACGCCATCAATCACGTTGAGCGTCGATTTACTAAAGATTCTTACCTTTTGGTTCTCTTCATTGTTATTCACCGTTACTAGCGTTTCCCAGTTGTCGGTTTTGAGTTCACCGCTCACTCGGTCGATTGTTGAGTTGGCTTTTTCAAGTTCACCATTTAAGTTGTATACACGCACTTTGATCGATTCGAGGTTTGCCAAGATATTAGCCACTTCTGGGTCTTCTTCTTCGTCAGCAAAGCTGCCGATGATTTTCATGAGACTAGCGCTTAGATTGATTTCGACCTTCGGCTCTCCGTAAAAGGAAGACAAATCAGCAAAATCGATTTGACCTTGTGCAATGGCATAAGCTGGGTTGCTTAGTAGTAATGCAATAAAGCCTAGTACTAGGTGTCGTTTTAAAGTTTTCATAATGTCCTCTCTAATTAAAGTTAATCGTGCCGCTTACAAGCTGCGGTTGGGTGTCAATGCTTTAGGCTCACGCGCTTCCAAATAGGGCGTGAGGGTGTTGGTTTCGGTGCTCAACGCGGGTTCTACCCAGGGCTGAGCTCTCTCCATTTGTCTAGTCTTGGTGCTGGCTTCCTTGGTTATAGTGTCATTCAGAGAATCAAGCACCTGAGCTCGGGCAATCCGGTTGGCCTCGCCTAAGTAGTGTAGGGCTGTGGCTAAATCAGCCTGAGCTTGCTCAAGGTGCTTTAGTGTCTGTTGTTGTTGATAAAACTGAAATCCCAGCATGCTAATCATCAAGGTTGCGGCGATGCTGCCTAGCGTGGGCCAGCTCACCAACAAGCTGGGTTTAAAACTTCTGCTGTTTGCCCGATATGTTTCCATTGGTGCTGCGTCAGCAATGGCATAAAGTTTGTCGCTCAGACCGTCTGGCACCTCAATCAGAGGGAACCCTTCCTCCGACGTTTGGGTGGCATCAGCGCGAGCAGTGAATAACGTGTCTAAATAATCTGTTTCCTGATGTTTCATAGTTCGATGCCTTGCAAAAAGCCACGCAATTGCCTGCGGCCACGGTGTATGTAAACTTTGGCTTGGTTTTCATTGAGGTTAAGGGTTCGGGCCACGTCTTTAATTGAGCGTTGTTGTAAGTCAGCTAGGATGATTAGTGAGCGATACGGCTCTTTTAATTTTTTGATGGCTCGACCTAGCCATGAATTCATTTGCTTGCTCATGAGCTCAGTAACCGGCTTGCTGTGTGAACTTTGGTTTTCAAACTCATCAAGCTCTTGGGTCGTTGTTGGTTTGCGTCGACGTAATTTGTCGATGCAGAGATTACGTACCACGTGCAGTAACCATGCTTTGGCTGACTCGGAAGTAAATTCTTTGCCTGGGCGTGGTTTATTTAGTGCCGCCCAAAAGCGCTCATAAGTTTCCTGCGTGGCATCTTCAGCGTCGGCTTTATTCGCCAAGATAAACATCGCCTGCGAATAGACTAATTGCTGGTGCTGATCAACCATTGTTAGAAACAAGCGTTTCATTGAGAATGTGGTCCGATGAGTGTTTTTGTTGCCGTTCAGTTAGTAATACGTTCGAGCGGAGGAAAGGTTACAAAAATTGTTTGCTTTATCGTTTTTTGTGAAACAAGAGGCCGGACGATTGAGCTGACTAGCGTTAAGACTGTATAGCGAGTTGTCAAAATGCGGGCCGGCTGGGTATCCGGGTTTATTTACCAACCCTTAGATTGATATGACCAGCCGGTCGCAATGGAACTAAGTGAACTAAACGGGGTAGGGCTCGTCGGACATTACTTTCACCAAGCCATTAACAACTCGGTAAAGTACCCAAAGCCAAGTGACACACCAGATTAGATAGCCGATGCCAACCACGGCTAACAAGGCGCCGATGATGGTCCAGAATAAACTCCACCAAAATACCCGTGTGGTGTTAACTAAATGACTGTGGTAAATCGTGCCGTAGGCACCTTTCTTTTGGATCATCGCCCACACTGCGCCAAACAAGAGTGGAATGGCCGTAAACAATCCGATCGCTAGTAGAATATAGGCAACCAAAGCATGGCCTTTATACTCGCTGCTGCTGGTAGTGGTAGAAGTAGTTGTTGCTAGTGCGCTCATGGAATTGCCCTCTCTTTGCGTTAAAGTTAAGTAGTCCTGTTATTAACTTAGATACGAGATTTGCGGTTTTGGATTCAACTTTCGGAGGGGCGTTGTTTTTTGAGTTGTTGAATCCGTCAGTGAGCAACGTTATTTTCACGGGCGAACACAACGCATTGTTATCCATGCCGCTGAAGTCTAGGGTATATAAATGGGCATCAGACTCGCCGCACTCGACCAGCTTGTTTCGCTCTTAAGTGGCCATTTGGCCCTTTTACTTACTTCTGTGCTCGCTGCTACACTGGAGTTTCTATGCTGATTTGAGCGTTATTCACCGAGATAGAGTTCACGCAGTCAGCTCTAAACTATCATCGGCATCAAGCTATTCGATACCCAATACAGCTAGCATGAATGACGTTCGTTGACTGAAGTGCTTCTCTGAGTCGAATCAGTTGAAGTTGGCAACGCTCGTGACTATCAGTTAACCGAAGGCGTAATACATGAATCTAGATAAACACGGTAATACAAGAAATATTAGACGCTTTAAAAAGACGCTTTTGGCATTGGCTATTCCATTTGCAGCGTCGACTGGGCATGCAGCAATATTCGTGGTTAACAGTGACGTCGATAGTGCTGCTGGCTGCACACTCCGAGAGGCGGTTCAAACCGCGAATGCGAATATGAATCTTGATAATGGGTGTGGTGTTGGTTCTGCGGCCGGTGTCGATACGATCGAATTTTCGGTGAGTAGCGTTAAGTTGGCAAATGGCGAACTCACGATAACTGATGATGTATACATCAATCCGTCCGCTAATGATGTAACGATAGACGCCGCTAACACTTCTCGTATTTTCAATATTGTTGATGCTAAGGTTACGTTGAGTCATCTAACGCTTACCGGTGGTGATGGTTCGGATGGTGGGTTACCTAAGGACTATGATGATGGTGGTGCGATCTACGTTAATAGAGGAAACTTAATACTGCAGAACACTGTTTTGTACGGTAATACTGCAGTGTATGGTAGCGGAGGGGCTATCGCGGCACGCGCGGATTTACTGACAATCAATGATTCTCAGATTCATAATAATACGGCCGTCTCGGGCGGCGGTATCTCTGATCGGAGTGATCACTTAATTATTTCAGATTCGCAGGTCACCTCCAATACAGCAACCATGTATGACGCCGGTGGTATTTTTGTTGGGTCAGACACGGCGACAATCACTGGGGCTACCATTTCAGGTAATTCAGCGAAGACTAGCGGGGGCGGATTGAGTTTGAGTGGGACATCTGCGTCGATTTCGAATTCTAGCGTTAGCAACAACTATCTTGCGGGTATTAGCGATGATGGTAGCTTTTTTGGCGGTAGAGGCGGTGGCCTAGAAGTAAGCTCATCTTCTCTCAGTATTGTCCGTTCTCAGATTAGCCTTAATACAGCAACCGGTAGCGGTGGTGGTATTTATACGATTGCCAGTGATGTTAGCGTACAAGATTCTTCAATTTCAAGTAATAGGGCTCAGGCGCTTGGCGAAGTCTCGACCGCAATTGGTGGCGGCGGCATCTACATTACTATGCGCAGTTCGTCGTTCGCCAGTGCTAATAGCCAGATTACTCTGCATGGGTCAACCATAGCTAATAACGTTAGCGGCCATGATGGAGGGGGCATTTTGAATGCTCCGCAAGCAGGCAATGGAGAAACTATAATCGATATACTGAATTCAACGATCTCAAATAATAGTGCTGCGAATTTGGGCGGAGGTGTTCACCAAATTAATGAAAGTGAGATTATCTCCTATGGCAGCACCCTAAGTGAAAATACCAGTGTGTTTGGAGCCGGTGGCATTTCCGCAAATGGTAGCGACTCTTTTGTTTCGCTTAGCAACACCATTGTGGCTGGTAATCGTTCTGAATTTTCGAGCTCGGAAATACGTTTAGATGGTGGTTCTATTTTTACGCTGGAGGTAGGTCACAATGTCTTAGGCCGCGCTAAATTTACTACCGCAGAGTCATTTTCAGGAGTGCCGATTACGGGTGACAATATCTTCGCGACGAGCGATGGCAATAATCCGCAGATACTTAACCAAATAATATCGCCGCTTAGTAACAACGGTGGCCCTACCCGAACTCATGCGCTCCCCATAGGTAGTATTGCTATAGATAATGGAGACGCGTTTATCTGTGACCTTTACTTTTCTGGCGCTGATCAACGCGGACCCAACAACCGGCAAGACAGCCATTGCGACATCGGCTCGGTGGAATATTTTATCGAAGACGATGCATGCTTTGTCGTGCCCACGGCCAACGCCAAGCTGGTTACCTTCTGTCTCTAACTTATTCCCAATTAGCGCGGCATGTTGCAGAGCACGATTATGGATGCACATAAAAAATGTCGTTTTTCATGCGCGTCACTCCTATGTATCAGTCGTCTTGTATTGTTGTGAAGTAGTTGTAGTTGCTTTGAATTCTCACTCGTTAGCGATACAAGTAGCTCCAACCTGTCTGCGTGGAAATAACTGATTTAGAAAGGTTGTCAGCGACTTCCAATCCTCATCCATTTTGTTTGCTTGCTCTTGCGTGAGTACCGCGCCAAAATTTTGTTTTCTTTGTTCTTCGACGTGTGTGTAATGAATAGCGGTCAACTCAACGCCGCTAGTATTTTCGTACGCCTGATGCATATTCTGAATATTAATCAGTGAATCATCGACAAAGGTAATTGCATCAAACATTGGCGATTCATTCGATAGTTTTGACACTTTTGAAATGAGATGCTTGAGCATTTTTCCTTTATCCATTCCGGAAGTCATCATAATTCCGTTCATGTAACTGATTTCGCGCTGAAGCTGTTCTCTATAAACGACGGTTGTTTTTCCATGCTCGGTTATCGCCGTTTTTGAAAGATCAATACCTTTGTTGAGAAGCTCTCTCTCGGTCGCCGCCCGATATCTTGGACTTCGAGACGTTAATGCGATGACATAGTTGCCATTGTTTTGCCACGTAGAAATTATGTTAGGTATGTTGTCTTCGGTTAGTACTAATGGGTTAAGTTCATACAGCAAGCCGATTGCATCTTCGAACAAACAGTCGACTTTTTGAGTCTCGGTAGGAATGATTTCCAGGCTGCTTCTTTGCCACTGATACCAAATGTCACTGCCGAGATCTATGTTGCTAGTCAGTATCGTATTGTCAATATCGAGTACCACCAGTACTCGATCGGTTCGGTGATTCTGGTTGGTGCTGGCAATCTCGGAAGCAATGTCAGAAAAAGAATTTGAGTTAATGACTCTGACCGGTGTTACGACTGATCGATTGAGTTTTTGACCGCTTGAAACACATCCCGATAACAAAGCTATCCAGATGAGTCCTAGCCAAATTCTAGTTGAGTATGGTTTATGCATATTGTTTTTTTACCGGCAGAGCGCTGTGCGATTATTGCGCTAGCATACCGAAACAAAGCAAGGCTAACCACGTTTAGAGTCGAAGCGGAATTGGCTGACAGTTTGGCACTCAT
Source organism: Arenicella xantha (assembly GCF_003315245.1). NCBI lineage: Bacteria > Pseudomonadati > Pseudomonadota > Gammaproteobacteria > Arenicellales > Arenicellaceae > Arenicella > Arenicella xantha. The sequence goes on along the minus strand of NZ_QNRT01000002.1, from coordinate 794,211 downwards.
ACAAAACTTGCTGGCTGTTTTTGGTCGGGCTTGGGGCTAAAGTCGAAAGTATCCTCGTTATGAACCCATACTATGCGTCGGCGCTCGCTGGTTACTTGTTCAATTGAAAATATGTATTATGCCCCTATATACAAGGTTACAAGTTACTGAAACTGCTGAGGGTAAATGGAAATAGCGTTGGGGTTTGTAGTTGTTTTAGTTTGTTTTATTACATGGATGTACAACCGTTTGGTGCGCGCTAGAAACTATGCGTTAGATGCATGGAGTGGCATTGGAGTTCAGCTTACCAAGCGGCATGATCTTATTCCGTTGTTGGCTAATGTAGTCAAGTCGTATGCCAAGCATGAAACCGATTTATTGGTTAGGACCACCGAACTGCGTGCGCCAAACATTAGTGACGATACGCAAAAGACCGAGCAGCGTGAGCAGTCATTTGGCAAGCAATTAAATCAAATTGTGGTGCTGGCTGAGGATTACCCCGAGATTAAGGCCGATCAGAATTTTCAGCGCCTGCAGGACAACTTGGTTGCGGTAGAGGGGGACATTGAGAGCGCGCGGCGTTATTACAACGGCGCAGTGCGTGATCTAAATGTGTTAGTTGAGTCGTTTCCATCAAATTTGATTGCTCGGCAGTTCTCGTTTGAGAGCCGTAAGTTTTTCGAGCTAGAGTTACCAGCGATGCGAGCGACGCCGTTGATCAAACTATCTTAAGGAGGATTTTATATGAGTCGATTTGGCTGGGTTAGTCATTCCAAAAGAAGCATTAAGAACTGGATGTTGCTTATTGCTTTGTTGTTATTGCCGCTTTCCGTGGCGCAGGCCGACGAGGCGATTCTCGATTTTCACAGTGATATCACGGTTAACCGGGATGGCAGCTTTAATGTGGTCGAACGAATTACCGTGAACGCCGAGGGTCTAAATATAAAACGCGGTGTGTATCGCGATTTGCCAACTTCCTACGATCATCCGAAATACGGCAAGTTTGGATTTAAGTCTAAAGCGCCGATTGAGGTACATAGCTTGCTACGCAATGGTGACCACGAGCCGTACCATGTGCAGGCGCTAAATAACGGGATACGTATTTTCTTTGGAAGCAAGCAGCGCTATTTGGAACACGGTGAACACACCTATACTTTGAGTTACACGGCTGAACGCCAAGTCGCGGTCAATGACGGTATTGCGCAATTGTATTGGAATGTAACTGGTAACGGCTGGGGTTTTCGAATCGAGCAGGCTAGTGCACAGGTAACTTTACCCGACAACGCCAGCATTCACCAACAGGAAGTTTATACCGGTTATCAAGGTTCATCAGCTAGCGATGCGCAGTTTGCTTTAGCTGATAATCGCGATTTGAAGGTGGCCGCCACCAGTCAGTTGAGAGCTGGCCAAGGCATGACGATTAGAGTGCGGTTCGATGCGGCAAATATTGCCATTCCGCAAGCGTCTGAGTTGGCGGCTTTGTATAGTGATAATAAGTTATGGTTCTGGGGTGCTAGTTTGCTCGTGCTGATGGGAGTGATGTTTCTTTGCTGTTGGCATTTGATTGGTCGAGACCCTAGGCGCGGAATTATCATTGCGCAGTATCGGCCGGTGAAAGAGTTATCCGCTGCTGCGCATCGCGCAGTGTTTCGGAATCGAGTGGATGATACGTCGTTTTCGGTTGGGGTATTAAGTGCTGCTATCAAAGGCTGGCTTACCATTAGCAAGCCAAGAAGAGATACGTTCAGATTAACGTCTACTGACAAGCCTGATTCTGAGTCCGACGCGACTAACAGAATCGAACGTAAGCCACTTTCGCCAAGCGAAGAGCTATTGGTTAAAGGCTTATTTGATGGTCGCGATTCAGTCACTTTGGATGGCGTGTACGACAGTCGTTTAAAGAAGCTTAAGGAACGTTACGATGTGTTTCTAATGTCGGAATTTGCTGACAAGTCACATCAGAACCACGTATGGCCATTAGTAATCGGCGGACTAATCGGTCTTGCCGGCCTGTTGCTAATGGCGACGGTGGGCTTGACTGGTAAGGATAGTTTAATCGGCATCATGCTGGTAGTTGCGATTGTCGTAGCCTTTATTTCAATCATGGTGGTGCGTAGAAAAGATTGGCCGTTTGGTTATTCGCTCGCTACCATTAGCTTAGCGGTGGCTGCGATCAATTTTTACTACGCCAATACATTGATGGCGCTGGGGTTTGTCGTTTTTGGAGTATTGCTTGGGCTGTTTAGTTATCTGATGCCAGCACCGAAACAGGCCGCAGTTGGCACGCTAGATCAAATCGAAGGTTTTCGCTTGTATTTATCAAAAGCTGAGCACGAAAGCTTGAAGCGATTAGACCTCCCTGAAAAAACACCACAGCTTTATGAAGAGCTATTGCCGTTTGCCATTGCGCTTGATTTAGAAACAGAATGGTCCGGTCAGTTTACCGATGTGTTGGCCGCTGCGAATTGGGATTCAGATAAGCACTCGCAGCGCTCAGCTTGGTATGCCGGTGGCAGTGGCTCGTCTATGGGGTCGTTTGCACCTGCTATCGCGGCCGGTTTAGCCAGCAGTGTGGTCGCGGCTTCGACTCCGCCGAGTTCTTCGTCTTCGTCTGGTGGTGGCTTTTCCGGAGGCGGCGGAGGCGGTGGTGGTGGCGGTGGCTGGTAGTCGTTCAGTAGCAGCAAGATGCCGCTTAGGTGTGCCTAATTATAAGGAGCTCCTTATAAGGAGCTCCTAAGCAGCGAATTGGGCAAGCAGCTAGACAATTTAACATCTACGTTAGTTCGCCCAGGTCGTTACGGACTAATGGCTATTCTCTAAACGATAAAAGCGTACTTGCGCAAAGTCATTACTAACGCCCGTGTTGTCCTGCGTGTAAGCGCCGGCTTTGAAATACATCCACTCATCGACAACATCGTAGCCGCTGTTTTCAGCAATTAGGTCAATTGTTTCAGTAGCAATAATTTCGCCATCGCGATCACCTCTGCGGATGATGATTTCTATTTCTCCCGCAATATTAGTGATCTCATAAGAGAATAGCTCACCAAGCGTAATTCCGTCGTTTACCGGATCGACTGCACTACTTGACGAGTCTCCAATGAGATTGAAGTGCGGTAGGTCATCGCCATTACGGATCTCACTCACGGCGTAAATGCTACCTTTAGTATTGCCGGGTAGCTTTCGATAATAGAGGCGTAGCGGCTCATCATTTTCCGCGTGGATTTGCCCTATGATCACTCGGCCAACTTGGCCGCTGACTCCGGTAGTAGTGACTTGGTCGATACTTAGGGTTGCGGTTAACCTACCGCCGCGCGCGCCGATATCTGGGTTCTCAGGCTGGTAGCCTAAAGCCCAGTTGTTGGCACTGACTCCTTGCGTGCTAATCGATGTGTCACCGGCGCGCAACATTTCTCGTAACTCTGATCGAACATAACTGGTGTTTTGCGATGTTCTAGCGCCGCCTACGGTCGATTTAAATACCATTGCACCATCTGAGCCAGTAAAGAAAAAAGGCTCTGAGCCGGGAAAAAGTTCGCCGCGAGCGAATGCCGCATCGTCAGTCCGCGCGGAAAATCCATCGCCTATTACACCGTCGTTATTGGGATCTAACCCCAATGGGTCCACGTTAGGTGCGTCAAGTGCCCAATCACTTAAATCAAAGTTTTCCCATGGAGCGAAACTAGGGTTCAAGCCAAAGTAATTAGCGACTTTTTCGGCGTTAGTCAGTTCTACATCGTCGTTCAGCAAGAGCAATGTAATGGCCGGTAGAGCGCCAATGAAGTTCTCAGATGGGGCGGATGGAGTGCCGTCGCCAGGTTGATCAACAGGCGGTTCAAATGGGAGTTCTTCGCCGGGAGGAAGTCCGGGAATGATCTCAACGTCTGGATGGTCGCCGATTGGTGGGTTGATCGGCGGAATTTCCACTTCTTCCACCTCAAAAAATGGGTTGTAGTTGATCGTGACACCGGTAATATCGATTCCATTATCGTTGACTATAGCGGGGTCGGTGCCGGGAGTGCTCGATGAACCAACAGCGTTAGAGTTCGCGTAGATAGCTAACATACCAAAATCAAACGATTCGGGTGCTACGTCGGTAACTCTTAACAAATTACCGAGGAACCTAGCGGTGATATCCAGCTCATCGGTGCCAGTGCGTTCAATCGTAAAACTGACTGTATAACTGGTGTCAGCAGCAATTACATAACCGATATCGTCTCCATTGCCTAAGGATGTGAACCCATCAGAGCTTGTTAATGAGCGACCCGTAGTCGACGGGTTAGACCGTCGAATATCTAAGTCGGTTGCAGGGTCTGCGCTTTCAATGTCCAGTTCAAGGTAATACCCCGGAAGGCCAGCGAAGTCGGCGTTTGGCGTTGACGAGCTAAAGCTGGTGTTTTGGCCCAGACGATCCTCTGCGATGCGACCTAAGTGGTCAAAGATTCCAAAGCGAAGGTCTTCATTGCCCGCTGCGACTGTCGCTGGAGTAGAGAAGTCAACGGAAACTTCGAGTGTGTCACCGACATTGACTAGTGTTTGAGTGTCGAATAGCGTGTGAATTTGGCGCCCGGATGTGCCGCTAACTAGACCGACAGAGTTGTTGTTAAACTCGATTGCGCTCGAATTGCTGGAGGCAAAATAGGAGTCACTTGCTGCGGTAGTTCCATTGCTGGCAAAATCATCATTAACTGCCGACGTGCGGATAAAGTCGACTTTGACACTGGTGATGTCGATGCCGTTATCATTGACGGTAGTGGGGTCGGTGCCCGGCGAGTTAGTTGAGCCAAATGCTTCTGACGATGCGTTTAACGCTAACAGGCCAAAATTAAACGACAACGGAGCTGTGTCGGTAACGGTGAATGTTCTACCTAGAAAAATTCCGCTGACATCAAGCTCATCGTTGGCAGTACGCACAATTTCCAAATACACGGTGTATTCCGTGTTGGGCTGAAAGGTGTAGCCAAGATCTGGGCCATTTCCCAGCGCAGTAAAACCACCAGTGGTATTGATCAAGCGGCCTGTTGTGGTGGGGCTGGATTTACGAATATCTAAGTCTGATTGTAGGCTGGATTGTTCAACATCTAATTCTAAGTAAAAGCCTGGCAAGCCGACAAAATCGGGATTGGGGTTAGACGAACTGTAGGTGGTGTTTTGCGCAAGCTGTTGTTGATTATTGCGGCCTAAATGATCGAATAAGCCGATGCGAAAATCTTCTCCGCCTGATGCAACGGTTGCTGGTGTAATGAACGTAATAGCGGTTCTTAATATGTCTCCTGCCTTCTCGAGAGTTTGAGTTTCGAATAGGGCATGAGCTGCGCGGCCAGAGGATCCGCTTACTAAGCCGATTGAATTATTATTGAACTCAAGCGCGCTGAGATTGCTTGAGGTGTAGTAATCCGCATCAAGCTCAGCAGTGCCATCGGCAAGAAAATTGTCATCAACAACGGTTGCCGTGTTCGAATTGCCGGTGTCGCCACCATCTCCTGGTTCAAACGGAATTAACTCGACGGTGAATTTATTGATGTCGATGCCGTTGTCATTAACGGTTACTGGGTCGGCTCCTGGCGTATTCGAAGAACCGAAGGCTCCAGATGATGAGCCGAGCGCTAACATGCCAATGTTAAAGGACGCCGGTGTTGTATCGCTAACGGTGAAAGTGTCGCCACCGAAATCTACCGTTATCGCTAGCGAATCTGTTTCGGTGCGCATTAGGGACAGCTCTACAGTGTACTCAGTGTTTGCGACAATCGAATACCCTAGATCTTCGCTATCTCCAAGCGCTGTGAAACCAGTCGATGTGGACAGCAAGCTACCGGTTGTCGATGGGTCTGATCGGCGAACTTGTAAGTCCGAAGTCGGGTCAACACTTTCGACATCTAGTTCGACATAGAAACCAGGTAAGCCGGAGAAATCTGCATTAGGATTAGACGAATCATAACTGGTGTTCTGAGCCAATTGAGCCGCATTGTCACGGTCTAAGTGGTCAAATAGGCCAATACGAATATCTTCGTTGCTGGCCGCCACCGTTACCGGTGTTGTAAAGGTAATTGAAGCCTTGAGTGTGTCGCCAGCATTGATTAGAGATTGAGTGTCGAATAAGGCGTGAATCTGACGGCCTGACGAGCCGCTTACCAACCCGATGGAGTTTGTATTAACTTCAATTGCCGTGCTACCACTGGAGGCGAAGTAGGCGGCGTCGGTAGCGGCGGTTCCATCGGCTGCAAAATCGTCATTGACGACCTTGGACTCATCAACAATAACATCGGTAGTCGGTATGAATTCAACGGTGAAGTTATTGATGTCGATGCCATTGTCATTAACCGTTGCGGGGTCTACATCTGGCACGTTAGTGGAACCGAAAGCTCCAGACGAAGATCCCATTGCTAACATGCCAAAGTTAAAGGAGGCGGGTAATAGATCGGTCGTGGTAAATGTGTACTCGCCGAAATCAGCGGTGATCGACAGCGTATCGGCACTGGTTCTTAGCACTGTTAACTCGACGCTGTATTCAGTGTTGGCGGCTATTGAATAGCCTAGGTCTGCGCTGTCGCCAAGAGCTGTGAAACCCGTTGATGTTGACAGTAGACGACCTGTTGTCGACGGGTCAGAACGGCGAAGCTGTAGGTCTGTGGTTGGATCGGCGCTTTCGACATCTAATTCAAGGTAAAACCCAGGTAAGCCCGAGAAATCTGGATTGGGGTTTGATGAGTCGTAGCTGGTGTTTTGCGCCAGTTGCGCGGCGGAATTCCTCTCTAGGTGATCAAACAGGCCGATCCGAAGGTCTTCGTTGCTAGACGCGATGGTTGCTGGTGTCGTGAAGGTGATCGATGCCTTAAGCATATCGCCGGCATTGTCTAGAGATTGAGTGTTGAATAAGGCGTGGACCTGACGGCCGGACGAGCCGCTGACTAAGCCGATTGAGTTTGCGTTTATCTCAAGGGCGTCTGAACTGCTAGAAGCGAAATAGGCCGCGTCGGTGGTTATTGTTCCGTCAGTCGCAAAGTCGTCATTGACCACATTCGTGGCGTGTGTAGCTGCCGAGAAGATTATGCATGAATAGGTGTAGATAATAGCTAGGTACTTGAAATTCATAATTAAATTCCTAAATGTTGGAGAATTTTTCGAGGTGTGAGAAATGCTTTACACCCTAATTACAACAAGTTGATGTGCTACTGATCAGCGCATCGCCATTACTATTTTTATAAGTATTTTCATTAAAGATGTTCCTCTGTGTGGTGTGTTTGCACTAACTCTTTATTTTTTAATTTGAGTTAGTTGCAAGTTTGTAGACTGGAGTCACGAGGTTTTACTCGGATAATTCGCACTAATTGTTAGTCAAGATTTGTGAGTAGGGCTGCGTTCACAAAACTGTTTCCGAGAAAATAATTGGCCTGGAGTCGTCACAGTCGCATCGTCAATAAGTAGCCGTTTAGAGCAAAATGTCGATCTAAAAAGTTGTATGACACATGTTAAGAATTTTCTTAACCCTTGCATTTAATCTTAATAAAATTGAAACATCAAGCAATCCTGTATAACAATGTTTCTTTTATTGGTAATACAATATTAGAGCTAGTTGAAATACCAAAGGTTGACTAACTTTGAATTGCGTGGCGTCAGCGTTATACAGAATTTCTTATTACTGGTCGATTATTGACATGTAATGCACGAAATTGGCCTATAAATTGGGCCATTTTGACTAAAGTAATAATTGTAAAAAACTGCGAGAGTTTGTCGGTGGTTGCTGTGTTTTTACTGCGAATGATAGTCAAAAGCTCATGATATATAGTTTTACTACTCTCAAGGTATTGCCTGACTTACATAATTGGTAATACCAAAATGTCATTCATTTGTGACGGCTGGCGGAGTGAGCAACGTTTACTTTCGGCGGCTCACTTTAATGGACAAAAGTACCGTAAATAGCTTGATCGTACGGCTAACTTGGATTAGCCTTTTAGGCGCATTCTCTTGGGGGGAATAATATGGAAATTTTGGAATAGCCGTGCTGTAAGCGAGCATTCCTATAGAGCGTTGCCTGCTGGCTCGGTCCTTAATTACATATTCGACTCTTCTTAATTACAGTGAATAGTGCCACCGCGACCGTTGATTCCATAACATCTGACCGGGCGCCCGTTATCGAATTCATTGTTAACTAATAAATAAAGGATAATTTTATGAAAAGAGTATTAACAACAGTTTTGCTATTTTGTGTTTGCAGCTCGGCATTCGCGACTACTTATTCATCGCGCAATTCGACGGCTTACCTACTGGGCCAATATGCCTCGCATACGATAACAACGCATCCGGCCCAGCCTTATTCGGCGGTTTATTCGTGGCGTACGCATGTAAAATTTGATGGTGATCCCGGCCCGCTTGGCTATAACGGCGATATTATTGGATACACAGACGGTAGCGGAGCTTTGATCATTGAGGCAATTATTGCAAATGATCCTGTCTATTGCGGAACCTATCATGCAGAGCGTGTTGCAGTGGGTTCGCCGACTAACCCGAAGTCTAATTATATAAATTTTAAAATAGAGGTTGGGCTTATTGGGCCTAGACCACCATGGTTTAATCAGTGCCGTGAAGGCACCGGCACTGGCGGCGGTTCAGGCGGCGGTGGTGGCGGCACTATCGAGCAATAATGTAGTAAGCAAAAAGCCTCGCTTGATGCGGGGCTTTTTGCTGTAGAAGTTGGGGTTAGGTCTACAAGTAATATCTTGCCGAATCTACGTTGCTTGCTTCGAAGTAATTATTTGTCAACTAGTATCATCTCATTGGCTAATCGGGATGTGCATTTCGGGCGTTTTTATTCTCTAGTTTTGACCTGCTAAATGATGGTTTCTGTTATAAGGTAATTCGAATTATTAAGTTTGAGACGTTTACAATATTTCATCATATGGATTGGATAAATTCACATTTCTCGCTTCACGAAAAATTGCCCCGCCCTGACTGGGACGGCATCTATCGTTACGTGGACTCTAACGTAGTGAGCCAAGATCACAACGCGCTTTGGTGTGATATCGCTCGGACTTGGATGCGCGAGTTGATTGCACACTTGCCGGCGGGCTATGCCCAGACCGAGACGGATAACTTCATTTTGGTTAGCAATGAGACAATCCGTTACAACAATAATTTTTTAGGTTTTCTAGAGCGCTGTCGTAAGCGCCTGCTAAGCACTTTACGTGGTATAGCGAGCGATGCAGGTTACGGGAAGCATGTGGTCGTTATCTTTGGCGAGATTGATCATTACTATGACTATGTAAGTTTTTACGGGCCGCAAGAGGGTACATACGGGTTAAGTTCTGGCATGTATCTGAACTATGGGTATGGGCATTTTGTATTTCAACACGATAACTTGGATAACGCAGAGTTGATTGCAGCACATGAGATGACGCATGCGCTAGTTGATCACCTGCCGATTCCGGCATGGTTAAACGAGGGCATGGCGGTGAATATGGAGGCCGCTATTTGCGGGCAAATGCCAGTGCTGCTTGACCGAGAGATGTTTAACAAACATCAACGGTTCTGGGGCGAAGCCGAGATGCAAGAATTTTGGCGCGGGGATTCATTTTTTCGCCCTGATGAAGGTCAAGCGTTAAGCTATCAGCTTGCTCAAATTTTAGTTACTAATTTGTCTGAGAATTACTCCGCCTTTGTTGAATTTGCTAACCAAGCAAATAGGGATGACGGTGGCGAAGCGGCGATTGACTCGGTATTCGATATCAGCTTGGGCGACATGGTAGCCAATTTTTTGGGCGAAGGCGATTGGTGGCCTCAGCCTGAAACTTGGCCGGCAATGGATTGCGCGTAATATCGTGTAGGATAGTGCAGGCCTAGATGTGCTTTTCTTGTTACGCGCCTTAAGGTCAAGCATCCAAGAATTAATTGTTCGCGTTAACTACAAACAAATCACTACGGCGCCATTGGCAACTTTAATTGGCAAGCAAAATCCGCTAATGTCTTTACCATCTTCCGGCAGGACTTCTTGGAACGGCTGTTTTGCCACACCGCTGATGCTGATGTTGTCTAGTTGCCAGCGGAGTGGTGCTAAAGCCTCGATTCGAAAACGAATTTTAAATTGAGTGCCATTCGGTATGGTAAGACTGGTTAGATGTTGTGGTTCCAGATTCGGAAAACTTGAGGACGTATCTTCATACGGATTGCTTGTTACATCGAACGGAGTCCAGTCGATGCCATTCTCGGAGATTTCGATCAATGCTTCACCGCTTGTCAGTTCGAAGGCATGCTCAAAATTAAGCGATACTTCTGATCCAATGGCTTGCATCCAAGGGCTTTCCCAAGCTCGGCTTACATAGCCTTCTTGTCCTAATACTGGTTCTTGTAGTTCGAAAACTGAATTGTTGGCGCCGTATACCTCTTGCCATTTAGAGTCGACGTAGGTCTGCGGTGATTGGCGCGACAGAGACCAATCACGCATGGTTAGGTCGAACTCATTACCTATTGCGTCAGTTGAGGTTTGAGTGGCTAAATCGTAATGGGTGCGGTGCTGCGTGACCAAGTTATAGTCGCGTTCCCAGTTTGGGTTGCTGCCACTAAGGTTGACTGCGATGGCAAAGTTGCTTAGATCAAAATGACGATTATGCAGTAAACGTAGTGGTAATTTTATTTGAGCCTGTTGCCCCGGAGCCAGGTTGGTGAGCTGCACCGGTGTGGCGGAGCTTACTTGGTAGTCGCTCGATGGCAACACCAAGCTTAAGCTTGCTTGACTGATGGTTTCAAAGCCGGTGTTTTGTAGGTTCAGCACAAGCTGTCCGGTCTCGTTTTGATCTAGAATACCGTCTTGGTCTAGGCTGACGATGTTATCTTTCAGCGTACTACTCACAATGCTCAAATGTAGACTTGCGGATGAGAAGCTCTCGACTACCTCGGCAAAGGTTTTTGAGTTGCGCGGCGGAGCGATAGCTTCAGCGCCCATGCCTTTATTGGAGAAGCGAATTTGACAGGCATCAAAGTCGCTGGTTGAGGTTTGTTTTATGCTGCTTAACAACGCATTGCGAGCTTCCAAAAAAGTTGGGTTGGGTGGTGTGTTGGCCATGGCACCAACCACATAGCTCGCAAGTAGGTTGCGCTTGGTTGCAAAATCAATGTTAGGGCGTTGCAGTAAGACGTCGCGAAAGCAGGCGAGCACGGCATTGGCCCATATCTCACCGGCAGTGTGAATTTGCGAATTCTGGGTGGCGCGGCCGTTATAATCTGAATACTCGATGTTCGCAGGCAGTGGTGCTTTGTGAGCAATATGACCAAAGGTGAACGGGTTGGCCGAACCGTAAGGTAGTCGTCTAATACCGTAGAAATAAGGGTCAGGAAACGTTTCGCTACGTCGCTCTTGGGTGAAGTAGCCGCCTAGTGAATAGGAGCTAGTGAAGCCAAGCGAGTTACTATTATCGAGGTGGTTTGGCTTCATTGACATCAATACACCAACGACATCGGCCCAGCCTTCGTTAATGGCGCTGGACTGGTTGTCGGCGATTAGTATGTTAGGGTTTACCAGTCGGCGATACATGTAATGAGTCCACTCATGAGCGAAGATCGACGTGTCAAAGGCGGTGCTGCCGCCGCGTGATCGACCTAAATGGATTACGGGTGAGGTGCCGTCTTCAGTAGTTGTGATGAAGGTGAAGCTGTTTATGTGCACTATTAGCGGATCCCCTTCGATGCCGCCTCGACCATAATTAGAAGACTGCGCATTTCCGGCCAACTCGGTGAAGCCCGCATCGTAAAATACATCGTGCATCAAGTTGGCGAGATAAAATGCTTGGACTTGTTGGGCGTTAATCGCTTCGACCTGTTGTGCGCTGGGATTACTAATGCTGTCAAACGGCTGGTTGTAGTCGCTTTGATAGTCCGTTGGTGAATAATCAAAGATTAATTTGTTGTCGGTGACCGGTGCTCGAAAATCTTGATCGAAGGCATCTCCTCGAATTCGGTACTGTGGGCCATAGCCATCGCCAAAGAAGTCAAAAACTCCATCAGTGTCGCGAGTGAAGTTGAAAAACACATCGGCATTATTGCCAACCGTCTCAGTGGCATTGTCGGGCAGCCACGGGTCATTCGACGTGTTTGATAACTCAGTAATATTGAATTCACTTTGAGCTACGAACATGCTCGGTGGCGTGGCGCTCGGCGCACCCGTTGCGTGTGGTGAGACGTCACCATGCGGCGTTTGATGCGGAAGTTCAGGGGCGCCATCAGCGTAGATGTTGTAGGTGTAAGCTGTCAGGTCGTGGGACAACGGATATTTAGCTAGCAAGTCTGCATTGTCTGCTGAGATGACTAGGCTAAATAACGCCGGTTGTCCATTTAGCATTTGGCTGGCCGACACGGTGTAGGCGGGCAACAAGGTGTTGTCACGCTTAAACCAGCCGCGTTTAAGTGTATGGGCTTGTGGTTGGATTGTGGGTTGGATAGTCGAATATTCAACGAGTTTTGTTAATACCGCTTGCTCGTTCAAACTCCACAGCCGTGATGCAACGTTGAGTTTGGAGGTTGGCCGACTGACATGATAGCTGATGGTCTCTATTCGCTGTTGTGGCGAGAGGCGAACTACGGCCCAGTCGTTTATGATCGGAATGTCATGGAATCGACGCGTGTATTTTTGCACAGTGCCGCCATTGCGCAGGGATACCGCGGCGACTTGCTGCAGCGAGATGCTAGCATTCGCGCCTGGCAGTTGCGCTTCTAAGCTGGTACGCATCGCTAAATCTGAAGCACTTGCTTTAGATAGCACCAAGATTGATGGTGCCGACTTCAGGCCTTCTAGTGATTCAACAGTAATCGCTGCGATCGCACTATTACTGCTCATTATTAAAGCGCAAATAGCCGAAATAATGATGCTGCTACCGAGGCGCGGATTTGGAATTGATAGGTTCATTCCCAAGTCATAACATAATTTCGTCGCTGGAGAAATATGGTACGGGAGTGATCGCAAGGGAATCTGAGATTGGGGCGGCCGTATGGCCCGTTTAGCCTAACATTTTTTGCGGCGATGTGGTTTTGTCAGAGAGTAGAGCGCTTACTTTGATTGGTTGTAGCGTCGCAATAACAACCATAAAACTAGCGTGTGAAGTAAATAAATCGATTGGTAGTACGGTTTTCTGCAGAGCTTTGCTAAATGCCTAAACAAGCAGTGTTAATATGCGGTTCTTATTGGTCGTGATAGTTGGTAACAGCAAGCGCTGACAACGACTACCCATAAACATTACCAGCTATCTACTGGCTATCACTTTACATGAAAAAAACGATACCTACGGTCTTATTAGGCAAGGCTATTATTCCGAATGACGGCGGCGAGTTGACGTTAACTCAACGAGATGGTGATTTCGCTATTTCGTTAACCGGTGTGCATGGCGAGTTAATGTCGAGCCGTATGTATTCGTCGGAGGTGGCGTTGTCTGAATTAGGTTGTGCACATCTAGAGGGCGTTGAAAATGCCAAGGTATTGGTTGGTGGCTTAGGGATGGGCTTTACTCTTGGCGCTGCGCTGCAAGCGGTCTCAATCAGCTCCGAGGTGGTGGTGGCGGAATTAGTGCCCGAAGTTGTTGAGTGGAATAAAGGTCCGTTGGGAGAATGTGCTGGCAGACCTCTGGACGATACGCGAACGCGGGTTTACTTAGGTGACGTAGCTGAGTTGTTCTTAACTCAGCAAGCCACCTACGATGCAATTTTATTAGATGTTGATAATGGCCCTGAAGCGTTTACGCATGATGATAATAGTGCGCTCTATTCAATCGATAGCTTGCACACAATTCGCGCGATGCTCCGCCCCAAAGGTGTGCTTGCGGTCTGGTCAGCTTGGCATGATCCCAGTTTTACTAAGAAGCTCAAAAAAGCGCGGTTTGACGTCAGCTATAAAACGGTTAGGGCGCATAAAGGAAAAGGCAGTAAACACACTATTTATTTAGCCAAGGTAAACTAAGAGTAGTCTGTGAATAGTCAATTTTTACTATATGGGCTTTACGCAATAAGGCATGTGATAGGATTTCGGAACAGGCTCGATAATTGCGAGTAAATAGCTTCAAACTAAGTAACCCAAGTTAGGTATATAACAATGTTAACTCTGCATCATTTGGAATATTCGCAATCATATCGGGTGCTATGGCTGCTGGAAGAATTAGGCGCTACCTATGAGCTCAAAGTGTATGAACGTGATAAGCAGACTCGGCTTGCACCAGCTGATTATAAAGCGGTTTCGCCGCTAGGTACGTCACCGGTAATCACTGATGGCGACCTTAATTTGGCCGAGACTAGTACCATCTTTGATTACATCCTAGATCAATACCCCGAGTCACCTTTAAGGCCAGCGCCGCACTCGGCTGCTCGCACGGACTATTTGTTTTGGTTTCACGCCGCGCAAGGTTCGATGATGCCAATGATGTTGATGAGCATTGTATTTCAGATGTTGGAAACACGCTCGCCAAGACTAATTCGGCCATTAATCAAAACGGTGCTTGGTAAGGCGTCATCGGCAATGGTTAAACCTAGAATGAAACTTCTATTGGATAAGGCCGAAGCCGATTTGGCGGCTACAGGTTGGTTTGCTGGAGACGCGTTAAGTGCGGCAGATATGATGTTGAGTTACCCATTGGAATCTGCTGATAGCAAAGGTTTACTCAAAAACGATTACCCGAATTGTCGAGCTTGGGTACAGCGTATCAAGCAAGTTTCTAGTTATCAGTCAGCAAAACAAAAAGACGGTCGGCCGAGCGCTGTATTCGAGATGTAGGTGTGAATCTCCTTTTTGAGGCTCGGTCAGTGTGGTGGCGCTTTTATAAGAGATGCGCAAGTCGAAGAAATCCAGCTGTGCAATACCGAGATTGATTTGTCTCTATAGCGCTGGATATGCCTAGATGGTTTCGTTATTATCCCGCCTCGACGCAAATTAGGGACAATTTCAGGACATCTATTCATGTTTTATTATTCAAAAATTCTGTTGGTGGCGCTATGCCTGACTTTTATTTCAGCTTGTGACAATGGTGGCACCTCATCTGGTGGTGGCAATGCGGTGACGCCAACGCCTGCACCGACACCAACCCCTGCGCCACCGACAACTCAGGCCGGTGAAGGCGCTATCGCCTGTCTCGCGCAGGTTCAAGTGCGAACTAATCGCACGGCTTTAGTGCAGAATGTATGTGGCTATCCCATTAATGTTCGTCAAACCAACTCTCGATTTGATACTGCCGCACCGGTTACCGAAATCGCGCCGGGGCAGTTAGTGGCTGTGCCGCTTGGGGACGACTCCTTGTCCATTGAGCTCGGTGCATGCCGTTCACCGTCTACCCCTGAGCCATCGTCTCCTGGTTTTTTCGTTTGTAGCCAAATAACCGTGAGCAGTAAATCGACCGGTGTGATCGATCAGCAGCAATTTAACGTGTTTCGTATATCGCGATAATCTAGGGCGCGCGCTGCGGATTCGATCTTCTCCGTAGTGCGCCATCTTAATGGTGGCGTTAAGCGCCTATTGGTAGGATGATTATCGGCGTTGCCGATTTCTTTGTAATTGGTGGGTTCGATCCAGGCCAAGCCGCACTTGTAGAAAGTGCTTAACGTTCTTGCGTAACTCATCTGGGTATGACTGTTGTGTTTGCATGAATAGTCATCGCTGTGGCTGGCTGAGTCACGGTTATGTGACCTGTTATACTGATCAAAAATAGAATCAGATGACAATGAATACCGCCACTAGCACCGTTCAACAAGTAACGCAGGTTGCCGACCATCACACTATGCTGTTGGTGCTTGGTATTACCGGTTTGCTCGCTTTAGCGGTCTTGGTTGTGCCGTTAGCCGCTAGGCTCAAAATTCCGTTTACCGTAATGCTGGCGGCGGTTGGCGTGTTAATTGGTCTCGGCACAGAGTTTGTTCTGATGCTGCCAGGGCTGGGCATTTTACACGAGTTTGTCACCGCGCTTAACTCTCTGCAGATCACGTCCGATGCGGTATTTTTCGTATTTCTACCAGCGCTAGTATTCGAGTCTGCGCTGTCGATCGACGTGCGGCGCTTGTTCGACGACCTCTCGCCGATTTTAATGTTGGCGATTGTTGGTTTGCTAATCTCAACCGCGGTAATTGGGTTCTCTATGGCCGCCTTAACCCATGTTCCATTGCTCGTCTGCTTGCTTTTGGGAGCTATTGTGTCCGCCACTGACCCAGTGGCAGTGGTTGCTATATTCAAAGACTTAGGTGCGCCGCAGCGCTTGGCTATTTTGGTCGAAGGCGAAAGTTTGTTCAATGATGCAACCGCGATTGTGGTGTTCACCATTATCTCCGCGATGTTGCTGGGTCAGTCTGACCCCACGTTGTTAAGTGGTATTGCCGCGTTCATTAAGGTGTTCTTTGGCGGCATTATTGTTGGCTACCTTGCGGCTCGGCTGATCTGCTTTGTGCTGGTGCATATTGGCGACTCTAATCTACCCAGAGTTACCCTGACTATTTCTTTGGCGTATCTGTCTTTCATTATCGCTGAGCACAGTTTGCATGTCTCTGGGGTTATGGCGGTGGTGACTGCTGCTTTAGTACTAGGTTCACGTGGCCGTAGCGTCATTACTCAAAGTGCTTGGCATGGCTTGGAAGAAGTTTGGGAGCAGGTCGGTTTTGTCGCCAATTCCGTGATCTTTATTTTAGTTGGACTTAAAGTGCCGTCGATTATGGCGGCTATGACTAGTCAACAGTTTGGCTGGCTAGGGGTTTTGTTGCTAGCCGGATTTGTTGCGCGCTTTGCCATAATATTTGGTTTGGTGCCAGCTATGGGCCGTCTAGGCTGGTCGGCACAGGTCAGCACCGGCTATCGAGCCGTAATGTTTTGGGGCGGGCTGCGTGGTGCTGTGTCGTTAGCGTTGGCACTTGCGGTAATCGAAAATGATGGCTTTGCGCCGCAGACTCAAGAGTTCTTAGGCGTCATGGTGACCGGGTTTGTGTTATTCACTTTGGCTGTTAATGCCACAACGGTGTCTCTTGTGATGCGCGCGTTTGGCCTAGCCAAGCTCGGGCCTGCGGATACAGCGATCCGTGACCGAGCATTCTCCAAAGCGATGGCTAGTGTTAGTGAGCGCGTCAAGGGAACTGCTCGCGCCATGCATATTGGTGAAGAGCAAACAAGCTTGGTGGTGCAGCCTTATGAGCAATTAATTACTGCTAGCGCACAAAGAGTCGGTGAAAATAATTTGACTGATGAGGAGTGGTTGCTGATTGGCTTGCGCATGGTTTGCATGAACGAGAATAAAGCGTATGCCAAAATGTTGGACCAAGGCGAAATTTCATCTGATACGGCACGTAGTCTATTTGGTCACGCGGCTGATGGTATGGATAGCATAAAACACGGTGGGCTTGATGCTTATCTAAAAGATTATCGTAAGAAGCTCGGTTTTCACTGGCATACAAAGTTGGCCATGGCGTTACAGCGCCATTTAGGAATTACTGGT
The DNA here is from genome assembly GCF_003315245.1 of Arenicella xantha. Taxonomy (NCBI): domain Bacteria; kingdom Pseudomonadati; phylum Pseudomonadota; class Gammaproteobacteria; order Arenicellales; family Arenicellaceae; genus Arenicella; species Arenicella xantha. Next base: position 776,800 of record NZ_QNRT01000002.1, on the reverse strand, counting down.
TTATTGGCAAAAAATCTAGCTAATCGCTTTCAGGTGTTGGAGGCGAAGTGCACTGTATTGCATAATTTACGCGATAATGTTGTCACGCAGCTTACCGATATGATCGGCCTAGCGGCGGCCGCTAAGTTGCAGCGCGTGTTGGAAGGCCGCGACCTTGAAACAGAGCAGGCGTTACAAGTGCTTAGAGTGTGCTATCCAGAGTATGCTAAGGCATTGGAAAAAAGAGTTTTGCAGCAGACCGCCATGCGTTTGGAGCTAGGACAATACAACGATATGATGGCAAACTCACTGATCAGCAAAGAAGTTGCTAGTAAATTAAAAGAGGATATGGGCATGCGCTATGAAGAGTTAAAAGAAGATATGGAGCTTGATTTGGGCTTAGATGCCAAAGAGTTGGTTTCCAAAATGCATTTTTTTCAGAACTTAGATCAAAGCGTTCAGCACGATATAGCTAAATTACTAAAGCCTCGATTGGCCTTGCCTGATGAGGTTATCTTTGAAAAGGATGGTCCGCCGGATGCGATGTATTTTATCTCTTCGGGCGCAGTCAGAGTTGAGTTAGATAACAAGACAGTGATAATCGGTAGTGGTGATTTTTTCGGAGAAATGGCGCTGTTACATCAGAAACCTCGAATGGCTGGCGTAGTGTCCGATGGTTTTAGTGAGCTGTTAGTGCTCCATACCAAGGATTTTAATGAGATGCTAAGTAAGGATGATGTGCTGCGCGAGCAGATAGAGAAAATCGACCGGCAACGCACCATCGATAATCAATATGGCGCAAATTAAGTCGATTAGTGTTTTCGCGCTGACGTTCGCCTAGCTGGTCAGTGCCACTTTAGGCGCAATGTACTCTCTACATGGTGTTGTAATCTTGCCGGTATGTTTAGCTCCTTAGCTAAGTGTGGCCACTGTGCAAAGGCGCTCACCACTTCTTCGAGTATCCGTTTGTCTCGGCCCCTCGGTAGGCCAGCGTAGTCGGCTAGGTGCTTTAAGTCGGCCAGCTCGAAGTTGTTAGTTTTGCCATTGATGCTGAGCTGGTGGTTTTTAGTAAAGTCACTGCCTTCTGCATGGCAGAGATCGTACGCCGGACTAAGACGCCAGTCGCCTTGACGATTCATGATGAGCGCAAAGTTTTTGACGTGATCGTCTTGGTTGCAGCCAACAATATTAAACACAGTACGCCTAAATTGTTGCTCTATGTCAGTTTGTGGCAGCCCTAATTGTTTGAGTGTCATGAACAATTGCTCGTAAGAGTAATAGCCACTTTCCCAATAGTCAAAGTGGGCGAGGGCGCCGAGTGTTTGGACAAATTGTTTGTTGCCCGCTTCATCTCGGTCAAAGCGTTTAGTCATAAAATGGTTGCGCCCGTTTTCGCTAAACAGCCGACTCTCCATCATCGTCACTTGGCAGCGTTTGGCGATTTCGTAGTAACTGTATTCGAGTAATCCATAGCCAGCTGGGTCGGCGACGCCCCAGTCGCCATTGTATTCAACGCCATCAAATTTTATCAGCCAGTGTTGGTATCCGCTCGGGAGATTAAGTTGCCCAGATCGTACGATCGATGTGCTTGGGTCGAATGCAATCACCGCCTTGGCGCGCGCACCGCCAGCTGATGTGCCAAGGCTTAGTATATCGAATAGATCTTGGTCCTTAGCCTGGTCGTTAAATTTGGCTTGCAGGTTCTGTTTACTAGCGAAGGCCATGGAGGCGAGTTCGACCAGTTCTTGTACTTCTAGTTGCTGACTGGGAGGTGCTGCTGTGTCCATCGAGGGCTCAAACTCTAACGCGCCCATGCCGCGTGTGCCGGTATAACATAGTCGGTCAACCGCATTAAAACTCTGGCTTTCACGTCCAGTTTGCGCCAACCATACGTCGATGAGCTTGTTGCCGTATTTGTCCGGCAGGCTATCGGCTAATAGGCCAGGTAAGCCGTGGAATGCGCGCGGATGTAGGTCGCTGAATTGATAGATGCGTCGCTCGATAGCGGGCATCATTAGTGGCGCTAGTTCGATGCCGGTTTTGACAAAGTCTGGGTCGTATTCGAAGCGAGCGAAACGTTCACCTTGATCCATCGACACATAGCCAATTGTTGTGCCCCATAATTTAACGGTGGCTGTGGTCATTTCAGTTCATCGCGCCAGATAGGGCTTGGTGAATCGCTTGCCCGTGAGCGACGTTTGCGACTAAGTGCTTCAGCCATCGGTGAGTTGAAGGATTCAGGCAGAAGTTGGTCAATAGCGTTGCTCATTTCGAGCGCTTTCATCAGCTTGATCCATGAACTTAATTGACTGTCTTTACCGTCTTCAATGCGGCGCAGGGTTGCTACGCCAATACCCGCTGCTTCAGCAAGCTGGGTTTGGGTATAGTCATATTGTTTGCGAATTTTCTGCAAGCGCGCGCCTAATTCTTGTTGGATAAGCTTGTCTGGTGAAAGGTGTGATATTTTCATTTGATCATATGTGATTGATTTATGCTTATAAAGCTTATGAAAATATCATATATGATATTTATCGTAATTGATAATGCTTATGCAAGATTAGATTGTTTTTAATATCATATGTGATTTAAAATTGCCAATATATGGTTTATATCGATCATTAATGATCGATATAAACTTTTAACGATTTAACAGTATTTAGAACTGATTGACGGAAATTCAGTAAAGTATGTGTGTGACAAGCTTGCTGTGGATTCCTATTGGATGTACTTAAATCGAGGGCTTTAATGCTGAGCTCTCCGCTATGCGGTTTATCTCGCTTGCCACAGACGATCAATACAACCTAAGCCCACGCTATTAAGTTGTTGTGTCTAAGTATTGCGCAAAATTGTACTTAAAGTTGATCTAGCTCAATGCGCCATGTTGATCGTCGGGCAGACTTGGCTATTGAGATGAGCGTGGCTTAAATGTGACTGTACATAGTTGCTGCGAATGGCTAGCTGCCGCACACTTTAAAATGGCTTCTGTTTAAAGTTATCAACAATGACTTTATATTAGGAGTAAGGTCACAAATCGGAACGAAACGTTATGTGGGCATAAGATGGAATATAAAGACTACTATCAAATACTCGGGGTCGAGCGTTCGGCAACGGGCGATCAAATTAAGTCAGCGTATCGACGTTTGGCTAGAAAGTACCATCCTGATGTAAGTAAAGAAGCCGATGCTGAAGCTCGGTTTAAGGAGATGAAAGAAGCTTACGAGGTACTTAAAGATGCTGATAATCGTGCCGCTTACGATAAGTTTGGTAAAGACTGGAAAGCTGGGCAGGACTTTCAACCGCCACCAGATTGGGCGCAGCAAACACGGCGACCACAGGGCGATTTTGACCAAACGGCAGGTTACAGCGACTTTTTCGATTCCTTGTTTGGCGCACGTGGAGGAGCTGATTTTGGTGGCCAATCACGCGGTAATATGCGCATGGACGGGCAAGATGTGAATGCCCGCATTACGGTCTCTCTGGAAGATGCATTTTCAGGCGCGACTAGACAGATTTCGATCGACCTGCCCGAGATGGATAGTTCTGGTCGTATGGTCAATCGACGTCGTAAGCTTAATGTCAAGATACCCAAAGGTATCCTTGCTGGTCAGCGAATCCGTTTGGAGAGTCAAGGTGGCGCGGGTATGGGGGCTGGTGCACAATCTGGTGACCTGTACCTGCAAGTTGATTTAGCGCCACATCCGATTTACGAGCCGCGTGAACGTGATATTTATGTGGTGCTGCCAATTACTCCGTGGGAGGCTGCTTTAGGTCGAACTGTTAAGGCGCCGACCTTGGCTGGTCCGGTCGATTTGAAAATTCCTGCGGGTTCTCAAGCTGGCAAGAAACTGCGTTTAAAAGGTCGAGGTCTACCAGGTAAGACACCTGGTGACGAATACGTTGAACTAAAAATTGTGATGCCGGCCACGGTAGATGACAAAGCAAAATCGCTTTATGAAGAATTGGAGCGAACACAGACGTTTAACCCACGATCTAGTTTGGGAGTGTAACGATGACTAATGTAACAAAAGATAGCTTAAGCGGAATTGTGCTGACCAAGCATATCTCGTTTACCACTAATGAGTTTTGTCGCGCATGTGGTGCCGATCAAACAATCGTTATTCGCATGGTTGAAGAAGGTGTAATTGAGGCGGCTGGCCCAGCTCCTGATTGGGAGTTCCATGGTGAAGCCTTGGTACGAGCTCAGCGTGCGATGCGTCTGATTGAAGACCTAGGCGTGAACTTAGCGGGCGCCGCACTCGCGTTAGACTTGCTTGATCGCATGGAAGAGCTGGAAGCAACGGCATTGCGAGTAGAATCAGGTTTATAACAAGGTTAGCCTGCGGTTTCCCACGTATAGGCTCATCATGTCGGCCTCATGCTAAGATTGAGATATGAAAATACTAAAAATTATTGCTAAGTGGACACTGTTATTTTGGACTGTGGTGGGCGTCGTGGTCGCGGGCATATGGTGGCTGAATGCGCCGGAAAATTTCGCTGAGAACAGTCAATCAGAGGCGAGACTCAATCAAGTGGATTATGCTGTTGAGCAGCTCGATTTGAAAATAATTGATGCTGGACGCCCGACACCAGCGATGGCTAAGTTCAAAGGCGATGACAAGCGCACACTCAATGGCACTGTTTGGCTTCCAAAAGGTGAGTCATCTGGGCATCCGTTAATCGTTTACAGTCATGGTTTTGGCGGTAATCAAAAAGAGAGTAGTCACGTAACTAAGTATCTTGCTGGGATTGGCTATGTGGTCGCTGCGGTCGATTTTCCGTTGAGTAACACGCGCTCTCCAGCCGGTATTCCACAACTGTTGGATGTGGTCAATCAGCCGGCCGATGTTCGTGCCGTGATTGATCATGTATTGGCGTTGAATGAGGACCCTAATAGCGAGCTTTATCAGCGGATTGATTCAAGCAATATTGGCGCGATGGGTTTGTCATTGGGCGGTTTAACTACCGCATTAGCGGCATTTCATCCAGACCTTATGGATAAGCGAATTAAAGCCGCTGTCATGATGGCGCCGCCGTTGGAGGCTTTTAGCGATCAGTTTTTTAATCGCAACGTCGAGGTGGCTTCGCTTTTAATCTCGGGCTCTATGGATCGAGTTGTGCCGGAGCCAGCGAATGCTACACAAGTTAGAGACCGGCATCCCAATGGATGGTTTTTAAGCATGGACAAAGGTACACACTTAGGCTTCGCCGACATTAGTAATCCGATACGTTGGATGGATAATCCCGACACATTCGGGTGCTTTTTTATGGGAATGATGTTGCCTCGGCTCGATTTGCCAGAACGGTGGAGTGCGGTGATTCCCAATACTGGGAATGTTCTGCGCGATGTGGTGGTGAACCCTCCTTGCCCTGAGTTGCCTGGTGAGTCAATGAATGGTTTAACCCAGCAATGGTTAACTCGGATCGCCGTTGGATCATTTTTTGATATGCATTTGAGGAACGGCGCTCGTGCGGAGTCAGCGACCAAATTTTTCAAGGTAGCGATGAGTGCCGAGAATCCGGAGATAAGCCTGTCGGTACCGTTTAAACGCTAGCGGTCATTTTCTTGTGGTGCCTTGTATCGCTCAAACAAAACGGCGCTCCTTATATTAAGCAGCGCCGTTCTTCTAATGCTAGACAATAATTATGTCTAGGAAATCATCCCATCTGTCGTTGAGTTAGTGTTGCGCTAAGTCAAATCTATCAGCGTTCATTACTTTGCTCCAAGCGGCAACAAAGTCACGATCAAACTTATCGCTAGAGTCACTCGATGCGTAGACTTCGGCGATCGAACGTAAGATCGAGTTTGATCCAAACACGAGATCTGCCCGAGTTCCGGTCCACTTTACGTTGTTGGATTCAGCATCGGAGTTCGCGTCTGTACCTTCGAAGACTTCCTCGGTTGAATCGGTAGCAGACCATACTGTGTTCATGTCGAGTAGGTTGACGAAGAAATCATTGCTGAGTGTTTCTGGTGACTGCGTAAATACGCCGTGTTTTGAATCGCCAGCATTGGCGCCAAGCACGCGCAGGCCACCAACTAGCACCGTCATTTCTGGTGCTGACAAGTTCAGTAACGATGCTCGGTCGATCAATAAGGCTTCGGTAGAGCGTGGGTCGTCGCTGTTTCTGTAGTTGCGAAACCCGTCATACTTGGGCTCGATCACATCAAAAGCGTCTACATCTGTGAGTTCTGCGGTGGTGTCAGTTCGACCAGGCTTGAATGGCACATTTACTCGGTTATTAGCCGCTTGCTCGATTCCGACCGATCCGCCCAGCACGATAAGGTCGGCAAGTGATACTTGCGTACCGTGTTGGTTGAAATCAGCTTGTACGGCTTCAAGTTCAGCGATCACTTTAGCAACCCCGCTGGAGGTGTGAATGTGCCAATCTTTATGTGGTGCTAGGCGGATGCGAGCGCCATTGGCTCCACCACGTTTATCGGAGTGGCGGTAGGTGGCCGCCGAGGCCCACGCCGTATTGACCAGTTGTGACACACTTAACCCAGTTGCCAATATTTTTTGTTTCAGCTCTTGGATGTCGGCATCGTTAATCATGGCACCTTGGTGCGCTGGAATTGGGTCTTGCCACAATAGCTGCTCGGATGGCACTTCTTCGCCCAGGTAACGTGAGATTGGCCCCATGTCGCGATGCGTTAACTTATACCAAGCTCGAGCATAAGCATTGGCAAATTCGTCGGGGTTTTCATGGAAATGTTTAGAGATTTTGGCGTAGTCAGGGTCGAGCTTAAGCGCCATGTCGGCGGTGGTCATCATCAAGGCTTGAGTCTGGCTAGCATCATGCGCTTTGGGCGCACGTGCGGCATGCGAGTCAGCCGTAGGAGTCCATTGGATGTGTCCTGCGGCACTGGTGGTTTGCTCCCACTCATAACCGAGTAGGGCATCAAAGTAGCCCATATCCCATTGTATCGGATTGACTGTCCATGCACCTTCAAAGCCGGCCGTTGTTGTGTCATCACCTTTGCCGGTTTTAAATGTGCTTTTCCAGCCCATTCCCATTGCTTCAAGGCTCGCGCCTTCAGGTTCCGCACCAAGCAAGTCTTCAGGACCAGCCCCATGGCCTTTGCCAAAGGTATGACCACCGGCGACTAAAGCGACGGTTTCATAGTCATTCATGGCCATGCGTGCAAAAGTATCGCGCACGTCAAATGCTGATTTTAATGGATCGGGCTCACCATTCGGGCCTTCAGGGTTAACGTAGATTAAGCCCATCTGAACCGCGGCTAACGGGGTTGCTAATGCGCGGTCGTCGCCATAGCGGTTGTCATCTAACCATTCGGTTTCGGGGCCCCAATATATATCTTCTTCTGGTTCGAATACGTCCTCGCGACCGCCTGCGAAACCGAAAGTTTTAAAGCCCATGGATTCCATTGCGACATTGCCGGTTAGGACCATTAAATCAGCCCACGAGATGCTGTTGCCGTATTTTTGTTTGATCGGCCATAATAGGCGTCGTGCTTTATCGAGGTTGCCATTGTCTGGCCAGCTATTGAGCGGTGCAAATCGTTGTGAGCCGGAACCCGCGCCTCCGCGTCCATCATAGGTTCGGTAGGTGCCGGCGCTGTGCCACGCCATGCGCACAAATAGGCCACCGTAATGCCCATAATCGGCTGGCCACCATTCTTGGGAGTCAGTCATAAGGTGAGTAAGATCCTTTTTGAGCGCTTTTAGATCTAGGCTTTTGAACGCTTCAGCATAGTTGAAGTCTGCATCTAGCGGGCTGATCTGAGGCGCGTTCTGGCTTAAGATCTTCAGATTCAGTTGATTCGGCCACCAGTGCTGATTGGCTGAGCTGCCGGTTGCCGCCTGTTTATTGGGGCCATGCATAACTGGGCATTTTCCAGTTGTATGATCGTTCATGTGTGTCTCCGTAAAATGATGGTTGCGCGTTAGAGCAGCGCAGGTGCTGTAGTAACTATACTTATATTTATACCTAAACGGTTTAGATAAGTGAAATCGATAATTTCTCTAGCAGTTATCGTTAAAACCGATTGCGTGGCGCTAAGCAGGTTTGGTTAGCGTCAATAGCCGGTCACGATGGCCCAGAGATTGTGTTCAGGTCGTTTAGTGGGGCAGCAAAGTCATAGTGTTGCATACGTTTATGCTAGAGTCGCCGGAACCCAAAATTGCGCTAACTTTCTCTTAATCTTATGACAACGACTTGTCCGTGTAATCCTAACAAACTATTTAGTGAGTGCTGCCAGCCACTGTTAATTAAGCAGCGTGTAGCCAAGACGCCGGTACAACTGATGCGCTCACGCTATAGCGCGTATGCATTGGGAGGCTATGGTGAATACTTGTTGGAAACCTGGTTGCCAAGTGATGCGTCCAATTTGACCGCGGTGGACCTATCGGTTCGATCGTTTGACTGGCAGGGGCTTACGATTTTGCGCAAAAGCCAACAAGGAGATGTTGGGCAAGTTGAGTTTCAAGCACGCTTTGTGGAACACCAAGGGCAGCAGTCTGTGCATCACGAAAAATCGCTATTTCGCCGTATTGCCGGACGTTGGTATTATGCCGGTGTGGCGGAGACTTAGCGTTCCTGTGTGTTCAGAATCGCAGCACGTTGAGTGAGCTTACTGGCTATTAATCAGGGTGCGCGCTCTGTCTATCTGCGATATTAGTCTACAAAGTTGGTCTAGAGCACATATACCAGCACGTATGCTGTTAGCAGTATGGCTATCCATAAAGCGGTTGTTCCGATACTCCAGGCCCGTGCAAATACACCTGCTCTAGCGCTATGAGGGTTGTCGCTGAAGCGCGCTTGCGCACCTAACTTCAAGGCGGCGAGTAGCTTGTCAGTTAACTGCCCAAGCTTGGTTTGGACGCTTATGATTATCGCAGTGCACCATCTTGCCACGCGATTGAATAAGACCCGCCATAGCCAGTCAGTATCGAGACTGATGGTCAGTGTGCGTTGCATTAGCGGCAGCAATAAGAAGAATGCGAGGCCTGAAAATAGCAATAGTTGTAAATAGAACACTACCTTCGCCGCGCTGTAAGCCGTGTATTTAACGGTATACGGTAGTAACTGATAGAAGGTATTTGGGAAAATTCCTATTAGCAGGCAAATCGCCGAAAATATTACCATCGCCGCGGCCATATTCCATGGGGCGTCTTTGGGCCGTAGTCCGGAGTCTTTTTGAAAGAACACAAACCACGGGAATTTAATGCCAGCATGTAAAAATACGCCAGCCGATGCAGCAGCAAGTAGCATGTAGACTACGGCTAAACCCTCGTAAGCCGCCGCTTGAGAAATCATCGTCTTGGTTGTGAAGCCAGAGGTCAGCGGAAATCCTGAGATAGCGAGCGCGCCAATGATGCCGCAAATGGTAGTTAGTGGCATGGTACGGAACAGGCCGCCAAGATCAGTACATTTAGATTTTCCGGTGCGGTAGACCACTACACCAGCACTCATAAACAGCAAAGCCTTATAGATTATATGTGCAAAGGCGTGAGCAGCAGCGCCATTCAATGCTAATTGAGTACCGATACCAATACCGCACACCATAAATCCGACTTGATTGACAATCGAGTAAGCCAGGATCCGGCGCGCATCATTTTCCAGTAGTGCGTACAAAATTCCGTACATCACCATAAACAGTCCGACGCCAATCAATACAGGCTCGCCGGGGAACAATAGAATGAGAGCGAGAACCGCGGTTTTGGTCGTGAATGCTGACAGAAAGACTGAGCCGGTTGGGCTGGCCTCTGGGTAAGCATCCGCTAGCCATGCAGATACCGGTGGTGCTGCTGCATTGATGAGAATGCCAATGAGTACCATCCACGTGGCGAAATTAGTAGCCAACATTGGTTGCATATCCACTGAGCCGGTTTGCACTGCGATACCATCGATACCAACTTTAAGGATGATGCCGCCCAATAGATGCATGATGGCATAGCGGATGCCGGCGGCCTGAGAGTCGCTGGTGCCGCCGCACCAAACCACCACTGTTGAGAAGATCGCCATCAGCTCCCACCAGACAAACATTGAGATGAGGTCTCCTGAAAAGCATACACCGACGGCGCCCGCCGCATAGGCTTGCGCTGCCGCGAGTTCGGCTGTTTTAGCGTGGCGAAACGCATACAGCCCGCCGCCGAAAGACATAATGGCGAAGATCGTCGCAAATAGGCGACGCACAGCGCTGCCCTCGACTGGCTCAATTTGGTAGTCGATAAAGGTAAAAGTCGATACCACACCGTCTGGCACCAGCCAGATTGCCCATAGCGTGGCCAGCGGTGCTGCCAGAATTACGGCGGTACGCAGGTGTCCGCGGGTTAGTGGTGTGAGTAGTGCACCGGCGAGCAGAAAGAGGGCTGGAGGTAGGAAATCAATCATCAGATGTTCGATCTCTATAGTAGTTTTGATCGCGTTTCAGTACGTAGCCGAGCGCTTTAGCAACAAGTACCATCGCGAGGCAGGCAAAAAAACCGTAGATAGCACCGAAGCCAAGCCAGCCGTCGACACCAAAGTAGCCCTTCGCTGGGAATGCTAGTTGAGCGAGTACTGTCGCGGCTAATACGGCAATAAAAATACGCCATAACAAGCGAATAGTGGAGGCTCTAACTAACCAATGATCAGTCTTCGAGTTATCGGTCATGGCATACCCTGCACGAGTTGCGTCTCGAGTATAAGAAGTGGACTGTTAAAAAAGAATAATAGTAAGGTCAAGGCGGCCGTAATGGTCAACGCTAACACGGCAGCAAACGGTGCTTCGCCATGCTCGCGCGGTGGGGCGGTATCTTCCTTAGTAAACCATGCTAGGTAGATGATCGGCAAAAAGTAAGCTGCGTTAAGTGCGGTACTTAATATGATGGTCGCAATCGCCACATAATTTTCGGCTTGTAGTGAGCCGGCTAGGATATACCACTTGGAAATGAATCCCCCAGTCGGCGGTACGCCAATCATACTAAGTGCGCCAATAGTAAAGGCGGTCATAGTCCATGGCATACGGTGGCCGATACCGCGCAGCTGAAAAATTTCAGTTTTCTTCGACGCTGTGTAAATAGCTCCTGCTGCAAAAAATAACGTGATTTTGCCGAAAGCGTGCGCCACCATGTGCATCGCTGCACCAACTTCACCAAACGGTTTGAGCGTTGCCGCAGCCATGAGCACGAAAGAGAGTTGACCGATGGTCGAATACGCCAGCATGCGCTTGAGATTAGTTTGTCGCAACGCAACTAAGCTTGCGGCGATTACGGTGAAGGCGGTGATATACAGCAGCCAGCCACCACTAGGTTCGGCGAAGAGAAAGTCGATACCAAATATATAAACGATTACTTTGGTAACCGTAAACACGCCAGCTTTGACCACTGCAACCGCATGCAATAGCGCGCTCACGGGGGTTGGGGCGACCATTGCTGCGGGCAGCCATCGATGCACAGGCATGACCGCAGCCTTGCCGATGCCGAACACAAATAAGCCTAATAGTAAGCCTACCGCCGGACCCTCTAACTTGCCGTCGAGAATACCGCCGACGGTAAAGGTGCCAGTTCCTGCAATGAAATAGGTCCAGATGATGGCAGGCAGCAGCAGGCCAATTGACGTGGTGAGCAAGATACTGAGGTAAATGCGTGCCGACTGTACTGTTTTGGCATCACCTTTATGAGATACCAGCGGAAAGGTTGAGAGCGTTAAGATCTCGTAAAACAGAAATAAGGTAAATAAGTTGTCGGCAAACGCGATGCCCATTACCGCACTGATCGCAATCGCAAAGAATATATAGAAACGAGTTTGATGTAACTCTTGGTTACCCCGCATATAGCCGATGGAATAGATGGAATTAACAATCCATAGCATCGAGGCGAGTGCCGCGAACAGCATGCCGAGTGGCTCGACGGTGAATGCAATATCAATGCCAGGCAACACTTCGGCGACACTGATTGATGGCCGCTCACCAGCCAGTAGCGCAGGCAGTAAACCCCAAACGGTCCATGCCAATGTGCCGGCGGTTATTAGTGTGACGGCTTCACGCACATTATTGTTGATGCGTGATGCTAGCGCAATGCCGAGCGCGCCGGCTAGTGGCAGCGCTAGTGACAATAGAATGGCCGTACTCGAACTCATGGCACGTACCTCAGTAAGATCTCAGCAGCATTTGACGATAATGTAACGGGAAGCGATGGCGCCAAGCCGTAATAAATATTGGCTAGTGCTGCGACCCAAGTTACCGCGAGTAAAACTGATGGCGCTTCACGTGTCGTTGCGGTTTCGAAATCTTGCGCATCGGGTTTTGCATCACCAAAGTATGCCGGCTCGATCACTCGCCAGACGTAGACTAGTGCCATCAAGGAGCTAGCAACAATCACGGCGATCAGCGCTATGCCAATCGTGCCTTGCTCCAAAGCCGCGGTAATTAGATACCATTTGCTAATAAAACCAGCGGTGCCAGGTACGCCGACCAGACTAAATCCGGCCACTACAAAAGCGCCCATGGTCCAAGGCATGTGTTTTGCTGCATCAGCAATATTGTTCAAGTGCAGGCCAGAGTGACGCATTGCCAAGCAGGTTATTGCCAAAAACAAAGTGCCCTTAGCAAGCGCGTGATTGAACATCAGTACCACACTTGCGGTTAAACCCGCTGCGCTTATCAGGCTGGCGCCAAGTAGAATGTATCCAATCTGTGCTACTGAGGAGTAGGCAAAAAGACGTTTGAGGTTGGTTTCGAATAGGGCTACGCCAGAGCCAATTAAAATGGCTAACACGGCGAGTGGCATCAGGAAGTACGAAAACTGCAATTCATGGCCAACCAAGTTTGGTTGGAAAACGAAAAAGTCAAAGCGTAGCAGTAGGTACAGCGATACTTTTGTTGCGCAGGCGCCGAGAAACACGGTGACGACATTCGGTGCGTGTGTGTAGGCATTCGGTAGCCATACGTGCAATGGGAATACCGCGGCTTTAAGAGCCAAGCCGATAGTTATAAAGCCGGCCGCAACTAAGATCGGTTTTTGATCGGCGACTTCCTGAATTCTCAACGCCATATCGGCGAGGTTTAGCGTTCCGGTCATTAAGTAAATGAGTCCGACACCGATGAGGTAGAAGGTTGCCCCAATGGTGCCCATGATCAAGTACTTGAACACAGCGGGTAGTGCGCGACGGTCTCGGCCACCGGCGATAAGTACGTAACTCGCTAGGGATGAAATTTCCATAAACACAAAGACATTAAATGCGTCCGCTGCGACCGGAATTCCGACCAGGCCGGCCAGCGCCAACAACCATGCTGCGTAAAACAACGGTTGTCGTTCTTCCTCGATGTCGGCGTCAAGGCTGCGACGCCCACCAAGTAAGGCGAGCGCTGAAGCGCCAGTAATTACTAACAATAGTAATGCACTAAAAGCATCGACTCCGAGTTCAATTCCATAGGGCGCAGGCCAATTCCCCATTTGGTATGTAAACGTTTGGCCGTTGAGTACGCCCAGCGTGAGCATAATGGCAATCGCGAATGCAAATAAGCTGGCAGCTAGCGCCGCGGCCCAAGCTAGGCCGCGCGGCCGTAACAGCAGTGCCAGCGGGGCAGTGAGCATAGGCACGATAACCTGCAAGGCAGGTAGATGGACACTCCAGTCAATCACCGTCGGTCAATCTCCTGAATATCGTGCTCTTCAATCGAGCCGTATTCTTCTTTAATGCGAACCACGATGCCCAGACCTAGTGCAGTGGTAGAAATACCAACGACAATAGCAGTGAGAATCAGGACCTGCGGTAATGGGTTGGAAAACACGGCATTGTCGATGCCGGCTTGAATAATCGGCGCGGTGCCACCTTCGACTTTGCCCATAGTGATATAGAGCAAGAAAACCGCCGCTTGGAAGATTGATAAGCCAATGAGTTTCTTAATTAGATTGGACTTTGCGATTACCGCGTAAAAGCCGATCATAAGAAGAACCGCAAAGACCCAGTAGTGAAAGAGGTCAAGTACCAGTAAGTCCATTAAATTCTCCGACGGCCAGCAAAGGCATGAAATATGCTGAGGAGCACGCCGGTGACGGTAATACCGACGCCAGCTTCTATTACAATGATACCGATGTGTTGCCCCGCAATAGGGTCGGCAGCTAGCACGGAGTAGTCAAGGAAATTGCCACCAAGTAGTATGGTGGCAATGCCAACTGCGCCGTAGAGCAGGGCACCTCCGGCAATCAGTCCGGTGAGCACCGATTGCGGTATCACGCGTAACGCCTGAGCCTCTCCTTCGAGTAGTGCATAGAGAATTATGGCTGCAGCGATAATTGCACCAGCCTGAAACCCACCGCCAGGGCCGTAGTCGCCATGAAACTGCACATAGAGTCCAAATAATAGAATAAAAGGAATTAGTAATCGGCCGACTACTCGAGGTATTAGAAAATGTCGTAGGCCTTCGCTTTCTTCGGCGACTTCGGTGTCTTTCGCCTTAGCTAAAGTCCGTTTGAAGTTTTGTTGAATGCCTTTAGAGCCTGGTTGCGGAATCGGTTTTCGGCTCGGGGGCGAGACACTGAACAGAAATAAGATCCCAATGCCTGCCGTAAACACAACGAAAACTTCGCCCAATGTATCGTAGCCGCGAAAGCTAGCCAGAACTGCGGTTACTACATTGGGAATATCAATCGCCTCACGCGTAGTATCGAAATACCAAGGGGCGACGTGTTGGTGGACCGGAGCCATGGGGTCACCAAAGCGCGGTTTGTCAAAAGTGGCGTAGATCACAATCAATGTGGTGACAACCACAACGCCGAGTGCCACAAATCTATTGGATGAGCGAGAGTGCTCATGCTCGCCAGTGAGTGCCAACGCGCCGAGAAACAGTACGGTAGAAATACCAGCTCCGATAGCGGCTTCGGTTAGCGCGACGTCGGCGGCATCCAGTAAAAAGAAATTGGCGGCCATCAACAGGCTAAAAATACCGCTGAGGACTACCGCTACGAAAAGATGTTTGGTGTGTACCATCGCGAGTGCGGTGATCACCATAAGTGTCAGCAAAAAGACGCCAAAAAGCACAGTCATTTTGGTTGTTCCTCGTTCGGCTTGGCTGCGTCGTTAGCACGTTGACCAGCGAGTAGCGCGGCGCTTGCTAGCGCGTTCGACGCGGTTGGACTGGTCAAGAGTAAAAACAGTAAGGTGGCGGCGAGCTTGACGGCCGCAAGTGAAAGGCCAGCCTGCAACATAATGCCGACAATAATCATTATTGCGCCCATGGTGTCAGTTAAGCTCGCTGCATGGATGCGCGTATAAAGATCGGGCATGCGTAACACGCCAATTCCACCGATGAAGACAAACACACCGCCAACCGAAAGCAGCGCCCAACTGGCGATGTCTAGAAAAAGTTCCATACTATTATTGGCCGGTGCCGTTATCGGCAGTATCGCTGCTCGCGCGGCGTCGAATGTATTCGAGAACGGCGAGCACGCCGATGAAATTTATTAGCGCATAAGCAAGTGCTAAATCGAGAAAGTCTGGACGTCCATACAAGAAGGCGACCACTGAGAGTAACAAAACTGTTTTGGTACCGAACATGTTTGCGGCCAATACGCGGTCATAAACCGTGGGCCCGAGCAATGCTCGTACTAGTGCGAGAGCCATGGTGACTAAGGTCGCGATTGTAACAACGTAATACATGTTTATCTCTTCCGTAGCGCCGCAACGCGTCGATCCATTCCACCTGAGAGCAGATCATCAGCTCCAGCGGCAGTCAGACAGTGAACCTTGATTCGCCCTTCGTATACGTCCAAGGCTAAGGTGCCTGGCGTTAAGGTGATTGAATTGCCTAGCATTGCTTGATCAACAGGGTGGTCAGCGGTCGCGGTAATCTCAACCACTTGCGGGCTAATCGGCAGACTTGGGCTGAGCACGATTCGTGCGACATCGAGACTTGAGCGAACCACTTCTTTGGCCAGCCACGCCCAGTAACCTAATAGACGAACACCAAAGCGCAGCGCGAACACATTATTTTTGAAATAGCCCATGCGATGGGTTAGATACACCGTGAGCAAACAAGAAAAGAGCCCAAGTATCAACAGTAGAGGCTGGTAGTGTCCCGACCAAATAACCCATGCCACGATTAGCAGTGCGAACAATATTGCTGCTCTGCCTAATCTTCTCGTCAATTTACTCGCCTGATTGCTTTGGCTCATTATTATTGATCCGTTTGACATGGAAAGTCTCGTCGCAACACTTTGTAAACAGCATCGCGTGCTAGCTGCGTACTTGCGAGTACTTGGCTATTCATCAAGTCATTAATGACGTGCTCAACGACTTCTTTGAGTTCGACCGGCTCGCCTAAGCAAAACTCGGCGTAAACAGTTGGCCCATAACGAGACTCTAGTCTTGATGAGCCGCGCAATCGAATGGCTCGCTCCGAAAACGTTTCTTCTTTGTTCATTTCAGCGGCAACGTTGGCGGCTACCCGTTCGTCGGTGGCTACCGCTCCGTCAATAAAACCTTGTACATATCGCACGCAAAATGTAGCGTCTTCGCCAATCGGCTGGGCGGCATAATGAGCGCAGTGCTCGGCCAGTTCTTTAGCTAGCAACGGTTCTACCGCTTCGACCTGTTCAGTCGAGAGTAACGCGGTTAGACAAATCAGAGAGGCGGCGAGCCCTTTATTTAGCATATACCTGTTCCTGCTCGGAAATTCCCCGAACCTTGAGTGAACATTCAGCTAGATTTGATGCGTGCCAATGGTGAATGGCGCGCAACAATCGCTGTATGTCATGGTCATTAATGACGGCTCATAAATTGCTGCTGCATCGCACGAGTCACTCATTAGAGTGTTACTGACAATCTTACCGTGTTGGATCGTCTTAGCTCGTGGAGCAAGGTCATTCATAGTTAATGGAATATAGCGCATTCGAAACAATCGATAAAGTCAAAAGCAGGGGCGCTACCGGTGTTTTTGTACTTTTAAAAACCACGCAGTTCAATCATGAGATCAGAGCTCCACTGAGGGTAGATCACACGCTAAATAGCCCCTTGAGCACGTTTGCTAAGTTAGTCTACAAATTGACCGTAATAACGAATATAAATTTTAACCTAAAAACTTTCTTGCATAAAGCTTCTTTACTAATGCTGATGCTGAATGTTCAAAAGCTGACAATTAAATGTACAAGAGAACAGGTATAAATATGCCCATTATTTTACCGATGGCGGAGTTAGGCGCATGTGAAATCATCGGTTTAAATTTCGATATAAATTGCAAAAATAGATCTTGGACCACATCGAATATCAGCGATTATAGGCAAGTAAGTTGCTTATAGCTTAGAATCAACTGGTTTCAATGCCGACAATTAGGATTTGCCAATGAAAATTCAGTCAATTATTCCAGTGCTTCTATTAAGTCTAAGTCTTGTGATCGGGCGAGTCGCCACAGCGCAAGCGCAAAGTGAGTCAGTATTGCCTCGGCTAGAGGTCTCATCAAATGGGCGGTATTTGCAATACCGCGACCAAGCACCTTTCTTTTACTTGGGAGACACTGCGTGGAGTTTAATTCACCGCTTGAATCGTGAGGAAGTGGATCGTTACCTTAATGACCGAGCGAGGAAAGGTTTCACGGTGATTCAAACTGTAGCATTAGCCGAGCTTAATGGACTGATTGAACCGAACGCTTATGGTGAATTACCGCTGATTGATTTAGACCCATCTAAGCCGAATCAAAACTATTTTAAGCATGCAGATTATGTGGTGGATCGTGCAGAAGCATTAGGTATGTTTGTTGGTTTATTACCGACTTGGGGAAAATACTGGAAAACTGGCGATGCGAATAAAGTCTTCACCGTTGACAATGCTTATAGCTATGGTCAGTTTCTCGGGCAGCGTTATAAAGATAAGCCGATCATTTGGATTTTAGGCGGAGACCAAAACGTGGTCACCAAAGAAGAACGTGGCATCATTGATGCGATGGCTGCCGGGCTTCGTGATGGCGATGATGGTAACCACCTGATTACCTTTCATCCACGGGGGCCGGGACAATCGTCTGCTCAGTTGCACGATGCAAAGTGGCTTGATTTTCATATGTCACAGACTTCACATGCGGGCCGTAACTTGGACACAGGTTTATATGCTGAGCGCGATTTAGCACTCAAGCCGCTGCGTCCGACGCTTGATGGTGAGCCTCGATACGAAGGGATACCCGTTGGTTTTTATTTGAAGGACCATAATCGATTGGAACGCTTTGATGACGACGACGTACGTCAGGCCGCATGGTGGTCGGTGATGGCCGGTGCCTGTGGTCATACTTATGGGAATAATAATATTTGGCAAATGTGGCAGGCTGGACGTGAGCCAGCGATCGGTGCCAATATTCCTTGGTGGGAGGCGCTTGATCATCCTGGTGCGATGCAGCTTGGGTTTATGCGTCGTTTTATGGAGGCCAATAGATTCCATACGCTGCTCCCCGACCAAAGTTTGGTGGTGGATGGTCCCTTACGTGGCCCGGCGAAAATTCGTGCGATGCGCTCAGTCGACCGCTCCAGAATTATTGTTTACTCCCCGATGGGCGAAGCGTTTACCCTTGACCAAAGTCAGCTTAATGCGGTGCGTTCAAAGAAATACTGGTTTGATCCACGCTATGGCGTGAGCTATGAATTCCGCGTATCGCCGCGCGACCGCGACAACCAAACGTATCAGATATTCACGCCGCCTACCGCTGGTCGTGGTCAGGATTGGGTCCTCGTGTTCGAAGCAACCGCGGTGCAAAATTAATTTAACCGCGCCGCTCGTCGTAATGGTGTTTTATTTTTTAGCTAAGGTGCGACGTGATTTATAATGACTGTGCCACGGCCCACTATATTTAGCGTGCCAATCCTTGCGCTCTGCATGATTGGCGTGCTTAGTCCGATAATTGATCCTTGCACACTGTTGATGCGAGTGGTTAAGCCGCCAGTAATGGCGGCGTTAACGGTGGTCAGTATCGTTGACTGCTCGAGACTACCGGTGTAGCGATTGGCTTGTGCATAATTGACCGCCTGAGTGCTACCGATATTGCCATTGCTAACCGTCCATTCTGCACCGCTCGTCGACTGAGATAAGTTTTCGATAGTTGTTGATGCATGCGCGTAATTAAATGCTTGAATATTGCCACCACTGAGCGCGCCAGTTTGCGTCATTGCAACTGTATTAAACCCAGCTACCGACTGTGAGATGTCTCGCATCGAGTGTGCGGTGATGCTATTTAGTGCTTGCACACTCGAGCTAGTGTTGGTGCCGGTTTGGCTTATCGCAATATTATTGCCGGCTAATGTGGTCGTCTGATTGCTGTTGCTTAGATCATCGTTGCCAACATCGAGTGCGATGCCATTAATCGCCTGAAACGACACGTTGGTATCATGCTGTATTAAGCTCGGCGACTCGGCGGCGATTGACGTTGTTTGATCAACGTTCCAATCCGCCGCGAATGTCATACGACTATTGACTGCGATGATCAGCATGATCGAAATTGTACTCAATGTTGATTTCATGATTATTGCCTCTGGGTTTATTCGCAGTCAGTGTTGGAGTCATTGGTGCATACTTTCCAGTTTGCAGCCAGCGCTCGGTCATCGCGTAGCTGAGCCTGCGACGATTCGTTTTGGATTGCGTTGTTGCTGACTAAAGTAGTATCCGGCGACTGCGCTGGAGTTTCAGAGTTGGCGAGTTCCGCTGTACTATCGTTCGAGTATAATTGACGAGAGTCACGGCCTAATGCGACAGTTTCGGCTGTCTCAAAACAGGGTGAGAAATCCACTTTGTTACCAAAGGCGTTATCGAGAATCCAAACTGCAGCGCCATCGAGCAGGGTTTGTTGTGCCGCATGTAAGGTTTCAACCCGCACATCGGTATTGGAAAAACCGTAGTAGTAGTTATCAATGGCAATTCTAAAGCGGGCTGTTTTGCTGTTACTGTAATACTTAAGATCGAATCCTTCCGTGCCGATTATCATGTTGGTTTGTGGATCTATAATATTGACTACGAGGGTAACCGATCGCTCGGAACCTGATTTGCCCAAGTCGAGTGCGCCACTTTTTTCTTCCTCCACGTCGCCGCGATACCCGCCATTTTGACCATAGCCTTTCGAGCGCTGATGTGAACTATCGTTCCGTGTGAACGCGCCATCTATAATGAGTGGTGTTACCGATGGTATTGCACTCATACCTCTTGCTGCACGGTTGGTATTGGCCACAGTAGTGAGTTTCGGCAGAAAGTTGTCGAGGTTCGACTGCGACGGAAATCCGAATCGATCCAGACCAATTTGCTCGCTGATAATAGGTTGAAACATTAATGGGAATTGATCGACCACAATGCCATAGCTGGGGTTGGTGTGGGCGCTCAAGGTTGAGATCATTTGAATACGCCCAGCGTCTGATAGTGGGCCATCTGAGTAGTTATTATGTTTGATAGTGCCGTCAATGATGTCGCGTACCATAAATACATAAGCACTGGGATTACTTAAGTTGTTGTCGAGCTCGCGACGTAAACACTGTAACGCCTCAGACATTTTGGTTTTCGTTTTGACCGGAGCTGAATCAAATTCGGTGTCTAAGCTGTAGCGTGATACCGACGAGCAACCTGACATTAGCAAGGCCACAGAGCCGGAAATAATCATTTTTGTAAGTAGCGTTTTCATAGTGGGTTCTCTAGTGTGTGTGTCTTTAATAGCAGTCTTGAAAGTCAACTTGTTCGATGTACACGTTGCTGACCACGGACGCTGATTGGTTAATTTGTAGTGAGTCGCCGGCTGTTTCGATGTATTGCGCAACAACCGCGCATTTGGGTTTGTCAATATTGTCAACATAGAAGACCTCGCCATTCGGACCAACCACCTGATAGCCGCGCGTATTGCCGACAATCAAGTTATTGCTGGTTAAGTAGTTTAGGTTTTCCCCAGCTTCAGCTAGCAGCTTGCTGTTGTTGACCTCGCCGTAGGCAAAGCTCGGTTGCTGCAAGGACGGAATTGATGCCCAACCAGGACGAAACTCCTGCAGTTCTTGTACTCCAATCTCATTAATTGTTTGCGATAGAGTCGGCGATGAGAGCGTGCATAGCAGTACCAGAATGTTAAGGTTTTTGGCTGTGGTTTTCATAAAGCAGGCCTTTTCTCGGTAGGTTTAAATGGAGTAATTTGAGTTGATAATTGGCCGAGTTCAGTACCGCGACTCGGCCAATTAAGTCATTGGCTTTGTTGCTTAATACTTAACGCCAACGAAGTTGCCGTATTGCCCTGAACCGCTGATGTTGTCCTGCACCATGCTGAACGAGGTTGACGCGATCGTGAGCACTTGATTGACGGTGCCGCCACTACCCGCTCCAGCGTTATCAACAATGGCATTAAGTGCTTGCAAGTTCCCTGATGCGGCGCCTGCACCACTCTGATTCATCGTCACGGCGCCGCCTAGCGCGGTAAATAATTGCGTAGTTCCGCTGTCATCAATGGTGCCAGTGGTGATATCAATTAAGTTGCCAGCTTGCGTTAATGTGCTGCTAGCGCTGACTTGATTAAGATCAGTCAAAGTCGTTGAGCTGTTAAACACTTGAGAGATTTCGTCGATGAAGTCGCCAGTTCCTGTGGCTAACACCGCCATATTGCCCGCTTGTGTGTTGGCCGCTGCGGTTGGTGTTTGATCGAAATCCACCTCTAAAGCGCCCGAGGCTTCAAACGTTTGAGTCAAATCTGAAATATCAGCGTCTGAGCTAGCGAAGTTCCCCGCTTGCACGTTGCCGGACGCACTGACGGTTTGCGAAAAGTCAGCTGGGCCCGAGGCAATCGTGGTGGTCTGAGTTGTGGAACCAATGGAATCACCAATGTTACCGCCAGACTCCGTTTTCATTAGGTTAGTTGCTTGCACGTTGCTAGCGCCTGACGCAGCTTGCGTTAAAGTTAAGTCGGCCGCGGCAGTAAAAGTCTGGGTTGTCAGATCTAGAGAGCCAGTAGTTGCAATGGCCGCATTACCAATCTGGGTGTTATTGCCACCGCTGTTCCCCGCGCCTTGAGTCATGCTACTTACACCACTGACATTAACTGATTGCGTTAGGTTTGAGGTCGCCACATTGACCCCTTTAGCATAGTTAATGCCCTGCACGTTGCCGCTAGTAGTCATGGTTGATTGCGTTAAGTTGACGTTCCCCACTTCATCGTAGTTCTGCACCAACCGGTCGATGTCGCCGGTGGCATCGGTTAAGTTCGCTGCTTGCACGTTAGCGCCGGCCGAAGACGTATCGGCTTGCGTTAACGCAGTGGTACTAAAATCTGTTTGACTTACCGTTTGCGAGATCGTACTCACTGATCCAACATCCTTACCAATGATCAGGTTGAGTGCTTGATTCGACGCATCTACTGACGGCCCCTGTGTGAGGTCCACACCGGTCGATGAGCTGATGATTGTGGTTTGTGTGCCTGACGCTAAATCATCATTGACAGCGTCAATAACAATCCCGTTGAGAGCTTGATTACTGCTAGCGACGTTGGAGGTTGCACCTTGCGTCATACTCGGTGCTGGTACAGTAATATCGGCGCTTTGCGTTACGTTCCAATCTGCTGCGTTGGCACCGCTTGCCACAAGTGCAACGCCGATAAACGCGGCTATTTTGGTCATTTTGTTCATTTGGATAATCCTCATGAGTGTTCGATTAAGTGTGTGAATACATTGCATTAAGAACGAGTGTTGGAGCCCGAATACATTGCGCATATTTAGCGTAAGCAAGTTTTCTGAAGCTTTAGTAAACGTTGTTAATTCGTGTTGCCAATCGAATCATTTGATTGGCACGAATCGCTTTGGTTGGCCGCGAGCAGTTACCTGAAAATGACCAAGCCAAATTGAATCGACTGAGTCAGCATAGGCCGTGTTTAGGGCGTAAAAAATAGTACATAAAAGCTATCCCAGTAGGGCTAAGCAGCGCGTTTAGGACGCACGCTTGGGCGGTAAGACGATCGTTTATGCTTAATTTCTATGCCGTCTTTACACTTCGACTAGCGCCCATAGGCATCGCGAAAACCGTGTCATTACTCGCTGGCTAGGCGATTTTGGCGGTTGATCTCAGTGGTGTGTATTGCATCGATAATGCGATGAATACACCTAATAGCGGCTGCTATTTTGGTCCAAAAAACCGTTAACTAAACGATGGTTATAGCAGTACGGTTTAGCCTGACTTGCTAGGGGAATGTCTAAAAATGGCCTATGATCGAGATCATAATCCAACTAGACAGATGTCGATCTTAAGGCGAAAAACAGGAAGCTATTATGGACCCCCACTGCAATTACGTATGTTTGTCAGACTTACATTTAGGCGCGCGTTACAGCATTCTCTCGAGCCGCAATGAGCACGATCTGTTTGACGTGGATAAACCTTCCGACTGTCTGCTTGAACTGATCAAGGGGCTGCGTCAGTACATTCCGAAAGTGTACGGCGATGATTTGCCTAAGCTTGTTTTATTGGGCGATTTGGTCGACTTCGATTTTGCTTCGATGACTGATATTGTGCGTTCGCTCGATGTGCTGTTGCGAGCTTTGTTCGATGACGATGAGCCTGACGTCTTTCAAAAAGAAGTTGTTTTCGTGCCCGGTAATCATGACCACCACTTTTGGCAAAGCGAGAAAGACAATTTGTTTCTGGAGCGTTTTCAACAAGACCAATATCAGTCTGATGAACGCATTCCGTATCAGACTACTGATCTATTTCGGTCGACATCGTTGACCTCTAAGCTGTTAGATCAACTGCCGTACGCTAAGGCCACCGGACTGTCGTTTGAGATGCGTTACCCAAATTGGGGTTTATGGCATGCTGGTGACGACGGCCACAGCGATAAGCAAGTGGTGTTTCATCATGGTCATTATGTCGAACCGCTATATCGAATGATGACCACTATCAATCAGCTGATGAGCGACATCGGTGACCCTGATATCGAAGAGTTAGAACGCCAAAACGGTAGTTGGATTAACTTTTTTTGGTCCAGTCTAGGCGCGTCACCGGCACAGCGAGACAATACGGTATTGTTATTCGACATAATGCAAAACCCCGCTGCGACGTATCGTTATTCACAGCGTTTGGCCAGTTTAGTAAGCGAGTATTTGAGTAGCAAATCGGGCACGTCGCCAAGCAATACGATTATCAATAACCTCACCTTAGAAAAGCTATTGGCGGGTA
The DNA here is from genome assembly GCF_003315245.1 of Arenicella xantha. Lineage (NCBI taxonomy): Bacteria > Pseudomonadati > Pseudomonadota > Gammaproteobacteria > Arenicellales > Arenicellaceae > Arenicella > Arenicella xantha. Next base: position 752,719 of record NZ_QNRT01000002.1, on the reverse strand, counting down.
TTATCAGCTCTACTTTAGGACGTGGTTTTCAGGCTGAGCGAGCCAATAATAATGCGGCATTGTCAGAAGAGGGCTGGGAAGGGTTGCAGTGGTATTTGTCTAAGCCATTGCACCAACAGATACTCGACGATGCGCCAGATTCAGCGATGGCGGCCGCGCATGACTCACGGCTAGTTCTTACCGATACCACCTTCATATTTGGACATACGCATAAACCTTTTCAAGATTCGCTAGGTGTTGATGGCTTTCAATTGCCGGTGAAAGTGTTCAACTCTGGCGGTTGGGTTGTCGACCAGCCCGACTTCAGCTCAGTGCAAGGTGGCGCCGTTATTTTTGTTGACGCTCAGCTCAATACCGCTTCGTTACGACTGTTTCAAGCACCGGTGAATGGCGCGATGCCGCCGGTTACGGTCGAAGGAGCAGAGTTTGGGAGCGTTGCCGACAACGATCTGTTGCGGCGAATGCAGGCCCAGTTAGATCAGACGCAGTGGTGCGCTTTCCAAGACAGTGCGCGCAATGCAATGGAGCAACGAGCGATGGAAGTGCGAGACCAATTTTTCGACCGAAATTCAAGTGATGGGGTAAAGCAACATGGACAATAAAGCGCAAACAGAGCAATCGAGAATTTCATACGATTATGGCGAACTCGCCAAGGATAAACAGGCCTCTGTGGTAGTGGTCGGTTCGGGTTATGGCGGTAGTATTGTGGCATCCCGAATGGCTCGCGCAGGTCAAGATGTTTGCTTGCTTGAACGCGGCCAGGAGTTGCGCCCAGGACAGTACCCGAATGACTTAGGTGGAATTCAGCAACAAACTCAGATACGCACCGATAATCATGATAACGCGCCGATCGGTAAACCGACCGCACTATTTGATTTGCGCGTGAATGAAGACATGAGCGCGTTGGTGGGTTGCGGTTTGGGCGGTACCTCGCTGATCAACGCCAATGTGTCATTGGAACTCAAGGAGTCGGTCTTCACGCGCGAAGGCCTGCAGTGGCCTAGCGTGTTTCGCGAACAGCCAAACTTGCTTAAGCGCTACTACGACTTGGCTCGCGAGGGTCTCGGCGCTAATCCATATCCATTGTCGGACGATCAAGATCAGCATGGCTACAAGCCGTTAAACAAGCTATTAGCTCTTGAAAAATCCGCGCTCGCGCTTGGGGTTGAGGTGGTTCGCCCTGACATTAATGTGACCTTCGATCAAGGCCGCGCGAATCACTTCGGCTTTCAGCAGGAACAATGCAATCTATGCGGTGATTGTTGTTCGGGTTGCAATGTTGGAGCAAAAAATACTACGCTGATGAACTATCTGCCAGATGCTAAAGCGCATGGCGCGGAACTGTTCTGCAATACCACGGTTGATTATATTGAGCAGACTAAAGGTGGATGGTTAATCTATGTTAAGCCGACTGAACGTCCGGCACGTCGCTCGCGTTCTTATAAGCACAAGGTAATTAAAGCCAAGGTATTAGTGTTGGCTTGCGGCACCTTAGGCTCGACCGAGATTATGTTGCGCTCAAAAGCGGCAGGCTTAAAGTGTTCGGAGCAACTTGGTCAGCAGTTTTCCGGCAATGGCGATTTACTGGCGTTTGGTTACAACAGTTATTGGCAGGACAATAATGAACACTCAGATCCAATGTTGCGTGAAGACGGCGCACCTCGTTACGAGAGTGTCTACGGTGTTGGACAGGGAACGAATGAGCTGACTGACGATCAAATGCCTGGGCCATGTATTACCGGTGTTATCGATTTGCGTGATGATGGTCAAGCTGCGGAACAGCAGCTAGTGATCGAGGAAGGCGTGGTTCCTGGTGCGTTTGCTAGCGTTATTTCAGCTACGCTGATGTTCGGTGCCGCAGGCAATGCCAATTTTCTCCGTTATGGAGCCGGTCAAGCCGAAACCAGATTGCGCGATGTCCAAGCTGTGGCGACGGCGGTGGAAAGTGACCCTTCGGCACTTAGTGATCTAGCCTATACCGGCGCCATCAGCCGCACTCAGACATACTTAGTGATGGGCATGGATGAGTCGTCTGGTAAACTTGAATTGGATCAAAATAGACTAAAGATTGATTGGCCTGATGTCGGAAAAAGTAGCATTGTAAAGGCTAATCACGACACACTGGCTCGGGTTAATGACGCGGTGCAAGGGCAGTTGATCAAGAACCCAATCAGTAAAGATGCATTTGGTAATAAACTGATTACCGTGCATCCGCTCGGTGGTTGCGGCATGGCTGACACGCATCAGCAAGGCGTGGTGAATGACCGTTGCCAAGTGTTCGATTGTGACTCAGACAGCTCGGTCTATGCCGGTCTCTATATTTGCGATGGTTCGATTATGCCTGGTGCTATTGGCGTCAATCCGTTGCTTACTATTAGTGCGCTGGCTGAGCGGTGTTGTGACCTGCTGGCTAACGAACATGGTTGGCATATTGATTACACGGATCATGCAGCAAGTCGTGTGGCAGCGCACCAAGCATCAACGGCGTCAGCACCACCAGCCATCCAATCGGCTGGCGATTTGGCTGATAGCGCCGAACCAGAAGCATGGGCTGAAGAGCTACTGTTCGGCGAGAGCGACCCAGTTGCCTCGGCGGTAATCGGCCTTGATGACGATTCCGACGCTATTGATGACGAGACCTACGCCAGTTCATCCGATGCCGAAAAGGTTTTGTTACAAGATCTAGCCAGTGCGGCGACGTCATTTATCGATCTGAATAAGGACCAATTGAAGACGGCCTGTGAGTTTTCTGAAACTATGTCGGGTTTTATTCATGGGGTAAACAATGCTCGGTCCGCGTCGGTGCTGAGCAAGCACGACTACATGCGAGCCGCTTCTTGCGGAGAGTCTGATAGCCAGTCCTTGAGGCTCAACCTAACCATTCGTATTCCTGAGGTCAATCAGCTCACGCAAGAGCGCAAAACGGTGTGCATGATTTCGCAAGGTGAGGTGCTGGTCAACAATCAGGTGCATCCGATTATTGCTGGGACGTTTCAATTGTTAGTTCCAGACGTGGATGCCGCTGAACGTTGGTTGATGATCTACGAAATTAATTATGTCGATGGGGCAGGTAAGGCGCTTAAATTGGTCGGCCGAAAAAACCTGCAGGGCATGCCTGGGTCACATTGGTGGACTGATCTAACCACGCTTTATGTCGATATCTTCACAGCCGATGGTTCTCCAGTGCAGCGCATATCCAGCGGGATTGTGCGTTTGAATCTACAAGATTTCATTCAGCAAGTAAGCACCTTTAACACAACGCTAAAAACCAGTGACTTACGAAACGTATTAGGAGAGGTATTGTTTATTGCGATTGCGGCAGCCCGCAAAGTCGACACGATTAAAGCCGGCATTGGTTTATTTCAGGTCGCTAAACTGGGCGCTTCGTTGGCCGAGACGGTGTTTCGAGCTTATGGTGGTTTGCTAGCGACGTTAAATAATTATCCGAAGAAGGGTTTAGCGAAAAAGGGCACGGTGGTCGATACCGACAAGGAGGTGTTTCCGTTGATACGAGTTGGCGATGGGGCGACCATTAGGCTTACTCGCTATCGACCTCAAACAGCAGCATCAAAGCAAGCGAAAGACACCGCAATACCTATCATTCTTGCACCAGGTATGGGGGTCACTGCATCGTCATTTGCGGCACAAACCGTCGAATGCAACTTGGTTGATTTCCTGCGCAAGAGAGGCCACGACGTATGGTTGTTTGACTACCGTGCTAGTGCTGATTCAGGCTCGTCGCATAGCGCATTTAGTATCGATCAAATTGCACAATACGATTGGCCAGCGGCGCTTGATTTTGTGTTATCGAACTCAACAGCCGAGCAGGTGCAGATTGTTGCGCACTGTGTCGGCTCGATGAGTTTACTTATGAGCTTGTTACGAGAATACGTTGATAAGCGCTCGATTCGTTCGGTCGTGTCCTCACAACTAACGTTACATCCGGTGACCAACTGGCTAAACAATGCGAAAGCTGATTTGGATGTGGTGACTCAACTTGAAAGCATTCCGCTGATCAAAAAAATGGATAATGTGGTCAGTATGCGAGCGGGAACCACTGGTTTCGATAGAATGTTCGATGTGATGACTTATCAAGTGCCGACACCGCTGGGCGAAGAGTGTACTAATCCTGCCTGCCATCGAATATTGGCAGTCTATGGTCCATCATATTTACACGCGCAATTGAATCAAGCGACGCACACCAAAATGGCTGACTGGTTCGGTCCGATTAATCTCGATTCATTTAGACAGCTTACGCACATTATTCGCGCCGGTCATGTTGTGGACGCCGATGGTAAAAACACCTATTTAGGGGCGATCCCCCACGCCCAGTCAGGGTCACATGCCGTGAACACTATCGAGCAACTTGATTTGCCAATTGATTTTATGGCAGGAGGGATGAATCTCGAGTTCTTACCGCAAACATCGGCACGTACGTTTCACTGGTTATGTGCACACAACCCCCAGAGCTCGCATAAGTATCATCGACATGTGTTTGAGAATTATGGTCATATGGATTGCTTTGTTGGACATAGGGCTAGTGTCGATATTTTTCCAATGCTGTACACTTGGCTGGAGAAACATCATTAATGCTTGCCACCTAGACCCTAAATCATCATGACTGGACTTAAAATATTACTCGTTGATGATCATGCCTTGTTTCGTAGTGGGTTGTGCTTTCTGCTAGAAGATTTGGATCAAGCGCTTGAAATAATAGAAGCAGAAAGCTGTAGGCAGGCGATGTCCGTGTGCGAGCAAACCACGGAGCTAGTGTTGCTAGACTTTCATTTGCCGGATTGTGATGGCACGTTTGATGCACTCAAGGAGATAAAATCCACCTTTCCGGCGACCACCGTGGTGCTGTTGTCGAGTGAAGACGATCCGGCCATTATCCGAGGCGCTATTGATGCCGGCGCGGCCGGCTTTATTCCTAAGTCATCGACGCCGAACATTATGATAGCGGCGTTGCAATTGATTTTAGCTGGCGGTATTTATTTGCCACCGATTGCCTACTCAGACAATAACGCCGACCCAGATCGTTTAGCTCGCTCGGTGGAACGAGTAGAGCAAGTCAACAAAAATCCATTTTTCGATATGGACGATAACCTGCCGCTGGATCACGCGCAGGTGTCCAAGTTGTCGAAGCGCCAATTTGAGGTGTTGATTGGTGCTATCAAAGGTAAATCAAATAAAGTGATTGCACGTGAATTGGATATTGCTGAAGGTACCGTTAAAGCCCATTTGTCTATGGCCTACAAAGTGATCGACGTTAAAAATCGCACTGAAGCCGTGTACGTTGCTGCTAAATTGAAATTCGGTTTGTAATGCCATTAGCGATTATTTAATCGGTGATGATGACTAATTAATCGCTAGCGTGCGGGTCTCAACGATTCAGACCATCCATGGATGGAGTTTTGAGAGTAATGTCACACTCGATCTACTTGGTGATGCTTAGGTTGTGCCATTCTGAATCGCATTTCGAATGGCTGTTTGTAATTGTTCTGAGTAGATTGGTTTATGCAGCAATTTTGCACTGGCCTTGGATGCTTCTTGCAGGCGGTCTGGAGCGGTATCACCGGTCACTAGTAGAGCTGGAATATTTGGATGGATGCCGCGAATCGCTTTCAAGGCATCGATGCCACTGGTGTGGTCGCGAAGTCGTAAGTCAATAATGGCTAATTCGGGGGAGTCGGTCTTGGCGAATTCGAGTGCTTCTTCGATTGTCTCAGCCGACATCACCACACAATCGAGTGCCTCCAAATATACCTGCGTCGCTAGCAATATATCGGTTTCGTCATCTAACACTAATACGCGTAAACGATTAAACGAATAAGTGGGTTTGGAGTGTGTTTCTGTCGACACCATGGCCGTGCCTCGGCTAAGGTGGAGTGAGAATTCGCTACCTTGCCCGACCGACGATTGGAGTGTTAATCGGATGTCTAATAATGTGCATAAGCGACTCACGATAGACAGCCCTAAGCCTAGCCCTTTGCTTCGATCACGATGCGGGTTATCAATTTGATAAAACTCTTCGAACACTAGTTTTTGTTGATCTTGAGCAATGCCAATGCCCGTGTCTTTGACGCTAATCAACACGTCATCGTCGCAATTAACACTGAGCAGAATGCTTCCTGTTTCAGTATATTTGATTGAATTTGCTAGCAAGTTACGTAGCAGTCTTTCTAGTAGAGTAGCATCCGTATAGGCCGGAGCTGAGTCGGGAATATCGAGTTGAATTGAGAGTTGTTTCTCATTGGCAAATGGCAAAAATTCATTTTTTAGCCGACGCAGAATTGCAGTTACATCAGTATTGCCAAAATTAGGCGTGACAATTCCTGCATCCAATTTAGAGATATCTAAGAGCGAGTCCAGCTGCACCGCTAGGCTATGCAGTGCTTTATCCATAGTGCTGGTGATGTCAGTGATCCGCTCATCTTTATTCTCACTGGCCGCATTTCTAGATATTAGGGCGGCGGTTAGCAATGACAGGGTGTGTACCGGTTGACGTAAGTCGTGGCTGGCCGCTGCCAAAAAACGAGTTTTTGCGGCATTGGCGGCTTGCGATTCGCCTAGCGATTCAGATAAACGGTGGTTGATATCCGCATATTTCTGCCGCATCTCTATTGAGCTTCTAAATAGTTGGTGGATCTCTTTAGAAATACTAAGCAGTGCATAGTTCATAAACAGGATAAAAGCGCTGAGCACGTAGACTTTCCATACGCCTGTGCCCTCTAACGGCGGAAATAGCGACCACATAATCGCCAGCGAGATCAGCACAATAGTGACGTAGGGCGCGGTCGCTTTGGCGAATCCGGCATTGGTGATAACGACGCCAATGACTAGGTAGCCCATCACTAGGGTTACCAGCACCGAATCGATGACACTCATGGCAGGAAAGAAGGCTAAAGACAGGCACAAAATAAAGGTGTTGCCGAAACTTAACCAATAGATCCAGCGTAATCGCCGCGGGTCGTCGTATGCATTGGAGCTCAGGATTTTGTTAATGAACCAAGCACGCCCAAAGAGCGCCAAGACTGATGTCGCGAGCCAGGTAAATACCCATATAGCGGGCGAAGCACCTAATGCTGCCACCGCAATCACGATCATCCCAATGAACACCGGAACCGGATTTCGGCGCACGTTGTTACGTGACAAAATCAAGAACTCCTGTTCTAGACTTCGTGGCATGGGTTGCTCAGTGCGAAGTTCAATACCGCTCATCAGATCATCCTATTATCGATTAATACGACAATGATTGTGCATCAGCAACCTGAGCTTTACCACTAAACCAAAGTCATAGTGTCAATGCTCGCAGGGTTGAATATGCGCGCTAGGCAATGTGGACTAGGCGGCTAGGTTCGGCGGTATTGTATTAACAATATGTGCTTGATGAGCGTGCATCGGTGTTGTTGATCGCGTGGCTTGCTTGGCGGCGGGAGCTGACGGGGCGGTTATAGTAATTCCAGCAATAGATCAAATTTAACGCATATTTTTTCACCTTTTGGAGGCAAAGCCAGAGTAAGATGCGCCTAGACAAAATTGCCACATTTTCATAGTGACGTTATGCGCCAACTTCTTAGAAAAATACAATTCAATCTTAAAATGAGCCTAGTTGGAATTTGGTGCACTTTGGTGTCGATCGTTTTCTACTTACTGTCTTATCCTTTCTATCAGCGAAAGTGGTTATCGTGGGCATACGCAAAAGCCTTGAATGTTGGTGTGCGCTTTGTATTGGGTATCAAAGTAGATGTGGTTGGACGAGACAATATGTTAGCCGGGCCAGCCGTGATTACGATGAATCACCAGTCTAATTTTGATCCCTTGCTACAAGGACCGGTGTTTCCCAAAAATGCCATTATCATCGGTAAAAAGGATCTACTCAAGATTCCGTTTTGGGGTCGATTATTTCGCGCCACCAATAATATTATGGTTGACCGTAATGCGCGCGGCGACGGCGAAGGGAGCAAGAATGGTGCCGGTGTTGACGAGGCGATCACGCGGCTACAAGCGGATGATTGTTATGTATGGATTTTTCCGGAAGGCACGCGAAGTCATGGTGAAGGGCTAGGGCAGTTCAAACGCGGTGCGTTCATCATGGCGATTGAAGCGCAAGTGCCTATCATACCGATGATTTCGAAGCCGCTACATTATGTGCTGGATATTCCAAACAAAATTGCTAAAGGCGGGCGACATGAAATTAAAATTTTGCCATCGATCTGTACTGTCGGAATGACACTAAATGATTTGCCAGAATTGATCACGCATTGTGAGCAGCTCTACGCTAAGCATCTTGCAGCGTATCTTGGTTGTGCTCCTGAGGATGTGTTTGCTTAACTTCTATTTGGATAACTCAAAGTAAAGAGTGTCTAGGTAAGAACAGTTTGCTACGCCGCGTAAGCTTGTTTTTACCGGCTAGTCGGTAGTGGAAGTTTGTAAATACTCTCATCGGATTATTGCTTGAATTAGTGCATGTTGCGCATACCACAGTTTATCCACATGAGAAGTCCAAGTTACTCTATAATTCTTGTCATAATCGATAAGTGTTATTCAAGGAGATACGTGTGAAGTTTATTGTTTCACTCATAGTAGTCGTGGTTGCGGCCTTAGTAATAGCAACATTTTTTTTCCCATCTGAGCCACCGTTAGCCCCAGCCGAAGTGGATCGTAGTGTTCCGCCGGCACAAACTACTCAAACCTATTTAGGGCCAATTCAACCGATAGAAGCAGCGATCGGTTTAGATGCAAATAAAGTGTCTCTTGGCGCCGCGTTGTTTGACGACCCGATCCTTTCCGAAGATAACACCATCGCTTGTGCTTCATGCCATCGACTAGACGCGGGCGGCACTAACGGTTTGCCTATGTCGGTCGGTATCGCTGGTGGCATCGAGCATATCAATGTGCCAACGGTGTTTAACTCCAGTTTGAATTTTGCGCAATTCTGGGATGGTCGAGCAAAAACGCTTGAGGAGCAGGTGACTGGTCCAATCGAGAACCCGTTAGAGATGGGGTCCAACTGGCCTGGTGTGATTAGCCGCCTTAAAGCAAATAGCGATTATGTAAAACAATTTGGCAGTCTCTACGAAGACGGGATTACGCAACAAACCGTTAGCCATGCGATTGCCGAATTTGAGCGATCTCTGGTTACGCCTAATTCCGCTTTCGATCAGTATTTGAAAGGTGATGAAAGCGCATTGACGGCAGATCAATTGGCGGGATATCAATTATTTGAGCAATTAGGCTGTATTCGATGTCATCAAGGTCAAGGCATCGGCGGCAATATGTTTCAGCGTATGGGGGCTAAGAAAGATTACTTTGCTAATCGAGACGACTTAACGGTGAACGACATGGGGCGCTTTAACGTGACGGGCGATGAGTTTGACCGACACCGCTTCAAAGTACCAAGCTTGCGTAATATTGCGCTTACTGCGCCGTATTTTCATGACAGCAGCGCGCCAACCTTAGAGGATGCGGTGCAAACGATGGTGACTTATCAACTGGGTCGCAGACTGAGCGACGAAGAGGTGCATCTGGTGGTGGCGTTTCTAACCAGCCTCACCGGCGAATATAATGGTGCCAAATTGGGCGCTGACACAATTGAACAAAATGGCAAGAAACTATGAGTAGTCGGTCTGAGTACTATATAGCGTGTGTAGTCATTTGCGTTAGCGTGGTGTTGATGGCATTGTTTTTTTGGAAGTCCGGCGCGATTGACGATACGCGTGAGCATCAGCGTTACATCGAGAGCATTCGACACTTACAGGCGAGTGACGCCATTCTGGACCAACACCTGCTACGACTAAGAAATGGTTCTGCCACTAGCGTAGATAATGTCAATCAGGAGTTGGCCGCGATCAATCGATTGAATGCAATTATTGCTAGGCCACCTGAGTATATCGCACCAAAAGGACACGCGATTCTGATGGATATCTTAGCCAATTATCGAGAGGTAATGGAGCGTAAGAAGTTATTGATAGAACGTTTTATGGCCGAAAATGCCAACCTTAAAACGTCAATCGTTTATTACCCAATATTGAGCCAAGAGTTAATTGATAGCCTGAATGAAATTGAGCAAGGCAAACCAATTACTGAAAAAATTCAGGTCTTGTTAAGAGATATTTTATTGTTCAATCTCGATACCAATCCAGCCTTGGGCTTGTCGATTAGAAATCAAATTGGTCGGCTAGATGCAGCAGGACAAACCTATCTCACTGATATCAACGAGACCAGCCTGCATTCAATCAGCGGCATTGAAGACTTGAGTCTCCAAGGACAAACTATTCTGCGCGTCAAGCCAGGGGTCGATTCGTTAATCGGAGAGTTGATGTCGATTCCGATTACCGTTGAGCTAGAGAGCTTCGCGAACGAATATCACCGTTGGTATAGCTATGCGTTAGATCGTGCCAAGTTTTATCGCTTGTGTTTGTATTTTATGGTGGTTTTGATTGTGTTGACCATATCTTGGTTGATTATTCGAAGCCTCAATATTCGCATTCGGCAAGCGACTAAATCGATCGAGGAGCAGCGAGACCAGTTGGTTGTGCAACTGGATGAGCGCAAAGCGTTGTCTGAGGTGGCAATGGCGGTTAGTAGTGTCGGTAATGTCGATACCGTGCTGGATACAATACTGCAGAAGAGTCGAGAGGTGGTACACGCCGAAGCCAGTTCAATATTGTTGCTCGATAAAGAACACAATGATCTGTATTTTCATGCCGTCAAGGGCACGGTTTCTGAATCACTCAAAGGTATTCGCATTGCGCTCGGTCAAGGGTTAGCCGGCCATGTTGCACAAACCGGTAAAACTGAGGTGGTTGCTGACCCTTATAACGATCCGCGCTTTAATAAACAGGTTGATATTGAAACTGGTTTTGTCACACGCTCGATTCTCACCACGCCGCTGATCAACAAAGATGAAATTATTGGGGTCTTACAGTTGGTCAATCGCCAAGAACTCGATAGCTTTGATGAAAACGATATTTTGTTGATCGAATCATTTGCGGTGCAAGCCGGCATTGCGATTGAGAATTCACGCTTGTATTCCGATATCAAAAATTACGCTGACGAACTTAAAGTGTCGCTAGACAATGAACGCACACTCAGAGTTCAGAAACAAAAAATGGGTGCCTATATACCTAAAGAAGTGGTTGATCAAATCTCGCGTAGTCACGAGGAGAAAATTGCATTGGGCGGTAAGGTGGTTAGAGCCACTATTTTGTTCTCTGACATTGTTGGATTTACCCGCTTGTCGGAACGCTTAGAGCCGGAGAAAGTAGTCGATTTCTTAAATTTATACATGACTGCTATGTCCGATATTATTGAGCAAGAGGGCGGTATCGTTGATAAGTTTATTGGCGATGGCATTATGGCGGTTTTCACTGACAATGAAGCAGAGCATGCGATGTCGGCGGTAAGAGCGGGCGTAAGAATGCAAGAAGCGGTAGATAATGAGCGTGAAAAATGGGGAAGCATTGCCGCGGATTTAGCGAAAGTCGAAATACGTATAGGCATGAACTCTGGTCGCGTTATATCGGGGAATGTTGGTTCGGAACAGCGTATGGATTACACCGTAATTGGTGATAATGTGAATGTCGCTGCGCGGATCGAGCAAGCTTGTAACCCCGGTGAAGTGCTGATTAGCTTGTCGACATACGAAGACGTAAAACTACGCGTCAAATCCACCGAAATGGAGCCTATCCAAGTGAAAAACCGTGATCAGGCCGTGTTAACCTACTCAATCCACTCGCTATTGGCGTAGGTCGATATAAATCGGATGTTGAGCGGTAGTACTGTCGGTTACGTGTGAGTAACGCTAGTAAGCGATTGCCAGACGCGTTTGTCGCGCCAGTTTGCACGCAGCAAATTCAGATCCTCTATGAAGATCCATATCTGCTGGTCATCGATAAGCCCAGTGGCCTGCTCAGCCTGTCGGGTAAAAATCCACTAAATTGGGATTCCGTGCATTATCGATTAGTGCAAGACTACCCTTCAGTGACCTTAGCGCACCGGCTGGATTTTGGTACTTCGGGTCTGATGATCTTAGCGCTGAGTAAAGAGGTCAATGCGCAGCTCACTAAACAATTTCAGGCGCGTTCAATAGTAAAGGTCTACCAGGCGGTTTTGCTTGGGAGTCTGCCGGATGACGAAGGAGTCATCGATGCGCCAATTGCCAAGGCGGAATTCCCCTATCAGAAAGTGTGTACTGAAACGGGTAAACCGGCCCAAAGTCATTATCGTGTCGTCCAGCGCACCGCTGATTCACTTAGTGGGGTAGCGACCACTCATGTTGAATTTACTCCGACAACCGGACGCACACATCAGTTGCGCGTGCATAGCCTCGCCATTGGTCATCCAATTATCGGTTGCGACTTATACCGGAGCACTATTGACGGAATTAATAGCGAATCGCTAGCGCCACGACTTATGTTGCACGCAAGTCGTGTTGAGTTTACCCATCCGGTAAGCGAACAACGCCTTCAAATAGTCGCCCCAAACCTCAATCTCAGATATTCAGTGTAGGCTTGTCGTTTCGATTGCGATGCAGTCATGCGCGGTGTGTTTGCCTACTACTCCCTATTTGCATAACTAATTCATTGGCGCTTCGGATTACCCTCAGTCGTAGCAAAGATTGACCTAGATCAATTACGGTTTTTACTCAGAAATTAAAATTCTACATAGGCAAAGATTTTTAATTTTTTGAGGAAGTAACCATGAAAAAAACAAGCATTTTACTAAGCACTATTGCCACATCAATGATGCTTGGCTCGGCATCGGCTTATGAGGCGGGCGACGTTGTATTGCGAGCTGGGCCAGCAACAGCCAGTCCAGATGCATCCAGTAGTGAGGTGCGATTAGCCGGTGTTGCAGTGCCAGGTTCTGTTGTCGATGTTGATGATGACACTCAGCTGGGCCTTACCGGTACTTATATGGTGAGCGACTCGTTTGGCATCGGTTTATTGGCGGCTACACCATTTAGTCATGACGTCAGTGCGATTGGTATTGGCGTAGCTGATGTGGCCACGGTTAAACACTTACCGCCAACCTTGACGCTACAGTATTTTCCTTTCGATAGTGATTCAGCATGGCAACCCTATATCGGTGCTGGTATTAACTACACCACTTTTTTCTCTGAGAAAACCTCCGGAGAGCTGAATGGCGCTTTGGGCGATAGCTCAATTAGCTTGGATGATTCCTTTGGTTTAGCACTTGAGGCTGGCGTGGATTACGCAATCAATGATAAATGGCTTGTGAACGCGTCGTTATGGCGTCTCGATTTAGATACTGAAGCAACAATTGATTCACCGGTAGCCCAGGTGACAGTCGATGTTGAAATCGACCCTTGGGTCTACATGCTAGGCCTTGGTTATAAGTTCTAGGCTTGTGTGACTCATCGTGGGAAGGCGCAAGGCATATTCTTTGCGCCGTCCTAAGTGAACGTTTACTGGGGGCTTAAATAACCGAGAAGCGTGGTGGTGTCGCACCTCATCGAATGTCAGAGATGAACACCTTTCGGCGAAACCGCTTGAGCTGCTTTAAATATTGGCGAGTCCCGAGCGACTCTTGCCTGCTCGACAAATGGAGTGCAGTCGACAACGTCGAATAGAACTAAGGTCATCCATCTGGATGATAGCTATATTTGGCGGATTAATTCATGGATTAGCGTGCTGCAGTTTCCCGAACTGTATGGTGAATACCCGTACTAAGGTTAAGCTAATGGCTTTACTAAGGCTGTTAATGCCTCGCTTGTTGGCATTTTAAGTTTATGATAATAAAGGACTTATTCAATCATTAAGTAATCATTAAGCAGGCATTAACAAGCATTTACCTATTTTCAATACAGTTCGCACATCGGGAGATGTACATAGTGTTGTGACGGTTTCAGCGGCGGGGCGAGACCAATAAACTGAAAGGTAGTTGGATTGTTGCCATATTATAAAAACGCGTTGTTGCTAGTTTCCCTCACTGTCGCGGCTTGTGGTCCTGCGCAGCAATCTGAAGTGGCCATGGTCGCTTTAGTTGCCAATGCGAATGAATACGATGACCGCGATGTGACAACCTATGGATTTCTTAGGAAATCAAAAAATGTTCGCTTGTTTCTTAGCCGTGAAGATGCGGCTAATAACAACGACTATCACTCGATAATTTTCAACAATTTATCTGCTGCGGAGATCGATGAGATTGGTAAATGTAATAACCAATATGTCTATGTTTCTGGAACATTTAAGTTGAAAACCAATGGCTTGGTCTTTACAAATATAACCCACATGAAAGGCCAGCCAGAAAAACCCTACTCAAAACTCGTTTGTAACCATAATTTTAACCGGACCCAAAACCATGAATAGACTCTCCTTTATATCGATGCTTCTGTTTACTTTATTTACTGTTGCGAGCACGAGCAACGCGGAAACAATCTCTGGCGTCTCGGTGGCTGATACCGTAGCTACTCCAGATCCAGGTCCTTTGTGCCTAATTTGTAAGCCTTGCTGTAAGGTCGAAGTTGATACAGAAACAGTTTTATTGGGGATCTTAGAAGATCAGTAGAAAAGTTGTGTGAGGTATAGTCTGATGGCTGCGCTAGGAGTTGGTGTGGCTGTCAGGCTTCTTGTATTTTGTCCAGTCGCGTGTTGTTCCAATCTGTTGTTTCCTCAGTATTGTTTCTCAAGCACTCGAATTTCAGTTTCTTCTTTGTATACTTTCGGGGACAAAATTAATGATGCATCACTCGAAATGCTGAGATCCAGCAAAGGATTGTCGATCGATTGAATAGTTGATGATTTGCCCGTACCGAGGTCGTAGAAGCTTAGGTAGTTAAGGTCATCTTGAATTGATAGATAGAAGAAGCCGTTGTTGCGCGCATACAATGCGTCGTTGGCGAACACGTTAGTGTCTTCGACCAGCTTGGTTTCAGACTTGGTATCCAATTGCATTTTCCATATGCCATTCTGATGGTACTTGTAGTAAAGCATCTCGCCACTGTCTAGAAGTACTGGGCTATATCCGCCTCGGTCGGTCACTCTAACTGGTTCTGAGTCTGTGCCAAATTCCTTTCTATATATTTGCCAGTCACCATCCATATCAGATGAAAAGTAAATCGACCTGCCATCGACAGACCAATTGGCGGCTTCAATTCTGAATGAAGCTTGGCTTTGCCAAACTAACTGATATTTTTGAGTGGGAACATCAATTACGTAGATCTCGTTGCTACTGGAACCCAAAATATATTGGTCGCTTGGAGACCAGCGTATCCGTTGAACCATACGGTCGTCATTAAAGTGACTCAGTTGATACTCCCGACCCTCGGGAGACTTGATCCATATTTGGGGTTGACCACTACGCAATGACATAAATGCGATGTCTTGTGAGGTGTTAGCAAACTCCGGAAACAGATCGATTTCGCTTGACTCGATGTAGACCGTTTCAGTACGAGGACCCTGCAGTCGAGACCCCCAAATATCGATGCCGGTTTCGCCGGTCATAATGGCCAGTTTGTCCTCACTTTTATGGCCGCTAATCGAGTGTAAGGTGTGCGTGTTGTCCAACACCTTTTTTCGGAAGTCGTATTTTATGGAGTAGGCATTGATGTTGTCGTTTTCGTCGACAAAATAAAGGTGCTTATCATCAAATGACCAAGCTAATGATTTACGCCAGCCTGCTAGTTTAAATAAATCCGTTAGTTTAGAGCTTTTTAGGTTGAGCAATTTAATCTGGGTACTGCCCCAGTTTAGGTCGCGGGCGAACGCCAGTTGCTCGCCATTATTTGATAGCGCCATGTGGATATCGCCCTTAGATTTTCCACTTGCCGGATTAGTCAGTTGTTCTTTTTTAGAAGTTTTGAGTGAATATTTGTAGATTTTGTAAGGATCCACAGCAGACACTGAGTCCGTGTAATAAATATTGTCTTTAGGCCCCCAGATGACTTCGTTGGGAATCCCGCTCTCGTTGCAGTCGAGTATTTTTTCCGGTTGCGCAAGCGGCTCGATCTGTACTCGCATGATTTGACACACGCCGTTCAGGTGTCTGAGAAACACCAAAGCCGTGGAATCTGGCGACCATGATGGCGAGAAATCTTCGCCGGCATCAAAGGTAACTTGCACGGGAGATTCACCGCTGGTGGCTTGCACAAAGATCTTAAAGTTTTGACCTGATTTTGAATGATGACTGTAGCTAATATATTTTCCGTCAGGAGAATAGCTCGGGTCTTTTTCCTCGCCGATCAATACGCTGAATGGTTTAACCACATTGAAAGGTTTCATGGCGTTATAGCTCGATGTTTCAACCCATTTTTTTGAGCCAAACCAAAGTATAAAAGCGATGAGTGGAATCAGCGACACCAGCATCCAAAGCTTGTTTGAACTAGCGGGCTGTTGCACGAGCGTCTCGGTCTCTGGTGGAGACGTGGTCGTCTTGGCTGGTGCAGTTTCTTTAGTTTGGTTCGGCTCGATCCATGTGACCGATTGATTCAGTTGGTAACCCTTTTTACGAATCGTCGTGATATACGAAGCATTCTCGTCGGCGCTGAGGATTTTTCGAATTTGATTGATTATCCGATAAATTGCGTGGTCGCCAACCACTCTGCCTTTCCACACTGATTCAACCAGCTCATCTAGGCTGATGACTTTGTTTGGGTTTTGCGCAAAGTAGACCAGTACGGCCATAGCTAAAGGCTCGACAAAGTAGTCTTTGGCATCGAGCGAGAGTTTATTTTGGTCCGGCGTAACATGCCAGGCACCAATAGTGACGTTCATGCTCATCAATTTACAGCTTAATCCGTGGTGGCGGTTTATAAGACTTTAACATAACAATATGCGGATTCAGTGACCGATTCCTGGACAGAGTGTTTTTTTACGCTACGAAGTCATCGACCATAGACCTGAGTGGTGGACTGTGTTCGATAGATAGTCATAGAAGTTTAGGCACGACTGTTTGATTAAGGTTCGCGTTGATTTGCCACGAGTCATTACTTTGTCATTAGACTGAAATTCGTTAGACCTTAACTCAGCATAACCATCATTACATTGCCTTGTGCGATCTTGAGTCGGCCAAATTAACCCAAGAGGAATGGTCATCGTGAGAAAAATAAAGATTCTAAGTGTCGCATCAGTAATCCCTGCCATATGGATGGCTGGCATGCATATGGCATCCGCCGCCGAGTTGCAGCCGAGTCGGTCCGAGCTCGGGAACCAAGCGACGCCGCAAATTATCGAACCCTGTATTGAAGAGCTTGCTAGCCAAGACACCAGTCCAACTACGCAGCTAATACCGATAGGTGATTGCGATGGCGGTGGAGGAGGCGGCGGTGGTGGACCGTATAGGGCACCAAGTATTCCAGCATCGATTAGTTATGCGCCTTATACAAATAGTAAATCAGTTAAGGTTAGCTGGGCAGCAAGTAACGGCTATGGTTTTTCAGTGCGTTATGAATTATATGAGCGCAAAAACTATGGCGCATGGACTCAAGTCTATAACGGTTATAGCCGCAGTCGTACCCTGACTAATCGTGGCGCAGGAAAGTATAGCTACCGAGTTCGAGCCGCTAACACAGCCTATCAAAGCTCGTATAAAACCGGTGGACTCGCCGTAGTGAACCCTCGTCAAGACGATAATCTGTACGCCGACTATCCAACAGCGATGCAAGCGATGGATCAAAAGAACTTGCAATATCGTGCATCAACCGTTGGTGCTAAAACAGTGCTTGCACGAGCTAAAGCGGTCGGTCAGAGCAGTGCTATGACCAACAACGAAGACCGATTCTACCTTGGCGATGGTTTTGATTTAGTACGTGGAACGCTTAAAGAGACCTGTTTAGATGTGACCAACCCTGGTTTCGTCATCACTAAAACACCACCGTTACAACCGAGCACATTTGACATCAGCTACGTGAATGATAATCGTCAATTAGCGGAACTACTTGAGGTCTCGCAATCCGCTCAAATAGGCTTCACCGGTGATGATTTCAGTTTGGGCCTGTCTGGCGAAAAGGAACGTTACGTCAAATCGGTGACTGACGAAAGCCACGTACGCTTTGTTGTGAAAGTGAATAATCGTCGTGAGTTTTGGAAGTTGAATACGCCGACTGACGCGCTGTATCCTGAGTTAGTCAGCCAAGTTTTGTCGCCGAACGATGATGAAGCAAAGGCCGATTTCCGTGAGCGTTGTGGCGATAATTTTATCAATAGTGCTAATTTAGGTTCGGCTCTGTACTTAGTTTTTACCTTTGACGCTAAGAAATATAGCTACGAAGAACGCGAAAGTGCTAAAGCTGAACTAGGATTGAAAATCGGTGATGTGTTCTCGGCTAATGGTTCGGCCGGCTCGTCGTCCTCACTAACCGAAGTGCTCGATCGCTTAGAGGTGAAAATTAATGCCGATCAAGTTGGTGGTCCTGTGGGGCTAGCGGCCAGTATTACGCCGGCTAATGTAATGACCAAGTACAATCAATTTGTTCAAGACACTAATCCAGCGAACTGGGCTGCAGTCGACTACACCACTAATCTGTATCAACGACCGACTACTTATAATGCATACACGCATGAGCAAATCTTCGCAAAATACACTGGTAATCAAGGACCGTTAGCGCAGATGAAGCGTTGGTTAGACTTGAGTGTTCAGCACAAAGAGCGTTGTGATCCTTGGGCTGAATACGGTCAAACTCGGCCGACTCAGTGCGGTACTTCTGAAGCCGAGATAAGCATTGCCATGGATTTGTGTCGTGAAACCCGAGAGTGGGCAAATTGTCTGCATCCGTTTCAGTATTACACCGGAAGCTTAACCACTACTAATCCTGGAACATACTTATTGGGTTGGTTATCTAGCAATGTTAAAAAGCTGAACGAAGCGACTAAATCACAGAGCTATAACCATCATGTGCATAGAGGCTCATTGCAAGTCAACGACGGCACCTGTCTGGCATCCAGCCTGTGTTTTACTAATAAATTCCGAGGCAGTGGCCCAGGCATTGGCAAAGGTTACTCGGTATACACGGGGTATTATGATAACCCTAAAGGCGGCGGTCGCAGCTATACGGTTTCGCCTAAGCATTGTGCGCGCACGCAAGTGTATCTGAAGACCGGCAACCCACCGTTTGGTGATACTACAGCAGACTGGAACTACACGGTTGAAGTTGAGGGCTTGTGCCCAATCACTGAAAACTTTTTGGTTATTCCATAAGCTTAATATAGCCAATTAGCCAACAAGGGCAGGCTCGGAGTTTCCTCTAAACGAGAGAACAATGTGTCTGCCCTTTTTGCTATCTATTAGCTTGCCCCGCACTACTGAGTGCGGGGCATTAGAGTTAGTCGGTAGTTTGTTTAAGGCAGACTTAGTACTCTGACTCCTCTGCCAGCTCTTCTTCTATCTCTAACACTTGCTCGAGTGACAATTCCTTTATCGCAAATAACGGTTCCTTGAGTAGTTCGTTAAGAGCAGTAAGCGCCGCACCATCTTCAGATTTGAGTTTAATGAAAGACTTGTTCGGTTTTTCCACGAACTTCATCTTTTTGGTGTTTTCCAAGAGGCTGGCGAGTAGAGCCGGGCTGTCACTCAATTCTTCGAGCGTGCCCTTTATTTTGTAGTCGTACCATTGATCGTAAGCGACATCGCCGATGCTCTCGATAATCTCCTCACGTGACTCTGAGTACACCAGGCTGGTTGAATATTCATCGTAGTCCTTGTGCCAATCTTCGTCTTCTCCGAAAATCCAAATAGCGTAGAACAGTGGCTCGTTTTCAAACGTGACTAGCTTGTAGCCTTGAATGTCCGCCAGTTTGCCGAATTCAAGCACTTCGTCGTCTGTTAACTCTGTAGGAAGTGAGTCGTTGTATTCAGGTCGGTCGCCGGCGAACAAGTGCTTGCCCGTTTTTGACTGCACGAAGTCGTTCAGCGGTTTGAGTTCGTCGTCACCTGCGTCCCATAATGAGCTTTGCTCAGATAATTCGGCACTGCGAATGTGTGCGACTTCTAGTTTACGATACGCGGCTTCAGCTTCAGCCTCGTTATCGTAAACCTTAAGAATATTCGAGCCGCTTATATAGTAGCACTCATCGTTGTATCCAAACTGATACTGGCGTATCACATATTTAGCCATTAGCTAACTCCTGCTGGTTATAGTTTGTAGTTTTTTAGCGCTGGGCGGAAACGTTAAGCCGTTGTCCATCCAAGATTCGAATCGCATATGTGTGAATGCGATGTCAGGTGAAAGGTCGAAATCAGTTAGTCGTCTATCAAGCTCAAACAACTGTGTGGCGACGCTATTTAAGAACCAGCTGTTATGAGTCAGTAGTAGAGATTCAAATTTGCCGGTGATATCTAGTGGCGAGAGCAATAGTTTGCTTAGCTCACTGTTGGTTGCGTAGCGCTGGTGTAGGGTTTCTACCTGCTGCCTAATTGTAACTTTCAATGGCGCCGAGTCTATCTCAATGGCGCCAACAAAGTCGTTTAATGTGGGAATGAATTTATTCGCATAATCGACCAACAGGTGGTCCCGTTCACATAAGTCTTTGGTGTCGACTTCGTTACCGTCACTATTGACGATGGTATGCCCGAACAACGGCACCACAATCAGATTGACCGCCCACATTGTGTGAAACACGCGGTGCCGACTATCAGCACATAAGATTTTGGTACTGTCGATAAAATCGTGGATTGGGCGATAGTCGTCTTCCTGCCCGCCCCAACGACGAACGGAAATTTTGCAGTGTTTAGTGGCGTTCAAAACCGTTTTCTAAGCGATGCGCTTGATGAGAGGCATTAGCGCATTAGTATGCCCCAAACTCTTGTGAGGAAACAGGTTATTGTGTAATCGCAACCATTGCGACAGATCAGAAAAACGCATTGATAAACGCGTGACGGCTGATTTTCGAGATACCGCACCTGTTGCTCTCCCTCTATACAGCGCTGGTGCTCTGACGTTTATTGTTATAGTCTTGTTGACAATAAAATATTGAAGGTATCAATATCATGAAGTTACGCTTGGCCTTGTTGCTAATTATAACCTTGGGTAATGCGTTCCTAGGGCCGCTAGCGGTAGGCTCCCAGAAGGTAGGCGAGTTTCATTGGTTTGAGTATCAAGGCAATGATTCCGTCTTCTCTCCACGCTTGCCGGAAGGTATGTATCAAAACCCAATCCTTGCTGGGTTCCATCCGGATCCGAGTATTTGTCGGGTAGGGGATGATTATTACCTAGTCAACTCATCGTTTTCATACTCGCCTGGATTGCCGATATACCATAGTCGTGACTTAGTTAACTGGCGGTTTGTCACACACGCACTAGAGTCGCAGAGGGATCTCAATTTTCGTCGACAAGTAACAATGTCTCGCGGGATTTTCGCTCCAACATTGCGCTTTCACGATGGTGTGTTTTACCTAGTATCCACTGCAATTGACGCTGGGGAAAACTTTTTGATCACGGCTAAGGACATCAATGGTCCTTGGTCTGACCCAGTATGGCTGCCCGAGCTGAACGGTGGTATTGATCCCGATATCTTTTTTGACGGTGGTCGAGTGTATATCGCGCACAATGGCCCACCGCCGAGCACTCCGGAGTATGAGGGGCATCGTGCACTGTGGATATGGGAATTTGACTTAGATCGCAACTCGATTAAACCAGAGTCAAAGCGACTCTTGGTTGATGGTGGCGTTGATATATCGCAGCAACCGGTTTGGATTGAGGGGCCGCACCTTTATAAAGTAGGTGATTGGTACTACTTGTCCGCGGCTGAAGGCGGCACTGGTGACGGCCACTCTCAAGTTGTGTTTCGTGCTAAGTCTTTGACCGCAGACTTTGAGCCTTATGGTGGAAATCCGATTTTAACTCAACGTGATCTACCGGCTGACCGTCCCAATCCTATAAATGCCACTGGCCACGCCGACTTGGTAGAGACTCCAGATGGCGATTGGTGGGCTGTGTTCCTCGGCGTGCGAAATTACCACAAAGTACATTTTAGTACCGGTCGAGAGACGTTCCTACTTCCGATTCAGTGGCGCGATGGTTGGCCAACCATTTTGCCGCCAAACACGCCGGTGCCGAGTCGTTTGCCGCTGCCGTTAGGTTTGAGTCAGAATCAGGGCGGGGCTGAGCCTACAACTGGAAACTTCACCTGGCGCGACAACTTTGATTCACCTCAGCTCGCACATCATTGGAACTTTTTACGTACCTCGGTTCGACATGATTGGTACCAAATAAATAAGGGGCGGCCGGGCATTCGTTTGTCAGCATTACCAATTCGCTTGAGTGATTTTGGTCAGCCGGCATTTATAGGTAGACGTCAACAGCACACTAATTACGTCGCCGAAACAGCGCTTAGTTTACCTGTTGAATCGGGCTATTCGGTCGGAATGGCGGCATTTCAAAGTGAGGGCTTTCACTTCTATTTCGCTGTCGCGAGAGTTGATAGTGGTTATAGCGTATTTGTTGAGCAAGTCAAAAACGGCGTAATTAGTCGCTTAAAGGAGGTCGCTCTGCTGGCTGCTCAGCCCGGTGAAGCCTCAACTGAACTAAGGTTACGAGTGGAGATCCAAGGCGCGGTCGCGAGCTTTTCTTATCAATCATCGGATCAAGTGATAACTGTTTTGGACGACGCTGATGCGACTATTTTGAGCACACAGCTGGCAGGTGGATTTGTCGGAAGTTACATCGGTCTACACACTCGGATCGAGGGCGAGTAGGGTTAAGCTCTTGGTTGATGACTCCGCACATAAACCAAGAGCATTGCGATTTATAGATTAGCGCTGTGATGTGTCTGATATTTTTGACGGAAAATCACCGACGCCCTCAAGGGTACGCTCTACAGGTTGAATCGTGCCATCATCGTTGAAGTAGAGATATTCTGCCGCAGTGTGTCGCTGTTTGCGGTGACAAGTTGAATTGATGTCGAGCCAGCGGTGATAAAACAATATCCACTGCCCGTGGTACTCAACGATTGAGTGATGATTATTACCACCTTCTGATTGCATAAAAATACCCTTGTAAGTCCAAGGTCCTTTGGGTGATTCGCTGGTGTAGTAACTAAGTGAGCGGTTATTTTCAGGCATAGTGAAATAGTAGAGCCCGTTGCGTTTGAATACCCAAGGACCTTCCATTTTTGGTTCATAGCCCCCCATGTCCATTTCAATAAAGTCACCTTTGATGCTGAGTAGGTCGTCGGACATCTCGGCTACATGGTAATCCGTGCCTTGCGCATGAAAATACAAATAGGCTTGTCCGTCGTCATCAATAAACAAGCTCGGGTCGTTAGCGTAGGGTTCGGTCCATAATGGTTTGCCAATCGCATCTTTAAACGGTCCGGTCGGTGAGTCACTGACCGCAACACCAATTCCCATCCATTTAGTACTTTTTTCCGGTTCAACTCGGTCCTTATAGCCAGTGCCGGCTGGAAAAATCAGATAATACTTGCCATTTTTGTACGCTGCGTCTGGTGCCCATGCGAAATTATCTGACCAACTGAGGTCGTCTACCGACAGAATTGGGCCGTGATCAGTCCAATCCACCAAATTATTTGAAGAAAATGCATGCCAATTTTTCATATAAAAATCAGGTTGGCACTCTTGGTCATGTGATGTGTATAAATACATTCGTCCATCATTCCAAACATGTCCTGATGGGTCGGCGGTACGAATATTACTGCCGAAATCTAATGGGTTTTTAGCCGCAGCGTTCTCGCTGTGCAAACCGATAGATAAAATAAAGGGGAGAAATAAAGAAAGTAAAGATGCGTTCATAGTTAGATTTACTCGAGATATTGATGGATTAATTACGACCCGATAGCGCGTATTATTTGCGCTGTTTTTTCATACCCAGTTTAAAGTAAATAGGGCTATCTAGCCACCGGTGGCAAATTTCGCGATAAGCAACGCTTCGTCATTCAGACTAAGTTTCAGAAATGACGCTTAAGGCATTTATTTATCGGGGTTTTGAGGCGGCTAGACTCATTGATCAAGTTGGACTTTTTTGAGTAGTTTGGGCATGTTCAATAGTCGCTAATTTTCGATACTGAATTTGCCCATTCTAAAGGTCGATTAACACCATGTTTGAGTGTAGAAAAAAGCTAATTTTATGAACCAATGATCACCGTATTTTATGCGCTAATCGAGGCGGTTTAATCGTACGTGAAATGCGAGTATCAGTGTGCTGAATAGTGTTGTTGATATCGCTTGCGCTGGAATGCGGAGGCCACGAAGCGCATATTATTTTTCAGCTAAGCATTTGAATGTGTTGCTTAAAGATTTCACTCAAACTTAAAATATGTCTTATATATTAATCATTTATATTATAAATAATTGAAAAAAAATGTGTTTGACAAATTAAAAAATTTGGCACAAGCTATTTTTGTGGATGAGTTTCGGGGGAACATTTTTAAGTCTACAGGTTCGACAAAGTGGCACTTGTTGGTAGTTCATGTTGAGGGTTTAACTATGAACGTATGTGTGGCCAACGGCGGCAAATAAGTGCCACGTCGAACTTTAAAAATTTTCCACTCTTCTACAGTTAGTGCGAGAGGTTGGGGCGATTCGATATGAGTTGAGCCAGCTATTAAAAAGCAAACTAAAAGGGGGATTTTAATGAAACATTTTTCGAAAATTAGCGCGACTTTCTGCGCAAGTCTATTGTTATCAAATGCGGCGTTTAGCGCAACTGACTCAGACACCTTTGAGGTCAGAGTGCTGGTGGCGGATTCCTGTGAGATTGTGGCTAATGATCTCGATTTTGGCACCTATGACCCGCTTGATGCTGTTCCGTTACTGAGTGCTATTTCAACTATCGATGTGGAGTGTACTTTGTTAACGCCTTTCGATGTTGGTATTGACGCTGGGCAAAATGGTACCGGTGTGGCGGATCGTAAAATGATTAAGGATGGTAGTACCGAGACGCTTGATTATACCCTTGGCTGTGTTTTGTCATTGCCGGTGGCGAGCGCGATTCTGACTAATTGTGCGACCAATTGGGGTAATTCACCCGGTGTGCTTGGAGTTGGTGGAGACACCTTTTTCGGGCTAGGGCTAGGTACGTTGGTTGGCCCGTTACCGATTGTTATGAGCGGTACCATAGCATTGGGGCAAGATGTTCCTACCGGAACATATCGAGATAATCCAGTGACTGCAACGGTCACGTTTTAGCTAATTAGTTTTCTTAGCTCTTTTATCCGTAAGCGTTCAGGTCAAATTTATCGTTCTATTTTATGGCCTGAACGAGTAACCAAGATTATTGTGCTGGTATTGCATAATAATTAGCGAGAGTAGCTTATCTTACAGTCGAGTCTAGCCGTCGCTATAAGCTCTTGCGGCCAAGGCTTCATCAACTCAGTGGGGAGAGTGGATGAACATTTCTATTCGTATTACGCGCCAGCTGTTAAGGGTTAGTATTCTAATTAGTGCGTTGCTGGTTTCAGCCAATAGTGTTGCCGCGTCGCTGGGCGTACTGCCAATTAGGCTTTACCTTGACAGCGAAAAGCCAATATCTAGCTTGACGGTCAAAAATCGTGGCGACACTGTCGCTTTAGTTCAGTCTCAAGTCATGCTGTGGACTCAGGTTAATGGTGAGTCGGTATTGGAGCCATCGGACGATGTTATTGTTTCGCCGCCGATTTTTGAAATTGATCCGGGTAAAGATCAGACCGTGCGTATTGGTTATGTCGCTGAACAACCAAGTGGTAGTGAAAAAACCTATCGTCTAATGCTGTCTGAAGTACCAGGCTCCCAAGCTCCAAAGGGAACCGGAGTGCAAGTCAATTTACGACTTAGTCTGCCAATCTTTATTGCCTCTGATGACTTTAAGCCGATAGTGAAGTGGAGTGCAGAGCAAGCCTGTGATGGTAAGCTCAGACTCAGCGCTGACAATGTTGGCACCAAACACACAATGATTACCGGCATTAAAATAGCCGCGACCAGCCAGGCTGATCCTGTTCATTCTATCGCGCGACCGAGATATTTACTCGCCGGGGCGGCTACATGGTGGGACATTGATTCTGAAGGGTTGAATCTCCCTAATCGATTTGCCGTGGTGGCAAGCGTGCTCAATGGTACAAGCATTGAACAGACGGTTTCCTCATCAAGACAGGTTTGTACGCAAGCGACATCTGAGTGATAGGCGTGAAGCTACTTTGCGACAAACAACTCTTACACGCTGGACGAGGCGCAGTCCTGTGTCTTACCCTTGTGTTATTTTCTAGTTCCGCTCAGGCGGCTAGCGATGATGCCATTTCGCATACTAACCCTCGAGCCCTAAAGGCCGCGCAAAAAGCCGCTCAGGTCGATATATTGGCGGTAGAAGTGAATGGCGAACTAGTTAGTAGTGGCAGCAAGATTATCCGAGAGGACGATCAACTCTGGGTGCCACTGGTTTTACTTACCACGCGGCGCTTCGTGGTGCCTACTGATCGTAAAATACTACTGCGCGATGATTATATTGAGCTTACTCAATTACCTACGGTCAGCATAAAAATCGATCAAAAGAGGCAATTGCTGAGTCTTGAAATCGATCCGCGAGCATTCGCCAGCCGGCTCTTGAGTGGGTCTCGTTCAAGTTATGTGGAACCGATGGCGAACGTGCTTTCTATGTTTGGTAACTACAACATAACGGCAACTCGAAGCGGCTCATTAGAGCGAGCGAATGCGCTTTTCGAACTCGGTGTTACGCTTGAAAATTCGACCATAGCTAGCCAGTTTCTAATGCGCGACGTGACCAACGACGCGGTTAATACTCGGTTGGATACTGCATGGATCAAAGACTTTCCAAGTATGCGATCGCGTTTTACTCTCGGTGATGCGATTTCCACACCAGCAAGTGGTAGCAGTCTCGGGTCAGCTTATCGTTTCGGTGGAATCCAGTGGGGTACTCGATTTGAGATTGAGCCTGGTTTTATTCGATACCCAGTTCCAAAACTATATGGTGAAGCGGCAACGCAATCGACAGTGGATTTGTTTATCAATGAATCGCTTCGGTATCGTACGGAATCAGCATCCGGGCCATTTGTTATCGATCGGCCGCCGGTCAGTAATGGCGCTGGAGAAATTCAGGTGGTAGTGACAGATCTAACCGGTCGTGAGCAAGTTTTTACCACTCCATTTTACGTTAGCACCAATTTGCTGTCGCGCGGAACTAGCGACTACGAAGTCAATCTCGGGGCATTGCGTGAAGAGTACTCGATACAAAGTAATCGTTATGGCACACGGTTTGCTGCAGGGCGATATCGTCGCGGCTTAAGTGATTGGTTTACCGGTGATGTGATCGGTGAGTGGTCGCAAGATCATCGTCTGATTGGAGTGGCCGGTTCGGCGGCATTGGCTCAGGTCGGAGTGGTTTCGGTTTCGGCGATGGCAAGTGACGCGGAGGTAGGCGCTGGCACGTCGCTCAGTGCATCAATTGAGCGTCAAGTGCAACGCTTTGGCTTCGGTGTACGTGGTCGTCGATTTAGTCCAGATTTTCGACAATTAGGGAGTGCCGATGGACGCAACCGTATTGAATCTGACTGGACCGCCAGCGTGCGGTTTGCGCCGATGCCAAACAGTTCCGCCTCGCTGGTGTATTCCAATCGTGAATTCGACGATGCATCGAGTTCTGAGGTGGTGTCGCTGGCCTACACTCAGCGTTTAGGACGCAATACTAATCTCACGCTGTCGGGCAGTGTGATTCAAGGTCGGGAGTTTGCCAGTGTTGCGGACGGCTTAAACGACTTTAAAGATTACAATGTAAATATTGCTTTGTCGCATGCTTTTGGAGCCGACTATCGTGGATCGGCAAAGGTTGACGTTAAACGAAGTGTTCGACCTGATGCTGAGCAGGTTGCGCGTAGTTCGCTTAGTTTTCGACGCTCGGCACCACGTGACTTGGGCTACGGCTATCGACTCAGGGTTGACCATTCTGATAACAGTGATGCGGTCCGCGGCGTCGCCACGCTCGATGTAAATACCCGCACTAGTTTGTGGAATTTTAGTGCCGTGGAAGACGAGTTTCAATCCACGTTAACGGCGAGTACGCAGGGATCATTCGTGGTGGCGAAGCGTAATGTGTTTTTACAACGCCCGTTGAGAACTGGGTTTGCACTGGTGGATTTAGCTGGCTACTCGGATGTGGATATTTATCGCGGTAACCGCTTAGCTACGCGGAGTAATCGAGACGGCTATGCAATCGTAACTGACTTGCTGCCGTATGGTGCGAACGAGGTTAGCGTCGACCCCACCGATTTGCCCTTGAGTGCCACAATAAGCACTAATAAATCTAAGGTCGTACCGTACTTCAGAGGCGGCGTAGAAATTGATTTTGGCGTTGCTCGGGAGTACGCCGCGTTGATTACTTTACTCACGCCTGATGGCGACCCTTTGCCAATCGGAACGCGCGCCGTTGAACGCATGAGCGGACAATCGTATACGGTTGCACAACGTGGGCAAGTGTATCTAAAAGGCTTAGATAAACCACGTCGCTTTGATTTGCAATATCGTGATTTAAGCTGCTCCATAAACGTTTTTCTGGAAGAATTTGATGATGAAAAAAATCAAACAATCGCGCCGCTTGAATGCGACCTTAAGTAGACTTTACAGTCAGCCTGCAGGCCGATTTGAGATGTGCTGGTATAAGCTGTTTTTGCTGTTTATTTCGCTGTCGTCATCAGTCTCACATGCTTGCTTGAGTGTCGAAGTGACCGCTGATGATCTCGACTTTGGAGGCTATAACCCATTTGACCGAGCACCGACTCAGTCTCAATTGTCGGTGACTGTCGATTGTCTTGCCGACGGTCTTTCTTTAGGGCTGTCTTTGCCGTTTCAGGTCGGACTATCCAGTGCGCTTTCGGGAGCAACTCAACGAAAGCTAGTATCAGACGGGTATGAACTATCGTATCAAATTTACAACTCACCGAGTCTTGCAACTCCATGGGGAGAGGCAGGAAGTGGCTCGTTGTTAGCGGGGCTATTTCCGGTAAGCCTGCTAGATCAAACCCAATTATTTACTGGTTTTGCGTTAATTCCAGCAGGACAAGACGTACCTGCCGGTGTCTATACGGATTCGATACTGGTTACGATAGAGTTTTGATAAAAGCCATCGCTTTGAGCTCGATCATCCGCCCCATACACTGCCTCGCGTCGCAGCTAAAATTATTTGCATCGCGGATGCATATAGTTGTTGCCTAACTAACCAAATTGGATGTATAAAACACAAAATTGCACAGCAGTCTGTGGAGGGCATCGGTCGGCGTTAGCCTCGATGAATTTCAAGGAATGTGAAGTGCAGCCCCTTCCAAAGAGCGAATCTCCAAAAGAGTATGGACTCCGAGGTACGTTTTATCTATTTGGAGGTTTTTCTAGTGCTTTATCCAAGCTTATTTGGCAGTGATCCGCTGTTTCCCAGCGCCTTAGATTTTGAAGTCCGTGCTAAAGACGAAACCGCTGGCAGCGGTGTTTTTACCTTTCGCTCCTGGCAGCAAGGCGAGGTATTGGCGCGCATGAGCGGCCATGTGATTGATGAAGTCCGTCAGCACACCTTGCAGATTTCACCAGACCAGCATAATTTTGATCCGTATTTTTCGGGGTATTTTTTGCATTCCTGCGAACCTAATATTTCGCTCGATATGAACACTATGTTGGTTACTGCGTTGAGTGATATTCCGTCGCATAGCTGGCTGTATATGGACTACGCTGAAACCGAAGACTATTTGTTTAAATCATTTCCCTGCGGTTGTGCAACGCCAAGTTGTCGCGGATGGGTCTACGGTCGCTTACAACAACCAGAAGCGGAATTGAGCGCTGAGCAAGCTGGCTACGCTGGAATGCTTGGAGATCGCTCGTAGTGAACCAAGCTGATCCACTCGGTTGGTGGCAACGTCCGGGTCTTGAGTATATTGATGGGCGACTTCATTTTGCTGAGCATGATGTTACCCGTTTAGCGAAGCGTTTTGGCACGCCGTCTTATGTGTATTCGGCGGCACGAATTAAGGCCAATTTACGCCGAGTACATGGCGCCCTGGAATCAGCAGGCATGAGTCAACATACTCTGTGCTATGCCATGAAAGCGAATCGCTTTGCGCCCTTGTTAACCATGCTTAAGTTAAGTGGTTTATGCGGTATCGATGCGTGTTCGCCGCAAGAGGTCGTGCATGCAGTTAGTTGTGGCTTTAGACCTGAGGATATTTCCTTTACGGCCGGTAGTCTTTCGGAGCGAGATGTCACATTGCTGGCCAGCTATGACGGGCTGAGTATGGATTGTGACTCGCTTTTCGCAATTGAACGTTGGGGGCAGCATAGACCAGGCAGCAGTATTGGAATTCGTATTAACCCTGCGGTCGGAATAGGCCGAGGGGATAACGAGAAGTTGCTTTATGCCGGTGATAAAACCAGTAAGTTTGGAGTGTATCGAGAACAGTTTAACGACGCCTTGGCGCTGGCACGAAAGTACAATCTACGCGTTACTAAAATCCATTTTCATACTGGGTGTGGCTATTTGACTGAGCAGCTCCCTCTGCTGGATAAAGTGCTTAGTGCCAGTCAATGGTTTATCGATACCGCCGAAACCATTGAGCGCGTGAATATAGGCGGTGGCTTAGGCGTACCGCATGTTCAGACCGATGGTCACTTGGACCTAAACGCTTGGGCAACGCTGATTGCAAAACATTATCAGCATCAAAATTTGCATATCGAGGTTGAACCCGGCGATTACATTGTTAAGGACGCTGGACTTCTCCTATTGGGTAAAACCTACCTTGAAACCAAACGTCAGACGTTATTTCTGGGCACGGATGCCGGCTTTAATATCTGCCCTGAGCCTGCATATTATCAGCTACCGTTTCAACCTGTTCCGTTGCAGTGGAATGGTGGTTCGTTACAAGCGCATCATGTCACGGGTAACATCAATGAGGCATTAGACTTATGGGCCGAAGACGCAATGTTGCCAGATATGCAAGATCAAGCCTTTCTAGCGTTGATTAATGCTGGCGCCTACAGCGCGTCGATGGCGTCCAATCATTGTATGCGGGGCGACTTTAACCAATTCATTATTCTGTAGCTTGTCGGCGCGTGATTGACTTCGTTGTTTTGGTCAAACGAGACAATTTGGCTACTAGACTCAGTTGACATATCGAGCCCCAAGGCTAATTAAACCTCGGGGCTTGGCGTGTCGGCAGGTCGTTCATGCAAGTCGTTCAAGTCTAATTGTGCTCATCACCGCAGAGTGTAAAGTCTGATCCAATTGGCGCCTTGTTAAACTCATAAATATTATCGCGCAATACCGGTGAGCTACCACCGAATCGTAAAATCCCAAATTGACAATCCTTGCCAAATTTATTGCCAATAATTTGCACGTTGGTCGGCGGGCCAAAGCCAGTTCCTTTGTCGTTGATCTGAACGCAGTAGCCGCCGCCGTTCAACCAGTTGTCTTCGATCAAAATTGAATCTATGGGGCCGTTATTAGTCTGAATGATCATGCATTGGCTATTAGTGAAGCCGCTTAGATCATGTGGCATATCAATGTTGTTGCCTCGAATGGTAACGTTGTTTCCCGATACCATTTGTACGCCGTCTGAATGAGACCCCGCTTTACTGCCCAGTCGGTGCAACCACGACGCCTCAATGATTACGTTTGACCCCGGCTTTATCGCATCCGCTCCTGAGTCATGAATATTGGCACGACGTAAAGTGAAATCTGAACCCAGTATACCGGCCGACTGCATGCCAAATATCTCGACATCTTCGATCAGCAGGTTACTGTGTCCGGAGTTAGCTTTGATACCATAAAATCCTGCGCAATTGATTCGTACATTGCGAATGCGCACATTGTCGGCAGCAACCGACACGCAGCCATTGATGTCCCGATCTTTCAGTTCGGCGTTCGGCTCGCTGATGACGACTGACTGATTAATTGTTTGCACGTTGGCATTCATCTTAAAGCCCGTGTTATCAGCGCCGGGTTTGCTTGACGAAGCTGCGGTATTTGCGACTAACGGTGGAATTGCGAAAAGGATAAAGTCATTATCCTGATTGGTCGCCGCTATGGCCTCAAGGCCTGCCGTGAATGCAGTTATGATAGTGGTCATGACAACGAATGTTCTTAGCATCTTAGGTACCGGTTGGCGATGGGTTGTTGGGGTGAGGTATAGTCGTAACTAGGATTCGACAAGAGCACCTCTGATATTGTTCAATTGACAGCTAACTTGCTCATTGTAAAGAAGTTAATACGAATCCAAGAATATTCATCCAAATTTCAGCAATTCTAAGTAGATTATGCTGTAAGACAGCCATTCTTTCGTCGGGAATTGGCTTGCATCCGTTATAGAATAGCGCGCAGATGGGCAACGAGGCTCTCGATAAGCCGGTTTACCAAGAAATTGCCAGTAAAGCCACCATTTTGGGGCAGGTCAGACAAAATGTTATTAAAAATGAAAGCAACACAAATAGTTGCCGCAATCGTTCTTGCGGCATCAACCTCATCAGTTTTTGCAAAAGATATTGTGAGTACTAAAGAAGTCGTTCAGATCGCAGGCGTCCGTACTTGGGTCGCTGAGGCCAGATGTGACGGTATTGACGAGCCGCTAACCATCCGACGTGGAGCGGGCAAGGACCAGTGGTGTTCTGGAGACTATGCTGATATCTGTGATGACGATCGTTTGACGCTCGGCGGACTTGTCTGTGAATGGGCGCGCTCAGAGCAGGCCGAAGTCGTCGAAGTCGAAACCGCCAAAGCCGAAGCCGTTGCCAGTCGTCCCGCTTTGGTGCAAGAGAAAATGGATATTGAAGCTGCGTTGATTGCGCTCAAGCAGAAACGTATTGATTTACAAAGAAAAGAACTTGAACTACAGAGACGTCAAATCAGCACACAATAATTGAGTCCAGCGCCGCTGAATGTATGCGCGAAAGTGAACACTGCAAGTGTTATTCCTTGCAGTGTTTATGATTTTTTATAGATTATGATGTGGTGCACGGCTAGTTCCGTGGCACACCGCATGATTACACGGAGTGAGCCAGTAGCGTCATGGACGAGCTGCTATGGTGTCGAGTGCCACCGATCAGGCTGGGGGAAAAAGTATGCCAACGAAAAAAGCGGGTAACACCAAATTGTGCCCATCCCCATCCCCATCCCCATCCCCATCCAAATGTAATATGAAATTGTCCATTGCTTGTTGCTGCCTCCGTTGCTCTCACTGCTAATTGGACAATTTTATGGAGACGGCGGTTGACCAGCTAGCTGAGCATTCTTGTATTTCGGCTGTCGTATGAATCGAGCACAACTGCTTGCCACTGTGGTTAATTGTGTAACGCCGCAATAGAGTGCTACACGCCGACTCAGGTTTGTGGTAATTTTGACGTCTACACACTAACTAATTATGGGAATGTTGTTATGCATGTTTTGATTCGCTCGCTAGTTGTTACCGCGTTGACTCTCTCGTTCTCGAGCATAGGGTTCGCACAGGATAAGCAACCGACACCTGAGGAACGCGCGTACAAGTTTAGAACTAGTTTGTTTCAAACTTTTGCTTGGAAACTTGGGCAGTTAGCACAAGCAAAGGGTCGAGATGATCAGCCAGCTTTCTCCCAGCACGCTAAAGATTTAGCCTACCTTTCGACCTTGATTGAAGAGGGCTTTGCGATTGATAACAGCATTCCAGAGGGAAGCAGCGCTAAAGCGGAAATTTGGGAAGATTTTGCTGACTTTAAAGACAAAGCCTCGAACCTCACCACGCTCAGCCAAGGTTTGACCGACGCAGACGCGATGGCGGGTTTTGATCCGCGTGATTTTGGCAGTAAAGCTTGTGGCACTTGTCATCGCGAGTACAAAGTAAAGGACTAGCATATCGCTATAACTGACTGCGGTGGAGCGCAGTCAGTTGGCAATCTGGTCAATCGCTAGTAGTAATCGGCTTGAGGTAATTGGTCGATAAAGGCGGTGGTCAGCCAATAAACCGCACCGATACTGATAGCCAACACTACGAGCGCAAGCCAAGTGCTACGTATTTTATTGATATTTGACGGTTCACCTAACTTTTTACCAGTCACCATAGCGCGCGTCAGCGACTCTTTTTTGAAGAACTGGTAAAAAGCGATAGCCAGAATATGTAGCGCAAGGATTGCGTATATCAATGTAACATTGTCATGATGCAACTCAGTTAACGTGCTGCGCATGTCAGCACTGACCAAGCCGGCTAAAGGTCCAAAGGCGTAATCGTCGGTGCTGAACAGTCCCAAGCCTACCTGGGTTATCAGTATTAACAGAATTGCTATCACCGACAAGCTGCCGAGTGGATTATGACCCAGATAGGCGCTCTTTTTGCTGGAATCGTTGAGCGCCGAGTTGTTTATTGCAACATCGCTCGAGCGGCTAAACAGCTGTTTCGCATAGCGAGTGATCTCCGAGACTGGGAACACTAGTCGACTCAATCGCGAATAATACGAACCGATCATTCCCCATATTACGCGAAACAGTAGAAGCGTCAGTACCGTATAGCCAGCATAAAAGTGGTGCTGCATATTTTCTAGTATTTCAATACTGATCCATGAATAGCTAACGGCCAGCACCAGCAGCCAATGAA
Organism: Arenicella xantha; assembly: GCF_003315245.1. Taxonomy (NCBI): domain Bacteria; kingdom Pseudomonadati; phylum Pseudomonadota; class Gammaproteobacteria; order Arenicellales; family Arenicellaceae; genus Arenicella; species Arenicella xantha. The sequence goes on along the minus strand of NZ_QNRT01000002.1, from coordinate 718,223 downwards.
ACAGGCGAGTTGGCAGGTCCCAAACAAGTGTTGTGTTGCTCATGGTCGGCGGGTCTCCAATAGTTAGGAAGTTCGAGTAATTGCTGCAAGTTGAACAGTAATTTTATGCGGCTAGTATTGGCGGTCTAAATCAATACTAGCCACTTAATTAGGGCATCGTTGCTTCAACTTTTAGCGTCAATTACCAAGGTAGTGCTTCTCCGTTAGAATGCCAAAATGAGCCACTGTTTTCGAGTGTTAGTTCATCAATTCGTTGACTAATCTGCTGAGCGGCCTGATCAGGGGTAAGGTCGCCGTGACCACCGATCATGCGAGTTCCGACCAGCCCCGGATGAATTACGCCAACTGCAATTTGTTGATTCTGAAGATCATGCGCCAGCGATACTGCTGCCATATTAAGGGCCGCCTTAGACATACGGTAACCATATCGACCACCACTGGTATTATCGGCGAGCGAACCCATTCTACTGGTAATCATCACAACCTTAGCACCTGGCGTTAACTTGCTCTGCAGAGCTTCGGTGATTCTCAGCGGTGCGAGCGCGTTGATATCGAGCTGCAGTTGAATGGACGCATAGTCAATTTCGCCCAATACTTCGTCACGCAGAATGCCAGCATTATTTATCAATAGGTCTATGCCAGTGTGAGAAAGGTCTTGAGCTAGCTGTTGTGAGAGCTGTTGAATCGAGGTCGGATCAGCTACGTCGATGCGCTCGATAATTTGTGCCCCACTTGCTTCTAACTCCGTTGAGCTAGCTCGGCAAACTGCAATTACTTGCCAACCGGCCGCTTGGTAAAGCTGTACGAGTGATAATCCTATGCCGCGGTTTGCACCAGTAATAACGACGGTTTTTTTCATGTGATTGAATCCTTGATAGTGCGTAACTGTTGTTTGATGTAGATGGAACAAGATGGGTATATTAATGGCATATTCAAGCCGCTGAATAGGCCAATTGAGTTGGCTCAACGAGAGGCTAGTACGCGTGTGCTAAACTCTTATGCCTATTCGAATTGTCATTAGTGAGTGTGATTTGTGACTAAATATACTGTGTTGTTGGTACTGCTGCTGTGCGTGTTTTCTGTATCGAGCGAGGCCGCGGTTCGGCTATCGGAGCCGGTAATAATTGACGCCGAAAGTGAAACGTTTGCTAAAGATTTGTCGACTATAGAGTCATTGCCAACGTCACTTGCGCCGACTGGGCTAGCGAGTGTATTGGCCGCACCAGACGCTTTTTTAAATACTCCAATAGCATTGCAGCTTGAAGTTGCAAAGGTATGTCAGAAGAAGGGCTGTTTTTTTATTGGCCAGCAAGATGGACAACACATTCGCGTATCATTTCAAGACTACGAATTCTTCGTGCCGTCTGACATCGGCGGTAGAACGGTAGAGTTAGTCGGTCACATAGTTGCGCGTACCGTTTCCCCGCAGCAGGCAAAACACTTGTCTAAAGATCTAGGCACTGCAAACGCGGTTGCGAGTGGCCCGACCTATGAATTTGTTGCACTATCAGCGAGAGTATTTCATGCCGCGGGCGATCCACAACAATAGAGTCTTAGGCAGTCCTTTGCTCTAATCTTCTTCTTTAAGTTCTTTTCTTTAGGTCCTTTTCTTTAGGTTCTTTGCGCTCAGTCAGCGCGGCGAGTTAAATCAGCGCTGGCTAAGTGTTAGTGAGCCATTCGTTAGTTCAGCTCACAACACCTTGCTCTTTATGACTAACATTTTCTCGCGTGTCATTTCATGCATTGAGTAAGGTATGCCTCCCATGCCAATGCCCGACGCATCTCGGCCGCCGAACGGCATCCAGTCGACCCTAAACGCCGTATGATCATTAATCATTACTGCGGTTGCATTGAGGCGGTTGCTCGTGTCGAGGGCGTCGTCTAATAGCTTGGTGAATACCGAGGCTTGAAACGCTAGCGGCAAACCGTTGGCACGCGCAATCGCATCTGCTTTATCGCTGTAGGAGTATACGCATACCACTGGGCCGAATACTTCGAACTGAGACACTTTGGCATCTTCGGCTGGGTCCAAAATTACGGTTGGTGCATAGCAAGTATCGGAGATGCGTTCACCGCCAGATAAGATCTCTCCACCTGATTGTTTAGCCTCCTCAACCCAAGTTGCCACACGATCCACTTCTTTGGGCGTGATCAGTGGTCCGACTTCCGTCTTCGGGTTGAGCTGATCACCAACAATCAGCTTGCTAGCTTTTTCGGCTAAACGTTGAGCGAAATCTCTCGCCACCGATTCTTGCACATAAACGCGCTGTACTGATACGCAGACTTGACCGGCATGATAGAAGCCGCCTTTGGCGAGACTCTCGAGCATGTCGTCGGCGTCAGACTCATCTTGCATCATGCTTTGATCGACAATTACCGGAGCCGCACCGCCGTGCTCTAGCGCTGAGCGTGTTCCCGCTGATAACTTTGATTGCAACATCCAGCCGACTTTAGCTGAACCGATAAACGAGAAAAAATTAACGCGTTCATCACAAACCATTTTTTCAGAGTCTTCGCGGCTGGTTAACAGGGCGGTACACCAGCCTTCAGGTAAGCCTGCTTGCTGCAGAATCTCGACAAAACGAAAGCAAGACAATGGGGTTAGTGCCGCGGGTTTAATCAGCACTGGGCAGCCCACCGCCAGCGCCGGAATGGTTTGATGCACAATAAGGTTCAACGGGTGATTAAACGCGCTGACTGAGCATACAACGCCAATCGGCTCGCGTTGCGTGTAGGCAATTCGATTAGCCGATGAGGCGGTATGGCCCATGGCAATTTGCTCGCCTTTGATTTGCGGTATATGTTCTATTGCAAGTTTTACGCCGTTAATCGCGCGTAACACTTCTACCTTGGAGTCCATGTAAGGTTTGCCACCTTCACTTGCAGCAAGCTGTGTTAGCTCCTCGATTTGTTCCGACATTATCTCGATAACACGTTCGAAGATCTCGACTCGTTGATGGGCCGGTAGCCAGTTATCACGATTACTCACCAGCTTGTGCGCGCGACTCATCGCTGCCTCTACATCACTCGATGAGTTGATCGTAAGACTCTTAATTACTTTCTGGTCATAGGGGTTATGAACGTCGATGGTACTCATAAAATTTGGCTCTTAATGTGATCAGTAAATAGAATTTGCGAGTAAGTTAAGTGGGCTAAATAATGCACGCGCTTTCTTTGAGCAGCACGTTTAGAATTGAGTGATTAAGCGAATAATCTATCGGCAAATCAATGATGTGCACGCCTTCAGAATTCAGCGCGGTATCTAATACGCTTTGAAAGTGTTCATCCGACTCAATCCGGTATCCGTGTGCGCCAAAGCTCTTAGCGTACATAACAAAGTCTGGGTTTTTGAAGTCGAGCCCAAAGTTGTCAAAGCCTACGCCTTCTTGTTTCCATTTGATCATGCCGTAAGCGCTGTCATTGAGAATGATAACCACTAAGTCGAGGCCCATTCGTACCGCAGTTTCGATCTCCTGCGAGTTCATCATAAAACCACCGTCGCCGTTGATTGACACGACCTTACGATTTGGATGCAGCTGTTTAGCGGCCATGGCCGAAGGTAAGCCGGCGCCCATCGTGGCGAGAGCGTTATCTAACAATAATGTATTTGGCTCGTAACAATCGTAGTTGCGCGCAAACCATATTTTATACACGCCGTTATCGAGCGTTACGATATCGTCGGCATCCAATGACTCGCGCAGTAGGCTGACTAAGCGCTGAGGTAGCATTGGAAAGCGCTCGTCTTTAAAGTACTTGGTGATATGGCTACTGACCTCATCTTTCACGCGTTGGAAATAACTAAAGTCGCGGTCTTCGGCAATCTTTATTTGTTCAGAGATCTCCCACATTGACGACGAGATATCACCAACAACGTTAAGTTGAGGAAAATAAACATCGTCGATTTGTGCTGGAAAAAAGTTGATGTGAAGCACTTTTTTTCCGCCTTTTTCCATAAAAAACGGCGGCTTCTCAATAACGTCATGCCCGACATTGATAATCAAGTCAGCACGCTCAATGGCGCAATGCAAAAAATCGTTTGAAGACAGCGCGGCAGTGCCCAAGTACTTAGGGTGGCGCTCGTCCACAACGCCTTTGCCGAGCTGTGTGTTGAAGAAGTAAATGCCGGTCTCGTCAATAAATTTGCGCAACATATTGCCAGCACGCTTGCGATTCGCCCCGGCGCCGATTAGCAGTAATGGGAGCTTTGCCTGTTGGATCATTTCGACCGCGGCGCTAATAGACTTATGGTCTGCGCTCGGTCGTCGGTGGCCGACCACGTCGAATAAGCTTGCTTGGCTTTCTTCTTCGGCAATGTCTTCGGGGAGTTCTAAATAGGCCGCCCCAGGTCGTTCTTCCATGGTCAGGCGAAACGCTTCGCGAACCATTGAGGTAACGTTATTGCCATCAACTATTTGTTGCGAGTATTTAGTGATTGGCTTCATTAAACTCACCACATCGACAATTTGAAAACGGCCCTGTTTACTCTTTCGAATCGGCTTTTGGCCGCCCAACATAATCATCGGCATGGCGCCAAGTTGCGCGTAGGCGGCAGCGGTCACAAAGTTGGTCGCGCCAGGACCTAAGGTCGACAAACAAACTCCGGGTTTGCCGGTTAGGCGGCCATAAGTGGCGGCCATAAACCCAGCGGCTTGCTCGTGACGAGTGAGTATTAACTTGATCGAAGAACCTTGCAGTGAATCTAGGAAATCGAGATTTTCTTCACCAGGAATACCATAAATATATTCTACGCCTTCGTTTTCTAATGCCTTTACTAACAAGTCTGATACTTTCATTTTCTACCCTTTAAAATTTGTGTATTTCATTAATTATTTGGCATTGAATAGAGCCCCATCCCGGCTATTGAACCCAATGCAAATAAATCCCTTTAATGTTTATACCACGTTAGTCGGCTTAGGTATTAATTGTCCGTTGTTGAAAATAGCCAACAGACACTGTGGCTGGTTGACTTGAGTCAGCCATGGCTAACGGCTCTAGTTGCTTGGGAAGTAATCAAAGTGATCTGCATTCGCGGTATTCGAAATAGTGTTCGCGCGTAATGTGGAGCTTGTATTTTCAGCGTGAAGTTTTGACCGCAGAAGCGATCGCAAAAATGAAAATGATGAATCTGATCTAGTCTATACTAATCTGAGGAAACCCGTTGTGCGCTGTAGCTAGCGAGCGAACACAGCGTAAAATTGCAGTGGTAATTTGGTTACGAAGTTGGAGAGGTGAAGCAATGAAAAAATTAGGGATCGTCGATATGGGCTTTCTATTGGCAGAGGGTCGTGAGACACCGATGCACGTCGGAGGCATCAATCTTTTTACCCTACCTCCTGGAGCCGATGAGCAAGAATTTTTGCATGGTCTTGCCGCCAGTTTACGGTCGGACGAAGAGCTGCAACCGCCTTTTGGACAACGTTTGAAAATGTCGAAACTCGGCTTGGCTGGCCCTGTCTATTGGGAGGAAGATACCAAGCTCGATCTTGACTATCACATCCGCCACTCGGCGTTGCCAAAACCGGGTCGTTATCGTGAATTGTTTGCTCTCGCATCTCGCTTACACGGCACACTATTGGATCGTAATCGGCCTTTGTGGGAGATGCATTTAATTGAAGGCTTGCAGAATCGGCAGTTTGCGATTTATTCCAAGTTCCACCATGCGGCAGTAGATGGCGCGCGGTCAATGCATTTGACGCAAAGCATGTTCTCGCCAGACCCTAACGCGCGGAACCTTGGGTCAGCGTTCTCGCTCGAATCGCAAAATCGCTATCGTTTAAAGCTCGATCAACTGCGTGCTGAAAATTATAGTGAGCAAGAATTACGCAACGTATCCGAAGCTATTAAGGAAGCCTTCCAAACCAGCACGCAAGTATTTAGCTCTCTGAAGAGTTTTGTCGGTGGCTGGATGGGGAAGGGCGGTGCGCTCGCTCTACCGTGGAGGCATGTGCCGCAGAGTTCGATTAACACTCCGATTGACGGCTCGCGCAGATTCGTTGCTCAGTCATGGTCATTCGAACGGGTTCGCGCGGTCGGTAAAGCGCTGGATGGCACATTCAATGACGCAGTGCTAGCCATGTGTGCGGGCGGGCTGCGACTGTATATGCAAAAACACAGCGAACTGCCAGAGAAGTCTTTGAAGGCGATGGTGCCGGTGTCGTTGCGACAAGCTGGTGATATCGATTCGTCTAATGCGGTTGGCGCAATCAGCGCTGATCTAGCCACGGATATTAGCGATCCGTTAGCTCGTTTCGCCAAAATACAAGCTTCTATGATTGCTGGTAAAGCCCTGTTTAGTGCCTTGAAGCCCAAGGAAGCAGCGCTGATGTTACAACTGTTGCAAATGCCTGGATTGCTTTTAATGCCGTTAGGTCTTATCAGCCGGTTTCCACCGTTCAGTACCGTGATCTCAAATGTACCAGGTCCGCGTCAGACCATGTATTGGGATGGCGCTCGCCTAGATGGCATATACCCAGCCTCAATTGTGACTGAGGGCTTAGCGTTGAATATCACACTGGTCTCGTACGACGGTAATGTGGATTTTGGTATTACCGCCTGCCGACGCTCGATGCCGCAGGTGCAACGACTGATTGATTACATGGAGAGTTCATTGTGCGAGTTAGAACAAGCCGTTGGCATTGTTAGCCCCAAGCAACGCCCAAGTCGTGCGCGTTCAGTAAAAAAAACTAAGGCTACTAAGAAAAAACGCCGCGTTAGTGCCAAGACCTAGTGAGTGGTTATTCAGGCTTTTACCTTTAAGGTTAGTAAAATTGCGATAACTGCCAAGATCGAGAGGTCATTTGGCTACAATTTCGGTACACTGCGGCCGACTTTTTATGTTCAAATATTTTGGCAGCAGTGAAACATATCGGATTAGATTTTGGGACGGCGAATACTTCTGTCTCGGTGTTAGACGGAGAAGAGCTCGCGGTGTTGCCGTTGGAGCGTCAAAGTGTATCGCTGCCCAGTACCTTGTTTTTTGACTTTGAAGACGGCTCGACTCAAATTGGCCAAGCGGCGTTTGACCGTTATTACTTTGGCGACCAAGGCCGGTTTCTAAGATCGTTTAAGAGTGCGCTGGGAACGCGAACCATCGATCACACGATTCGAATCAAGCACGACACCTATCAAATTCGCGACATCATACGGCACTATATTGGCGAAGTATTAAGCCGTGCTCAGGCGCAACTTGGGACAACGATAGACAGTTTAGTGGTCGGTCGGCCAGTAAACTTCATTGATGATAATCCCTTAGCCGACCAACAGGCGGAAGACACGTTGCGACAAATTGTTAGCGACCTTGGTGTTAGCAATATTGAATTTCAACTAGAACCGATTGCCGCGGCGCTAAATTATGGCGTTACCATCGTTGGCGAAGAAGTGGTATTAGTCATCGATATTGGCGCGGGCACCTCCGATTTCTCGGTGGTGAAATTTCAAGCCAAAGGATCCGCTGATAGTGTTAAATCAGAGGTCATTGCAAATTGTGGTATTCACATCGGCGGCAATGATTTTGACAAAGTGATTGCTTTGGAACGAGTTATGCCGTTGTTTGGTTATCGACAACGATTTAAACGACGCCCCGAATTGGAAGCGCCTCGTTCTTATTTTTTGAATGCCTCATCGTGGCATCAGATCGATCTGCTATACGATCGAAAGGTGCTAGCCACGCTAGCTGAGCTAGAGCCACAAATGGAGCAGCCCGACACGTTCGCGCGATTTTCGCAGCTAATTCGCTCTCGTCAGCCCCACAAAGTGTTAACTTCAGTTGAGCAGGCAAAACGGAAATTAGGCGCAGACGATGCAACGCAAGTTGAGATGCCGTTCGTTGAAGACAGCGTCTCGTTGCCGTTGAGCGTCAGCCAACTGAATACGCACATTAACGAATTATGTATTCAAATAATAGCAACCGCGAATCAAGCAATCGAAAACGCTGGTCTAAAAAAACCTGATATTGATACGGTTTATTTAACCGGTGGCAGTATGGGCATCCGCCATCTGAGTCAGATGGTTGCTAGCGAGTTCGAGCACTCAAAGATAGTCGAAGGTGACCGCTCCACCGCAGTGGCGCGTGGCTTGGCCTTAGATGCTAAAGTGAAATTTGGTTGAGCTTAATTTAGCTAATTTGGTGAAATAATGCCTAACGCCGCGAGCACGGGCGTGGGAACCGCGTATAAGCCAAGCGGAAGTGTTTGCCTTGTTATGTTTTACCTTCTTCCATTTCCATTAAGCCCTACGTTAGAGCTTTTACAAAGGCAAGTTCTTCACCGTTTCTCTCGAACTGCTCTAAACCTTGCACCACGGCTACCCCGCGCCCCGACTGGTTAAGAGAACTGGGCGATGAGAATTACTAGCATGGCTTACTACTTTGCCAAGACTTACTTTGAGATCTGAGGGGGTACACCATCTTCAGAAAATCTTGTCACCATCGCTTAGAATTATTTCATAAATCATTCGATTCATAACTATGAGCTAGCTTTTTGAGTACTTAATACTTATAACGCTTCAAGAAGAGGCGCGCTTTAGGGCTCTAAAGTAGGTGTTCATATCTACTCGTCTTGGTTTGCGCACGATCTACAACTACCGAGTGCTTACAAACAAAAAGACACCACTTTTTCGTTCTGTGTTGGAATCACCACGCACAATGATTGTTCCAGCGTAATCTCGGACAAAAACAATTGATCTAGATTTGGCGAGAGAGAAATAATTTTTTGAGAATCATTGCTGAAGACAAACTCAAAATCGTTTTCATCCTCATCCGAGATTGGTTCGCTAAGAGTCAGTATCTCACCACCGGTCATTGGCGCAGCAAAGAGTTGCAATTGATCTGTCGTCTTGTCAACTTCCTCCACATAGACGACCCATTGACTATCTGGGGATACGGCAAAGTTAAATGCCACTTCATGCCCCGTGCCAGGCTGGTTAAGCTGGATTGGTGTTCCACCGTCCACAGAGACTTGAAACAGACTTTCCTGGAACGGGACTTGGCTGTCTGCTATGTAAACCACAAAGCGTCCATCTGGGCTGACCTCTAGATAGTTTACGCTCGAGAAGTTGTTGTCAAACACTTGGTTTAGCCGCTCGATCGGTTGGTTAGTAAACACCGGTACCTTCAGTAGCTCCACGGAGCCATTCTCTGATAACAAATTGCTCAGTAGAATAACAAAAGCGTTATCTGGAGTGAGTCTTAATCTGCGATATGATTGATCTCGTGTGACCCGCGGAGTCAAACTTTTAGACGCCAGACCACCATCCACCGGCACGCTAAAAAGCTCGATTGCCTGGCCAGTGAACCTGTCGGCGATAGCGTACACTACGTGACCACCATCTCCGGTCACTAAAAATTCTGAAAAAATGGCAGTATCGTCAGAAGTATCCACACTCAATCTAACACGATTTTGACCATCCAGGTCCACACTAAAAATAGCGTTGCGACTGAATCCGGCACTGAACGTGATGAAAATTACACGCCGGCTGGTTGGATCGACTTTAAAGTCGGAGATTCTTGGAAATGCACTGGGTAGCCCAGACGTCAGATTTACAATGTTTCCAGTGCTCAGTTCAAGGCTGAATAGATCTCCCGCACCAAAATTGGTCTCATAGATAACGTAATGTCCATCGAGGGAAATAGCGAAATCGCTAACGTCATCGCTGTCGGTGAACGCGTTTAAACGGGTTGCCACGCCCCCCGTGACCGGCATAATAAAAAGTTCCATTTTATTGTCGACGAGTTGGTCGGCGAGATACACGATTTGTTGACCATCGGGCGTAAGCAGAAATCTTTCAATGTTACCGCCAGTAACTAAACTTGGGTTCAACAGGGTCGGCGTTCCACCACGTATCGGTATACTAAATAGTTCAGTCGTGCTGCCACCGCCTGGTCTATCCAGAAATAGAACAGACTGGCCATTGGGAGTAATAACCGGGCTGCTTAACTTGCCTTGGGTGGTCGTTAGCACACGGTTCTTTACGCCCGCATCTTGCGCCTTCACGCTACTAATGAATACCATCGCCATGACACTGGCAAAAATAATCAAGAATGACCTTAGCTTTGAATGGGGAAGGTGCTGAAGTTGAATGGTTCTTACTTTAATCATTGATCAATGCTCGCATGCAGAAAAAAATATGTCGTACATGAATTAGTTGCGCTGATTCAACAAAAGGTTCAATGGGCTTGTTTATTGTCACCAAATCACGAAAATTGAACAACTTCTGCTCAATCCGAAATTCTAGAATTCCTAATCTATTTAGGTGCTGTAAAATAAGATCCCTGAATGCGCTTTAACGCCCACAGAACGGGACCAGCAAGCGTTTAATGGCCTGTTTTTCAAGGCCAATGCTAGTAGGTTATTACTCTCAGGTTTCTAACGCCTTTCAAACGGGCGCGTTGTAAACGCGTCCGAGCGACCGCAGGGAGCGGTAGTTTTGGAACTTGTTATTGTGTTTTTTCATGCTCATTAATTGCTTTCTCCCTTAATAAATTAACTCTCTCTGGGCGCATAAAACACATAAGGTTAGGTTCTTCAGGACGATTTACCTTTAAACAGAGCATATGATCACTGTATGAACCTGTTCCTGAAATAATAGTCGACAAGTCGTCTTTAAGTTCCATTTTCAGATCAAAACCGTCCTCCGTTTTCTCGAAGTCAGTTAGCTCAACTTCAATAAATTCATTCGCCGAAAAAGTACCATAAAAGACTATTTTCCCCTTTTTTTCAGACTCAATTATCATATACCCATAGCCATATTGATCAGTCGTTTCCCATTCCCCCAAAACACTTTCACCAGCAGCAAGAAGGTTATTACTAAAAGAAACCATGAGAATTAAAAGATAAAATAGCCTATTCATATTACTCCGAGATCACAATAACGCCAAGCCAAGGGGCGGAGCAACTTGCTGCGCAGTGAACTTTGGTTACTTGTTAGATTTCTCTTGTTCAAACCCATTTATTTTCCATTGATTATTGATTGATTTATATTCATATACGAAACCGCCATAATTAATCATTGTCTTAGTTTGATCAATGATCATGACATCATCTAAATCTGGAGGGAGGTAGGGTTTAGATTCACTTTCTTTATTGAGTCTATCAATACTAGAACCGCCCTTTTTTGCGTTTTCGGTTTTCCTTAAGAATTTGCCGAGCTTGACAGAAATTTCTCCAAGGTTTTCTGGTGAAAATCTATCAGTGTTTTTATCGGAGAGTGATTCAATCGGATGGCTAAAAATTTCTTTAAAATGTCTATCTATAGATTCTTTCGAAATCTCCTCATTAAAGCTAGTAGCGAAAACAAATTGAAGTGCTAAAAGAGCTATATATTCATCTAAGACTTTTTCAGTCATACATCGCTCTAAAATAGTCTGAGCATCTATATAGCTTTTATCTGCCATTTCAGAAATAGAGATAAAGCAATAATTATGGACATCTAGAGCTGAAGACAAGCTTTTATTTTCATGGCCAAAAACTGAAGTGTTAAAACAAGTAAGAATAATAAACTGGAGTATGCGAATCATTGTAAATCTAACGCCAAGCTCAGCCGCCGAGGTACGAAGTCGGCTGGAGCGCATTGTTAGAAGGCTCTAGCACGTACTTTAGCTGCTCAGGTGTAATATCTTTCAGTGCCCAATATTTATCCGAAGGCAAATAAGACGATATAAGTAAATGGTCGTAAAACTGTACGTTTTTACTTTGCAAGTACTTAAAGCCATCATCAGTTTTGATGTAATCAGAGCCAGTTGCAGATGGTAGCCAACCTTTAATCAACGCCTCATATGCGAGCAACCAATTTGAGGTTTTTAGCTCTGCCGGATTCATCAAGGACTGCCACAAGCCGAATGTATGCGAACTAGAAATAAGGCCCTGCTGCTGAGCATCCAGTGTAAGTAAGGCAACAATAGGATTCTCTACTGATTCAATGATGCCAACTATGTTTGTAGAAAAATTAACTCCGAATAAGATCATGCCAAATATGGCATATGAGACTTCGCTGGTATGCCCCATCGGAGCGTGCTCGGTTATTAGGAATTCTAAAGTTTCTTGTAATTCATCTTTATCTATAGCAAAGCCGGTATTTTCATAGAATTTAATGAAATCTAATGCGATTGGCAGAATTCCTGGTTCAGCAATTGCCCACTGTAATATGATACTTTGGTAAGCAGGCCAGTTCGCAGAATAAATTAATCGGGAGGAAGACTTAAGGATGGCGTACTTTACTATAGGATCGTCTGGATACTTTGCAAGATAGTCCATTACTAAATCGAAGTAATGAAGGAAATCATTTCTCTGTTGCGTTTGCCCGTTACGAAACCTGTAGTTCTTTAGCTCATGTAGCCAAATAGGGTCTAGTGAACATGGCGAGTCAATGATTTTAGTTTTTGACGAATTAAGTGTTAATTCAAACTGTTCTAGTATTTCTTGTAGCCTACCCAGTGTTGTTTCAGCCTGCTGATAAGAGCTACAACCAAACTCAAAGTCATCTATATAGCGATGGTACTTGTCACCTACAATTGGAACCAACATTTCATCAATTGATGTCATCACAATTTCTGCAATTGCGAATGAAGAATCTGGCCCAATTGGCACACCCTTGGTCTGCATCTCTTGGCAATTTCTGATATGTGCGTCAATCTGATTACCGATATTTGCTGAAAAAGCAAAATTCTTTTTGGCAACAGACTTTGTATGTAGCGCCCAAGGGATGCTATGCGTATAAATTGACGGGTAAAAATTACTAATATCGGCTTGGAGGATATACTTCGATGCGGATCTAGTTCTTAGCTTAGAGTCAGAAAGCTTAGCAAAGCCCTTTTCCCAGCCCAATGCACGATGCGTATCAACTACAGGCCTGCTTAAGGATTGGTTCGATTTCAAATAGTGAGCTTCAATATCTACCCAATTATCCGCAATGGACTTAGCCGAATGGTAATAATTTATCGGATTTGGAATTGATAGTGTCCTTCTAAGTTTACCCCTTCTAGCCAAATTGAAAACGGCGCACTTAGAATTGTACTTCGGTCCTTTTTTTCCAAATGTATATGGGTGGCTCGACGGTAACGATGGGGCACATATGGCGGCAGCATAGTCCCGCGTGGTAAATGGCGCAGGTAATTCGCTTGGGAAATATCCTTTTTCGAGCAGTTCTTTTAGCATTTATAAATTATATCCTTTGCGATTAACCTGATCAGGCCTTCTAACAGTTTTATTATCCGTCACGATGACTGGATATTTTTTGCCTGGATATTTTTTCTATGGTCACGGTTAATCCTTTAAAATCAATGAGTTAGAATTTTTAATAATAAATATCCAGTCATTGTGACGTGATATTTTATTTGCGCTATTTTATCTAAGTTGTTGAAAAATATAACTTTAAAGAGTAAATATCCAGTCTGCATGGATATTTGCTATATGCCAAGCTACCGTTAACCACGCAAGAATTCAAGGATTGATTAACTCCCGTTGCTACACAGCAAATTGTTTTGCGTGTTACCACTTACTACTCGACTGCGCTTGCGCGATTGATATTTTATGGCCATTGTTAGATTTGTAGCTTAGCGATTAGTGACCCTATATACTGCTTAGGTTCAGACTAAGGTCGAGTGATCTTTGTTTAACATTAGAGCTATGATTTGATTAGCCGTAGTTCGACAGGTCAAGTAGGGTTGGTGTGTCGATAATGAATTTGTGTTAAACACTTGCACGATGTCTCGCGCATTACTCAAGTGGGGTGGGGAAAAAGTGGTCTTATTTAAGTACGTGGGTACTCGCACACGCTTCGTTGGCGTGTGCTTGTTGATGTTGGGTAGTGGTTTGTTTGCACACAGCAATGCTTGTGCAGGTGAGCTTTTAGGGTTTTATGACTATGTCCGAACTAAAGATAGCGACGCTACCTCTAGTTCGGTGTTGCTGCATCAGGCAATGGATGCCGGATTAGGTGCGCGTTGCAGTGAGCTATATGCGAGTCTGTCTTGTTTTGACTCAGCGTTGGCTGATAAACCCGCGGTTGCTAAAACTCAACAATACAGCATTAGTGTTGAGTCGAATATTCAGTCATTGGATGAGCCTGAATTCTTCCTTCAAGAACACACCGTAGCTTCGCTTTGCAAGAGTCCAGATATAGGGCTTGTAAGTTTGCCTGCTGTTTTATCTCTGCCTGAACAAGCAATAGAAGATGGGCAGTGGCCTACGCGCAATACCGTTGCGTTGTTCGAGTCGTGGAGGCAATCCTAAGTATGTTGCTTAGCTATCGATTATCTCAAAGCTGCCAATTATCGCAGATCGTTTGTTTTGTATTTAGTGGTGCGGCGTGGCGAGTTAGCCCGCGAGGAGTTATTTATGCCTAGGTTGATTCGTTTTTCTCGTATTGCTACCGCGGTTACCTTAATCATTATATCGATTTGGGCTTTGTATTTGCCACCCTTGTTTCCGTCGAGCACTAGGGCGCTACTAAATGCCACTACCTACGAGGTCAATGCGCCTATCGCTGGGGTTGTCAGTGACGACAACGTTGCTGAGAAGCAACTTGTTAAAGCGGGTACTACGGTCGCCAAAATACGTCGAAATCAAGAACAGATTCGCCAAGAAATTGATCAAGACAAGGTGTTCTTGCAAAAGACTAAGACCAACTATGAGGCGGTGGTTGCAGCGCTTACTAAACAACTTAATAAGTTTGATGGTGCTAAGCAGGACAAACTGGTGTTTTTAACCGCTGACTACCGCGAAGCGCAGAAAGAAGTAGCATTGCTTGAAGCCGAAATCAGCTTGCGCTCTGAAGATAAAGATCAAATAGCCGAGCTTTATCAAGAGGGCATTATCACTCAAGCGCAGTTCCAAAAGACCAAATTAGCTGCCATAAGTACCGAGCGTGAGTTACTTGCTGCGCGGCGTAAGGTGCTAAGCCTAAAGACTGAACTAGCTTCATTGAATGATCAAAATTCTACTGGTGCTGATATCGGGTCGGGCTTTCAACTGACGGATAGTGCGCTCATGGCTCAAGAAATACGGTCTCTTGAAATGCAGAGTGTGACCTTACAAGCTGAGATGGTGGCTACCGAACAAAAAATGCAGAATGCTTTGCAATTTGTTGAAGATGGTCAAGCTTATCCGGTGTTTAGCCCCGCAACTGGGCTGATTTGGAAGAAGCGAATATTGGCGGGGCAGACGGTTGAACAGGGTGATGTTTTGTTCGAAGTTGCTAATGTTGAATCCATGTTCGTAGAGGCTTATATATCGCGCCAGTTTTTGGACAGTATTGAAATCGGTGATAAAGCCAGTGTTTACCTTAATAACGACAAACGTTTTTTAACTGGGCGCGTGCGAGAAATTCAATCGCAAGAGCAGGGTAGTGTTGCAGGGTTTGCTGTGCCGTCAATTTCTCCGAGCCCGTTATCCCTGAAATTAATTATAGGGTTAGACCGTGATCAAGTAGACGTCGGTCAACTTGGGCATCTCGCTAAAGTCATTATTACCAGTGCTAACCCATCGTTCGCTGAAAAAATAATGGTGTGGTTGAGTGTCAACTTGAGAGCGAACTACTAATGCTAGAACTATACCCAGGTGTGCTAGCTAACCTCTTAATGTTGGTCGGGCTATTGTTATTGGCATCGTCTGATATTGGAAAATCCAAAGCTAGCAAACTGGTGATTGCGTGTCTTTTCGCGTTCGTCAATGTTAAGTACTTACAATGGCGGTTGGACGAAACATTGCCGGCCTATGAGCTGAGTTTTCAGTCCATGTGGATGTGGTTTTTCTTTGTTACCGAAGCGCTCGCGGCAATTGCCTTGAATTGGCATTTCTTTATTATGGTGGCGCCGACTAATCGCAGTCCTGAGGCCGATCAGTGGGAGAAGATTCTTAAGAGTAGTGATAATTTAGACGCGGTTGACGTGATGATTCCAACTGTCAACGAGCCACTTGCTATGCTCGAAAAAACCATACAAGGTGCGTTAAATCTGGATTATCCGAAGGTTAACGTTTGGGTTTTGGATGACGGAAATCGAGAGTTTCTAAAAGACTACTGCAACGGCATTGGCGTGAATTACATTGCGCGTGAGGAAAACATCCATTACAAAGCGGGTAACCTCAATAATGCTTTAACACTCACGCAAGCGCCGATTATCTGCGTAGTTGACGCTGATTTCGTGCTGGAGCCCAACTTTCTTTGGCGCACGGTGGGGCTATTAAATGACGCTGGTATCGGTTTGGTGCAAACCCCTCAAGTGTTCTCTAACCCTGATGCGATTCAACATAATTTGGGCGGCAGCCACGCTTGGCCGGAGTCGCAATGTGCGTTCTCCGACGTGATCCAATCTGGCCGCGACCGCTGGGACAACGCTTTCTGCTACGGCACCAGTTTTGTGGTCAAGCGTGAGTGTTTAGACGCTATCGGTGGTTTTGCTAAAGACTCAGTCACCGAGGATTTGCTTACGTCGTATGTGTTGCATGGGGCAGGGTATAAGACGCGATTTTTAAATGAGCCTCTGAGCAAAGGAAATGCCACGCAGGATATTGCTGAATACATTCGACAGCGCGGCCGGTGGTGCATCGGTACCATTCAGTGCTTGTTTGCTGACCGTGGTCTACTGCGAAGTCGGTCTTTGTCATTGGTCGATCGTTTGTTTTTGCTTGATCCGATTGTGTATCACTTTGGCACTATCTGGACCTTGCTGTTGTTGGTGTCTCCGATGATGTATTGGTGGTTTGGTATTGCGCCATTTCATTCTGATTTCGGGCATTTATTGATTGTGCTCGCGCCGCGAATGTTGCTGGTTACTTTTGGTTTTTATTGGTTGAGTCAGAAGAAAACTATACCCATTGTGTCTGAGGTCGGGCGTGTGGTCGGGGTGTTTCATTTAACCAGTTCCATTATTAAAGCACTGCTTAACCCGTATAAGCAGACGTTTCGATCTACCATTAAGCATACCGAAGGTGCTGATAATATTATTTATTGGCAGATTCTGTTGCCGCTGTTGGGGCTTGCGTTGCTTACCGTGTTGGGCGTGATCGCGCGGTATTTGAATCTGCTGGATAACGATATTTTATGGCGCACAGATTTTGGTCTGATGGTTACGCTAACTATTTACGTTCTATGGTTGTTGTATCTATCATGCTTGGTTTGTGTGCAACGAAAAATCACCAGCTCTGACGATGCGGTCTATGTCGGCAGCGTCCGCAAAACTGCCAAAACCTTGATAAAGAGGATGTTTGCATGAAATTTAGTCGCTTAATCTTGCTTAGCTTATTGATTGTTTCAGGGTGGCTAGCCGACCGCGTCGAAGCACGTGAGGATGGTTCGGTGATGATGTTTGCCGGTCAAAGTCGCGAAGAGTTTGCTAATTATCTGTTCCGGGTCTGTGTTAACGGCGCGGAATGTCCGGTTCCGGCTGGCGCGGCATTTTATACATCGCTTGATGCGCAAGGCTTTGATTCTCCGCATGCTAATGCGCAAGGTGATAACCATCAAGATATGTGGTTTTTGACGCAAGTGGCAGACGGGCTGTCGGTGCAAATAGGCCTATGGTTAGGCGCAGATCAACTTGCTGCGATCGGCGCCGGCCAAACACGCACTAAGATCGATCTGCTGGCCAGCAAGCTTGGCGCGTTAAAACGACCTATTTATCTTCGAGTTGGCTATGAGTTTGATGGTCCGCATAATAACTATCAACCCGAATTGTTTATCAAAGCGTATATCGAAATTGCTAAGCGTATGCGGCAAGAGAGTAATGTTCATTTGGTTTGGCATTCCTATGCAATGTTGCCCACTTTTCAAGGGCAAGACATTCTTGCTTGGTACCCTGGTGATGAGTATGTTGATTGGATTGGGTTGAGTTTTTTTCAGGTTACCGACGAGGGCTTTCATACCGGGCCAAATCGTGAGCGTGTGTTGGAAGTGGCGAGGCAGAAGAATAAGCCAGTGATGATTGGCGAGGCCAGCGCGATTCGTTACACGGCCCGACAAAAAACCTTGCGTGGCCAGGCGTATTGGGATTATTGGTATAAACCATTTTTTGACCTAATTGAGTCACACGACGAAATTAAGGCTGCTTCTATCATTAATGTGAATTGGGATTCTCAGCGACAACACGCAATATTGAGCTGGGGCGATTCACAGATTGATTCTGACCCTATTGTGTTAATGAACTGGCGCGCGAAAATGCGAGAGAAATACTGGGATTTCAGCCGCGATTAAGTCGTCTTTGGCGTTTATTAGCTCAGACTTGGAGTTTTATCGCACGCTAACAGTTGAAGCCTTTACACTGCGAAGGTTCAAGGCTAGGATGCGGCACGCTGCTATTTCTGATTGCCAACTTCTACTTGCCAACTTCTACTGGGACGCAACTTTTATGATTGTTAAATTTGTTCGTAACGCGCTTGGGCTCATCATTGTATTTTTTGATTGGCTGTCTCGGCCACGCCCGATTAAACGGTCAGAGGCAGAGCAGGCCAACGTGCAAGCCGCTTTGCAAGGGCATTCCCTGTATCAATTCTTTGCCTGCCCGTTTTGTGTGAAAACTCGGCGCGCGATTCATCGCTTAGGTGTTGACGTTGAGTTGCGTGACATCAATAAAACACCGCAGTTTAGAGCTGAGCTGGAAAGTGAAGGAGGGCGCGTGAAAGTGCCATGCTTACGAATTGCGCAAGGTGAAGAGGTTCGTTGGATGTATGAATCGAATGACATTATTGCCTATTTAGAGCAACGCGTAGGCCAAGTAGCGGGCTAAAAGCCTGCTGCTAAAAGCATATTAAATGCCGATTTAGAATCGTTGACTTCTGGCTACACTGGCGGTTTTAGGGGCTGATGAATTCGTACAGCCCCCATAGAGTATTCATATGCCTTGAGGCTGTCTTACTCACTTTTCTCTTTAGCTTATTTATCTGGGGTTGGCGCGCTGCGAACGGTCGACTTGTCGCTGGCGATGCTGGCTTGAGGTTCGTCGTTGCTGGACTTGTCGCTTAACCGTGTTGCTGGGCGGTTTTGACTGGGTTTGTGGTTGCGCCTGAGGCTTGCGCGGCGCAGTGTTGGTTCTTTGTGGTACTACCACTGAACGTGGAGAGGCGGTCACTGTTGGCGTGGGCCTAGCTGAGCGAGTTTGTTTGTCCGGAATCGAACGATAGTTACGGTTACTCGGAGTTTGTATGCGTCGTTGATCCCGTTCTGAAATCACTTGTTGGCGAGGTCGGTTAACCGTGTTGCTGCGCCGCTGTTGAGGCTGAGTGTTTAGTTCTGAACGACGGTTCGCTGCATTTCGTGCGGCTTGGGTTTGCGCACGATGACGCTCCAAGCCATCGCCTTGATGTTGATTCAAACGAGTTCGAACTTGCTGTTGGCGAGGTCGGTTCTCTCGATACTGTCTGTGCTTATTGCCATCACGGTAGGCATCACGCAGATGACGATTGCGATAAACCACGCCGCGACGATGTTGTGGGCTATGGGTCCAGCGTATGCCGTTGCGATGGTTAACTAGTTCTCGGTAACCATAATACTGACGATTTCGGTAGTAGCGATCTGGAATCCTCACAACGTTGCGGTTATGCCAATGCAGTGTGTTAAAAAAGAACCCGAATGATACCGATACGCGGGGGCCCCAATAAAATGAGCTCGGGTGTCGGCGTGCGTAGTATGCGTCATGGAACGGGTAATCCCAGAAGACTGGGTCGTAATGGGCCCAGCGCCACGCACCATATACCGAGCGTGTGTCGTAGTAGGGCACGTAAACTATTTCTCGTTCTCTCGATTCGATCACAATAGAGTCTTCGTCTTGTGACACTGTGACCTTGTCCATTTCTGCCAAAGAACCATGTTCTTGGGCCAATCTACGTAAGGTTTGCACACTAGCAAGCACACGTGATTCGTCGGCCAGAAAGGCCTCTCCAAGTGATTGAGTCCAGTCTACGTCTTGACTCATACGTTGCAGAATTTGAGGAAACGCCACGAGTGCTCGAACGCTGGGGTCCCAGTCTTGATCTTCGACTGCATTAACCGCGGCGGTGGCGTCTAAATTGGGGTTTGCGCTAGTCCACCGTTCAGCCTGTATCACTTCGAGTGGGTAGGTGGACGCGATCAATATGTGCGACAAAATGGTGTCTGGATAAAGCGCAATTGGCGCTAATAACTGTTCCATTTCAGCTTCGCTTAGCAGCTCATCTGAGAGCTCGGAATCTTGCGCATGACTCATGACGGATCCACACATTAGCAAGATAAATGCTGTCATGAGGCTAAAGTTTTGGAAGAGCTTGTGCAAAGTCATGGTCGATACCTACTTTAATAAGTGTATGTCGGTCTTACTGTTTTACTCTGTTTATTGTTCATTAATAGACCTGAACCAAAGCTGAACGATTACCCTATATTGTCCGTTTGTTGGCGAACAATCAGCAGCGTGCCGTTACATAGCGCCCTTCAAGCATACTGTTTCGTGTGGTCGTTGTGTGAATCAACGCGGTAAATTTAATTTTAGTTGACTAGTTACGCATTGATTTTGGTGGGTTTTCGTTAAACGTAAGGTGAATTTCGGTGATGTGGTGGATATTTTTTAGTAATTGACGTGAATCAATGCATGATTGCGGGTCTGCGGTATCATGGCACATTAATAATGACTTGGAGTCTGTACAAAATGAATGTTAAACGCCAATGGTCGACCTCACTAATATTGTTATTTTTGAGTGTCCTACTCGGTGCCTGTGTTGCGCCTGCTTATAACCGCTATGAAGTTCGTTTTCCGGTCACTGATCAAAGCGTGGCAAATGGTGAGCAAGCTTTTGTTGATTTACAGTGTATTCGCTGTCATACGGTGCGCGACTATCCTCTGCCTAGTTATGCGGGAGAGCGGCCGTTCACCGTTGAGTTAGGTGGTGTCATTCTAAATGCGAAGACCCGCGCTGACCTTGCTACGTCAATAATGAACCCCGATCATCGTCTGTCAGAACGTTATTTAGATCAGTTAACGTCTGAGCAGCGGCGCGAAGTACGGCAATCGGCTAGCCAACAGTCGCCGATGCATGCGATGACTAAAGGCATGACAGTTACCCAGTTGGTGGATTTAATTGCGTTCTTAGATTCTCGCTACAACACGGTTTCAGGATATTACTCGCAACCTGGCTGGTGAATCGAGTCGCTTAAGTTGAATTGCATTCATTTTGGAGCGTGAGTGAAAATCATCTAAAGTTCAGATTAAGGGCGTAGACTTTGCTGCTATCGATAATCCAGATATAGGAAAAACCATGGAATATACCGCGATCAAATTAGTTAAACGCCCAGAACTGGCTATTACTCCGGACTTGTTCGAAGTTGTCCGCCTGCAGACTCCTGAGTTGCAAGAT
This sequence comes from Arenicella xantha, assembly GCF_003315245.1. Classification (NCBI taxonomy): domain Bacteria; kingdom Pseudomonadati; phylum Pseudomonadota; class Gammaproteobacteria; order Arenicellales; family Arenicellaceae; genus Arenicella; species Arenicella xantha. Next base: position 696,912 of record NZ_QNRT01000002.1, on the reverse strand, counting down.
GGCCAAATTCTGATTAAGCAAACACATATGTCTCTAGACCCAGCTATGAAAGGTTGGATGATGCCCGATCGTGATAGCTACATTCCGCCAGTGGAACTTGGTGATGTTATGCGTTCCAGCGGTGTTGGCGAAATCGTGGAGTCTAAGAATGATCGATTCCCAGTCGGAGCACGTGTGCAAGGTATGACCGGTTGGGCCGAGTATATTGTTAGCAACGGGCAGGGCATGAACCTTCTTCCAGAAGGCATTCCAACCGAAGCGGTCTTATGTGTACTCGCTTTGCCGGGTATGACGGCGTATCAGGGCTTGATGAATATTGGCAAACCTAAAGCTGGTGAAACCTTGGTGGTGTCCGGCGCGGCTGGGTCGGTTGGCTCAATGGTTGGACAAATTGCAAAAGCCGAAGGACTAACGGTGATTGGAACCGCAGGGTCTGACGACAAGTGCCAATGGTTAACCGAAGAGCTCGGCTTCGACGCAGCTATTAACTACAAGTCAGATGATTTAGCCAAGCAGTTGGCGGCCGCGGCACCGAATGGTGTTGATCTCTATTTTGAGAACACTGGTGGCGCCGTGCAACATGCGGTGTTTAATTTGATGAACGCACATGGTCGAATTATGGTGTGTGGCATGATTTCTGATTACAACACTAGTAATCCGTCGGTTGGTCCAAACTGGATGAACATAATCAAAAAGCGTCTAACCATTCAAGGTTTCACGATGCCAGATCACTACGACAAAATACCCAGTATGATGCAAGCGATGTCTGGCTATTTGATGGAAGGTAAAATCAAATATCGCGCTCATACATTGCATGGCTTAGAGAGCGCTATTGAGGGCATTAACTTATTGTTTACTGGTGGCAATACCGGAAAATTGATGGTTGAACTGTAAACCATACTAGTTAGAACCTGGTGGCTTGGCTTGGCTTGGTTCGCTGGCCGGCTAAACAAGGAAGATAGCCATTGTGGTTTTGATTAACTGAGTATTCACGGCGAATAGAGCAAGAGTTATTCTTGCTTTATTCGTTTTGACTTCGTTCTACTTCCTGGCTTGTACCTTTCTTGTACCTGTCTTGATCCTCTTGTGATCTCATCTTGTTCTGATTTTGAGTCTTGACTCGACAAGGAGTTTGACTAAGTTGCATTGCTTTGTTCCAATGCATTGAATCTCGCTTAGGAACCCCGTTGGAGGGAATTTAAAATGGATTATTTGATAGTACGTCTGCGCTGCCGCGCGTTTGTTGTGGCACTCGGTATCTTTTTATTGGCGAGTTTTAACTCGATAAGTCAGGCAGAGCAAGCTCTGACGGCAGAGACATTTGCGCGTTTACCCGATGTGTCGAAAGTAAGTCTATCGCCAGATGGAGCGCAGGCGGTGTCGTTGCTACGGTTTGAAACCGACGAGAAAAAAGGTGTTGTATTGCACTGGGTAAACTTAGTCACCGGCGACAAGAAAGCTATTCTTTCGACTAATAATGAGCGCTTTGTAATTCGTTGGATCGAGTGGGCGAATAACGACACATTATTATTAAGCACGGCCTACCCGACAAAAGTCTATGGCACACCCGTTACTGGTACGCGCTTACTTAGAATTGATATCAAGACAGCAGAAGTGACGTCGGCAATCCCGACAAGCTTGTTTGATCGGCTGGATTATGTGCCAACCCGCCAAGACCAAATTATCGATTTTCTGCCAGATAGCCCCGACGAATTTATTGTGGCGTTACGCACCAGTGATCAGGTTGCTACCGAGGTGTATCGTGTTAATCACCGCACAAAAAAGGTTAAACGGGTTCATCGACGTCGCGCTCAAACCATGGGCTGGATTACCGACCGTCAGCACGCGCTTAGAGTTGCCGAAGTGCAAGACGACACACGAATGGAATACAGTTATCGAACCAGTAAAAAGAAGCGCTGGCAGCCTCTGTTTGAATTTAATGTGTTTAGCGAGGACGAGCGTCGGCCGTTAGGCTTCGACTATGATCCAAATATATTGTTCTACTCAGCCCGGCATAACGGGTTCGATGCGGTGTTTAAAATGGATCTTAGGAACACTGAGCAAGCGCCAACGCTCGTGTATTCACAGGGCGATCGAGATATTAGCGGTAGTTTAATTTATTCGGAGAAGGCTCAGCGGGTTGTGGGCCTAAAGCACGCGACCCAAGCGGGTTATATATTTTGGGAGCCTGAATATGAGGGAATACAGAAATCGATTAACCGAGCGCTGCCTTCAAGTACTAACGAGATTGTCGACTTTAGTCGTGATGAACGAAAATTGTTAGTGTTAGCCAGCAGCGATCAAGACGCTGGAACCTATTTCTACTGGGACCGCGACAAAGGCACGATGCAGCGCATAGCAAGCAATTACGAGTCTCTCGATCCAGAGCGAATGGCAGTTAAACAAAGCATTCAATACCAAGCGCGCGACGGGTTGACTATTTCAGGTTATCTGACCAAGCCTCGGCTAGAGTCAGCCAAACCGTTGCCGACCATTATCTTTCCACATGGTGGTCCTATTAGTTATGACGGCAAAGGCTTTGACTATTGGACACAGTATTTTGCTAGTCAGGGCTATGCTGTGCTGCAAATGAATTTTCGCGGATCGTATGGTTATGGGTATGACTTTATGACCTCGGGTTTGCAGGACTGGGGCGGAAAGATGCAGACCGATGTCGAAGATGGCACGCGCTGGATGATTGAACAAGGAGTAGCCGATCCGAAGCGAATTTGTATTGTTGGTGCTAGCTATGGTGGTTATGTCGCATTGATGGAGGCGACCAACGATACTGACTTGTATCAATGCGCTGTCAGTTTTGCCGGAGTGACTGACCTAAGGCACCTAGTTAACAGTTCTCGCCATTATACTAATTACGATATTGTCAAACAGCAAGTGGGTTCTGAGCGCAATAAATTGGACGCTAGTTCACCGGTCAATCGAACTAATAATATATCCATTCCGGTTATGTTGGCACACGGCACTAAGGACTTGCGTGTGCCTTTCGCTCAAGCTAAACGTATGCGTAAAAGCATGGAGAAGGCGGGCAAAGACTTAGTCTATCTAGAGCTTGAAGGTGGTAGCCATTACCTGAGTAATGAGGAGCATCGACTCGAATTCTTCAAACAAATGGACACATTTTTACGGCAGCATTTATCACTTTAATGTTTATATCAGCGCTGGCGGCGTGTTCGATGCCGCCAAACCGCTAAGATAAACTGGTTTACCTAGTGTTGCCTGTGTTGGCTTGGTGTTTCACTTCAGCAAGCGTTATATTGTAGGCGGAATTGGTTTGTAGGGGAGTCGCATGGAAGTAGGCAACAAAACAGTTAATGCATCTCGACGTTTCACACTCACGTTACGCAAGGCACTTATGGCTGCCTTGTTGACTCTGCCGATTGTGATGGTCGCCTTGCTTGGGTATGTGGCGTACAACAATGCCCTTGAAATTATCGATGATTTAGGCAAACGTATTATTCATCAGGCAACCGAGCGGGTTCGTGCTGAAGTATCGTCTTTGCTGAACGAGGCGTCGGCGGTTAGCTATGCAAATCGCGATCTGATTCAACATGTGGAGCCGAACGATGATCGTTTAGCTGATGACTTTCGCCGCCAAATCGAGCAATTTCCTGATTTCAGTTATTTGTCGTTTACTAGTGAAAGCGGCGACTATCTGCATGTGCAACGCACCATTGATGGTGAGCTTTTGCAGCTGCGGATTACCCAAGGGATAAAGCAATCGTTTAAATGGCAGTCGAACGCTTGGATATCAAATGAAGACGGCCAGCCGACCAAGGATGATCAGCGTCAAAGACCTTATTATCAAGCAGCGGAAAAGTCAGCTAAGCAAACTTGGACTGATGTGTATATGTTTGGTACGGCGCCAGGCCAGCAATACCCCGGCTTAACCTGCGCCACGCCAGTTTATGACGACGACGGTGATTTAATCGGTGTGCTGACTACCGACTTTGCACTCACCGCATTAGGCGCTTACCTGGGCACACTTAATGTGTTTGAGTCTGGCGAAGCGTTTATTTTATCTGGGCAACAGATCATTGCGCATCCTGATGTTCGGCAAGTGGTTGAGCCCGTGGCTAAGGCTGATCCAAACGCCTCATTACACACCTCGTCACACGCCCCCGACCCAGTTATTAGAGGCTTTGGTCACGCCATGCAAATAGGTACGGAGTCGCCCATTGCCGAGTACCAATGGCAGGTGGCTGGGGTTGAATATCTTGGTTTTACCGAACCGCTGATTAACGTTCAAGGTTTGGATTGGTCGGTGGCTATCATGGTGGCTAAGCATGAGCTAACCGAATCAGTAGAAGAAGCTACGATGGTGGTTGTTTGGATTGCTATAGCCAGCTTACTTACCTTGATTCTAGTGGGTATTATTTTGGCACGCGCAATTGCGCATCCACTGCGTCGCTTAACCGCTGAAGTAGCGCAAATAGGGCAGTTTAAAATTGACCCAACGCCGCTGCCCGAGACCTGGTTATGGGAGGTTGAAAAACTTTCGAAGGCTACCGAAGAAATGAAAACTGGGTTGCGCTCATTCAGTAAGTTTGTGCCGGTCGATTTAGTGCGCTCCGTGATCACTACTGGTGTCGAGGCTGAATTGGGCGGTGAAGAACGAGTTTTAACGGTATCGTTTTCGGATATTGTCGGATTCACCAATATCGCCGAGCGTCTGCCACCTGCTGAGTTGGTGGAACTTCTTGGTCAGTACATGGGCGCAATGACCGAGGAGATTATTGCTACTCGGGGCACGGTTGATAAGTATATTGGCGACGCCATTATGGCATTTTGGGGCGCGCCAGAGTCAGACCCAGATCACGCTAGTCATGCCTGCGATGCCGCACTGCGTAACCTAAAGCGGCTTGGTGCCTTGCAGGCGCATTGGCGTCGTACTGGCCAGCCTGAGATTGACTGCCGAATTGGCTTGAATACTGGAGCTTTGGTGGTCGGCAATATGGGCAGTGAGCATCGTTTGAATTACACCGTGATTGGTGATGCAGTTAACTTGGCGGCACGGCTTGAAGCGTTGAATAAATTGTATGGCACCTCGATTTTAGTAAGTGAATTTACCGCCAACTGTGTCGCTGATAACTTTCTGTGTAGGCCGATTGAGCGAGTAGCGGTCAAGGGTAAATCGCAAGGGGTATTGGTGCATGAACTGATCACATGGCGTGAGCAAGCCAGTGATCAGCAGCAAGCCTTGGTAGCCGTATCAGCCTCAGCTTTAGCCGCCTATGAAGCAAAGCGTTTTGCCGAAGCGGCCAATGCATATCGTGAAGTCTTGGTATTGCGACCCAACGATCAAGCGGCACAGTATTTTTTACAGCAATGTTTGGCTTATGTTGCCACGCCACCGAGTCAAGATTGGACGGCAGTGCGCAGCATGAACTGATCCTTTACGATGCTGGGTCTAAGCTGGTAGCGCTTTTTGATTTTTCGGTGCGATGCCAAGGGCAAATGCGCCGGGGCCATACACCACGCTGGCGGCTAAGCTCATAACGCCTTTAAGCACCGTTATCTTATGTTTTTTGGCAGTGCTCATCATTAAATCGTAGTGTTCAAATGTCTCAAGTTCACGCGGGTCGCCGGCATAACTTAGGTTGATTAACGGCACATACAAGCCTTCTTCAATCATGGCGGCTGCGTGTTTAAACAGGTGACCTATTGAATTAGGCAGACCGCGCTTAGTTAAAACGGGTTTGGCGATGTGATCATATTTGATTTGAACTATCGGATTAAGCCCGACTGTTTTACCTAGAACCGCAGCGGGTAGACTAACGGTTTTCACACCGCGTTCGAGTCCACGTTCGCGTGAATAGTAAATATCCGCCACCACCGGGTAGCAATGCACCAGTTTGACTAACTTGTTCATGGTTTTCGTATATTCAGCCATGTCGGCACCTTTGCTGAGCAGCATGTCAGCATAGATCGCAATTAAACCTTGACCGGCAATGGTAGTGCCGGTGTTAACACAAGACATGCGAAACGGATGCTCGATATTCATTCGGTCGCGTATTGCGCGAACTCGGCTGGTGATATGACTAGCCGCTTGTTCAAAATTATCGTACGTGTCACTAACTTGGCGAGACACGGTTTGACAAAATGCATAGTCGCTATACGGCGCGACCTCGCGTGCGATTAAGTTCGAGATATCATCTTCGCTGGGCGCTGACGATGAAACTTGTGACTTGATATTCAAGGAATCGCCTTGGTAAAAATCAATCAAGGTTTTTTCATCAAAGGTATCGGGCATGATCTTACCGTCTAATTCAACAGTGACTGGCATGACCTTGAATGGCCGGCTTTCCAGAACATGGTTCGGAATGCCAGCGATAGAATCGATGATAATTGTATACTTCATAAAGTTTCTACTCCCCTTGAATAGAATAAACTGCCCGGGCTAAAACGGCTTGCGGGATCCAACGTTAAATCTTCTACCAGATATGTACTAAAAAGGTGCGGTTGGTGTCAATCAGCGTCGCGGTACTACGTGCTAGGGCCACTAAGTTTGGCCGCTACCGTTTCAACTTGTTGCCACACTCGTAGTAAGTTACCACCGAGTATCTTGCGAATGTCCGGTGTTGAATAACCTTTGTTCATAAGACCTTGCACCAAATTCGGGTACGTGGCGACATCTTTGAGGCCGGTTGGCAGAGAATCACCTACACCATCGTAGTCTGATCCGATACCAACGTGATCGACACCGACCAGCTTTACCGCACGGTCTATGTGCTCAACAACATCGTCTAATGACGCATAAGGAAACGGATTGTTAGCTCGATACTGGTCGCTGAAGAGTTTTGCTTGCGGGCTCTCAGCACCGAATTCAGCGTCTACTTTGTGTTGGGCTTGGTCGCGGACGTTATACCAGTCCTGAGCTGTTTTAGTCAGGAACGACGAACCAAAGTTAATCATAATAATGCCATCGTTGGCTGCCAATGCTTTGACCATCGCATCGTCCATATTACGTTCAAAGCCGGGCGTGAATGAGCGCAAAGATGAGTGTGATGCAATCACTGGGGCTCGGCTGACTTTGAGTGTATCGTAAAATGCGGCGTCGGACACGTGGGAAATGTCGACCATGATCCCTAATTGATTCATGCGCTGTACGACTGTTTCACCAAACGGACTTAGGCCATCCCATTGACGGTTGTCATCGTAGGATGAGTCAGAAATATCATTGCTTTTTGCATGCGTTAGCGTGATGTACCGAATGCCGCGTTGATAAAACGCATCGAGGTTTTTAAGTTCGCCTTGCAATGGCGCACCATTCTCCATGCCTAAGGGGAGTGAAATTAAGTCTTTATCAAACTGTTGCTGAACCTCGTTGGCCGAGCGAGCGATGGCAAACTTTTCTGGAGCGCGCCCGACTATCGCTTCGACTTGATCTATTAGTTGGTGAGCGCGCTGGGTTGACGCATCGGTACCGTCTAATGATGAGGGCACATAGATAGACATAAACGGCGCGTTTAACCCGCCAAGCTTGGCGCGCGGAAAGTCAAAATCCCCGCTATTCGTCGCCGCCGATACGTTCTCCCATGCTTCGAATACTCGATGTGGGACGTCAATATGGCCATCCACGATAATTGAAGACTGAGCTAACGCGATTGCTTCTGGTGAGGCGGATACTGCCGCAGAGGCATTCGTTGTGTTGCAGGCAGTCGCGCTAAGGCAGGCAGATAGAACAAGCTTGGAAACGTAAGATCGCATAAGTTACACAGATGGTTGGGGTTCTCACATGCAATGACCATAGCAATGCATGAGTGGGGATTGCAAACGCTTTTTATCTCGCGTACGCGCGCCAAAGTAGCGCAGCTCCGCCATTGGGTTCGATGCCGGAGCGGCAGCAAAACCAATGGCGAAGACTCAATATTAGGCTTGCGTTAAAGGCATATCATGGCGACCTTCCGGTTGGCTAACACGAGTGGCAGACACAGGTCACTTTCGCATACGTCACCGGTACCGTTGTTGTCAGAGTCCAATTGCTCAGGGTTCTCTAGCAACGGGCAATTATCAATTCCGTCGTTAACGCCGTCTCCATCATCGTCGTTGTCGCAAGCATCGCCTTCACCATCAGAGTTGGTATCCGTCTGACTTGGATTGGCGACATTCGGGCAATTGTCGACGTCATTTTTTACGTTGTCTTTGTCATCATCATTGGTGGTGTCGATGCGAAAGTCCCTGATTAGTGGTGCACTAATATTAAAGCTGGTTTTATTGTCAGCTGGGTTTGGCTGACCATTAGGAATGCCGCAGGGTTCACCGAGACAGTCTTGTTGGGGGTTGGAAAATACGTATCCCCACGCTGCGTCATTTAGGTATGACATGATGGTGCCTTGACTGCCGTTGCCATGACCGCAGGCATAACCGGTAAAGCCGCCGTCGCAGGCAGACCGTTGATTTGGGTTAGCTGATACGTGTTCATGGCCTGAACCTAGATTGTGACCAATTTCATGAGTAAACACAGAGTTTGTTCCATTTTCATACCGTGCAAACTGCGATACCGAGAAGGCATAACCAGGGTGATTTCCGTTGACATACGCAATGCCCCCAAAACTATTAGCCGCACGGTATGGCAACACGGTGACCAAATCAGCGTAGTACTGGTCTCGAATAGCGTCGATGCCAACAAAGTCGCCATTTGAGCTTGCAACCTCCGCATCGTTTCGAACCATCGACAGTAGAGAGCCTACGTTCGCATTATTATCAAATGCCCATTGTTGTGCGTGAGCCAGTTTGAGGTCAATGTTGATGCCACTGCGATCATAGGCGGCATTAGCAAATCCAATGGCTTGATTAATTCGTGTTACTGGGTCACCAAACCCGTTGGCAAATTCACTGGAATATACTGCCAGTAACGTGATTTCGACTTTCGCTGAAGCTGCTGCCGGCAGGGCTTCGAGTTCAGCTTTGGCAGACTTAAATTGCGCGTCGCTCAGCGGCGTGAAATCCGGTGGGTAGCGCATATCATTTTCAAGATTTATGTTGGGCTCTAGGTACTGTTGATCCACTAACACCGGGAGTTTGTCTTCGTCTACATCAATCGAGTAATTATGAGTCGGGCTATTAATGTTGGCGAACGTAGCCTGATTGCCAAAGGTCATGATGGCATTGCCGTTATCGGCAAAGGTGGCTTCGATTTGTCGGTCGCCATTTTGCAAGGTACGCTTTTTGATTACCGTGAGCTTGATAGACGTGTTATCTGGCAAGGATATGGTTAATTCAGTACCTATGTCAGACTCACGCGCCGCGGGATTAACCGTAATCGAGTGGAGTGCTGGGTCAGTGTGCTTTTTTGCCAGAGTCGTGCTGCTTGCGTAACCGAAGAGCTCGATGCTTTTAGAGGTAGTCGCGTGGACAGCAAAAGCGTTCATAGCAAAGGCGCTGCCCGTTAACCATAGTAGTATGAGCGCGCAAGAGCGGGTCGCTGACAGGGCTAGCCAAGTGCTAAAAAAATTATTGGTAGACATAAAGTTCCTAGGTGATGAATCAGAGATATCTACCCAACCGCGCTAAGTTTAACTTATATTCGTCCAGTTTTTTATCGAAACACACTAATAGTTTACCGCGCGCATACAAATCGACCTTGGTGTTAATCAGTGGGTAGAGTGCGTGTTTTTGACTTGTTGTAGTGACTGGCTTGGTTTAGAATCTCATAATTGGGATTGAATCTAGAATATGGTCATTGCGTGAAGTGACGGGGCTACGAAAAAAAAAGAGTGAGTATTGAAAAGAGTAAGAATTGAATGTTAGATAAGCAATTAGCGCGGCACCTTGAAAGTATTCGGCATCAACATGAGCTGTCGCTTGCGGAGGTTGCCGAAGCCTCAGGAGTGAGTCGTGCCACTTTGTCGCGTATTGAGCGTGCAGAGACTAGCCCTACGGCGAGTGTCTTGGGGCGTTTGTGTTCGACCTATGGCATCACTATGTCGCGACTTATGATGAAAGTTGAATCGGCGAGTCCACGTCATTTGCTGTTCGCCGATGCCAAGACCTGGGAAGACCCTGAAACCGGTTATAAACGAACTGTGATCTCGCCACCAACTCACGATTATGCCATCGAGATTGCCCATGGCGAGCTGCCGCCCGGGGCCGATGTGCGTTATCAAAAGCCTCCTCAACAAGGTCTGGAACAGCATTTAGTACTAATCTCTGGCGCGTTAAACGTGTCGTTTGATGGTGCCGATTACTCGATGTCGCGGCTGGACTGTGTGGCTCTTAAGCTCCGTGGTCGCTCGCGCTTTCGCAACTTAGGTGAGGTTCCGGCCAGCTATCTGATCATCAATGGGCAAGCATAATGGAAATTAGGCAAGCAGACTTTTCGTCTCCACAATTATTGAATCTGCTCCAACAGCATTTAAGCGGTATGCAAGAAAACTCTCCGCCAGAAAGCGTGTATGCGCTCGATTTTTCTGGTTTGCAGGCGCCGGATGTGTCGTTTTGGGCTGTTTGGGAAGGCGAGCAATTATTAGGGTTTGGAGCGTTAAAGCAACTCTCCAACACGCATGGCGAGATAAAGTCTATGCGTACGCATCATGCACATCTGCGTCGTGGGGTATCGGCATTTTTATTACGCCATATTATAGCGCTGGCTAAACAGCGTCGGTATCAAACGCTGAGCCTGGAAACCGGGTCAGGCAAAGCGTTTCTGCCAGCGATTAAACTGTATAGATCTTTTGGGTTTGTTAGTTGTGGGGCATTCTCTGACTATCAACAAAGTTCGTTTAATCAGTTTATGGCCTTGGATCTAACGGCGGCGCAACGCTGTGATCGGTAACGCGACCGAGCTTAAAGCTAAATGGCCAATAGGTACTATTCAATAGGTACTATCCCAATAGGTACTATGTGGGTATCAGAAGATTGGAGTTTAATAGCGAGCTGGGATCAGCCGCTGCCACCAGTGCAGTTTTAATCGATAACAAGCTTTCAGCTTCTCATTCTTGAGCGATGTGTCTTTTAGTTGGCTAAATAGATGCAGCAAGCTATTTATGTCTGATTCATCAAATTCAGACGGTGTGAATGACGAGTAGCCACGACTTTTAATGAGGTCTGTGACGGCATTACCAATCGGAACATACTTCATTGACCATGCCTTAAAGTATCGTCGCCGAATTTTCTTGCAGAAGGATATCTTTAGGTCGCGGTGTCGGTCGTCTTGACGAATTTTTTCTACCAGGTTCAACACCATCGACTCATCGCCTTCCAGGCATTGAAAAAAGTAGCCGTCTGCGTAGTAGAGAACACCGCCGATTTGTGCGCTTTGATTATTCACGCGCGACTGTGCCAAAATCTCGATGATGTCTGGCTCAAGTTCGGAAGATCCAACACTGGGCTCAAAGCAAGCGCGGCTGGCGTAGGCCAAGCGTATTAATTTTGCCATTATGTGAACTCCGTTAAACTGATAGAAACCGTTGCTATAGTACTGTAATCCGAGCCACTGCACAGCAGTGTTGGCGCGAATTAGGGCGGATTGAGATGATTGCAAATGAGGTTTTTGTGTTTATCTTCACCAGCTTCTCATTGTTGGAACTTCTATTGCAATTAACTTCGCGTTGCTTGCGGCAACCTTGTTCGGTGGCCGTGCTTGACAGTCATGTTCAGAGGGAATGTAAATTTTACTTTTTGCTAGACAGCGTGAATATCTTTGAGGTATCGTGAAATCACTAGCAGTAAGGGCTGCCGGTAGACAACAAGTGTAAATGACAATTTTCTTGGGGGATAATATGTCGGATATAAACGCTACTTTGAAGGATTTACTAGCTATTGATGGGGCGATGGGCGCATGCATCGTCGACTACACATCAGGAATGTCACTCGGAACCGAAGGCGGAGGTGTTGATCTCGATCTAGCCGCTGCAGGGAATTCCGAAGTGGTAAAGGCCAAGATGGCCACAATGAATTCGTTAGGTATTGAAGGAAGTATTGACGATATTTTGATTACCTTGAAGGATCAACTACACATCATTAGACCCAGTGTGAAACATGCGGGCCTATTTATCTACCTAGTACTCGATAAAGCCAAGGCAAATTTAGCGCTTGCTCGGCGCAAAGTACAAGTGTTCGAGGATCAGCTCGAAATATAGAGTCGTATTGCTGACGCCGAATCTAAGCGCAGCAGATAACAGATGGGCAGATGTCAGACAGAAGTAGTTCAACGGAGCCGTATTAGTCTGAATCGTTTGACCAAGATACTTCCACCGCTGAGAGGTAAATCTTGGGTTAATAACACCATTCGGGCGCTTTCGCCTATATCTGTCTATTTTTAACTGGGGCCTATCGTTCGTGTATAGCCTGGCTCCATGCAAATTTCACAGCTAACTTTTTAGGGAATTTACTCGTGAAAATCATTATGTATATTAGCCGAGTCGCGTGCCGACGAAATGGCGCAACGATTCCAGTTGGTCTCTCGGATATTTACCGAGTGTCATTGGCCAACAATTCAGCAAGAAATCTAACGGGTATCTTAACTTATCGGGCGGGACACTATTTAGGCGTATTAGAAGGCAGCGCCGATGAGGTGGATAAGACGTTTCAGCAAATCGGTGCGGACGTGAGAAATCAAAACGTCGTAAAACTGATTGATACACCAATCGCTAACCGGTTTTTTCCGGATTGGCGCATGAAGTTGTCTGAAAAATTGAGCGTTAACTCCAGTTTTGTAAACGTTATGTCGAAGCACTATGGGCGTATCAACGCTTTACCTGTTGACGTTGTGAATTTATTGAAAATGTTCTACGACGTTGATGCTATCGAGGTGCCGCGACCTCGCTCGTTCGACGGTAAAACTATTTCATTGTCAACCTGGCCGGACTTCTCAGTTGTCGAGCAGACGCCCGCCAATATCGAACTCTGTGCCAAGTTGGTATCATCGCAACATAGTTACAAGCAAGTACTTGATATAGATTTTGCTGGAGATCGAAGTAGGCTTAATGCCTTGCTAATTGAATTTGACGCAGAAGGTTTATTGAATGTTGCAGAGCAGCACGCAACAACGGTATTGCCAGTACTCGAGACCGCCGCGGTTAGATTCTACGCCAAAATGAAACAGTTCATAGTTGTGGGGTACGCGAATGAGTTATAAAAAATTGGCCATAATAGGTGAAGTCGGCTCGGGCAAGACCCAATTAGTGCAGACCCTGAGCGAGATTAACCCACTGCAGACTGAGGTCGAGTCGAGTATTGATATAGGTAAACAGTTCACCACCGTTGGTATTGACTACGGGCGTATTAGTTTAAGTGATGACGCTGCGCTTGGCTTGTATGGTGTGCCAGGTCAAGAGCGCTATTCCTTTCTGTGGGACATGGTCAATGAATCGTTGTGGGGTTTGGTGTTGTTAGTGACCCTCGACGAGTCGCCGGACTTAGATCAACTGGATCGTTTGCTGACTTTTTTCGATCCTGCCAATCGTAACACCAGCGTGGTTGCGGCGATTACGCACAGCGAGAATGCTAACGCAAAAGAGTTGCATGCACTTGGTGTTGAAATGCGTTCCGCGTTACAAGGCCATGGGGTCAACGCGCCGGTATTGCATATCGATGCTAGAGATAAAAATTCAGCTATGATGGTGCTTGTGGCTCTCAATGCAATTAGCCGATATCAGAATACTAAACAGTTAGGAGTTAGCTGAATTCAATGAATGTGGAGAATAGTTTTTTCGACGACCGAGTTATGGCCGAAGTTTCAGAGATGTTGAAATCAGTTTGTGTCAACTCACAGGAAATATTCCTAGTTAGCCTGTGCACGGCCGATGGTTTCAATATTAGATCGTTCGCGTCTGAAACATTAAGCGTTGAAGCCGATAAAGTGTCAGCGATTGCCAGTACCATTGGCTCGCTTAGCGATTCAGCATCTCGGCAAATCATGCTGGTCGAATCACAAACCACTACGATTGAGACCGCCAACGGTAATATTTTGTTTTTGAGTTGTATGTTGGTGGGTAAACCTTGTGTTCTGACATTGGCGGCTAAATCATCAATGCAGTTAGCAAATGCTCGATTTGCGGTGATGCGACTGGCTCAAGCGTTGGCTAAAATCGCCTAGTGTTAGTCGAGCAATTTAGGTCGCTGAGCTGTCACTACTAGAGCAAACATGAGTTGGACTGTTCGGCTTAATTGTGCGGTAAAAGTTTGCTGTACAGAACAGATGAGTGTGGCCGATGGTCGGACATTTGACTGTTCATAGGTAGAAGGTGAATTAGGATTTTTGTTTAGTGCGATTGCTGGAAAATCTAGGGCCGGTCTAGCGATTAAGAATCGATTTTACTACTAAATTTAGCTGGGTCGAACGTGTGCTTTACTATAAAAATTAACGCAGCGCATGTCATCGCTGAGGTCATATTCCTTTTAAAAACCGATATTTAGCGTAGTTGCTTGACGCATGACAGAGAGTGATTGTAAAAAAACTTAAAATCGATTGAAAAGTACTAGCGCCATTTATTTATTCGTATAACATCCGCCCGCACAGGTGCTCATAACTAGGATTGGTTAATGAGTGGTCGGGGTTAAGTATCAATATATAGGCTAATAAAGTGAAATTTTCATGTGCGCTCGAGACGGCGTCTGACAGCATTCGGCTGGTCAAAGTAGTCTCCTATTTAATTAAGGCTGATTATCGACTTATGTCGCAACGACAAGAGCCCTCTAAAAAGGGCGGGCACGTAATCTACGTGGTTGCCGAGAGTATGTCAGGAAAGCCGCAAGATACGATCATCGAGGACTTGAGTTCCATCGAGGGTTGCACTTTATTGAAGATTAAATTTGCCGAGTCTAAATCTGGCGCTAAGTCTAGCTCTAAATCTGGTACTCAGTCGTCCGGCGCTACACCGAGTAATACATCGGCGTCGGCTGACCCGGTCAGCATTGCTGAAGAGAAGCGAGTGTTGGCTAAGATTGGTGAAAAATATCCCAAAATCGTGCCCATTGTTAAAAGCTATGCAGCTTCATTGGAAAGTGATGTTCGCAACGAGCGACTGCGCACGTTGGGAAGTAAGGTTGGTGCTGGAATTTATCAGCGTGACTACGACTTGGGCAGCCCGCTAAAGATATCCAAAGCATTGAGTCGTGAATTGCGACCAGCACTTAAAGAGTTCTGCAAGGTGGAAACGGATGAGCAGTCTGTGGTGCTAATGAACTGCCCGTTCTGCGCGGATAAAAGTTCAGACCCGGTTTGCTGCGAGTTTGTGGCTGGCTATATATCTGGTTTTCTTGGTAGTAATCCTGCAGTTGGGCAATGCGAGGTGAGCGAAACCAATTGCGGATCGGAAACCAATAATGACTGCACTTTCTTTATCGACGTATAACAAACACTTATTGCGCAGTGGTTTTCGAATCGTTGCCTGAACAAATTAACATCAAAATATTAGGGGTAATACAACATGATAGAAGCACAATATGACTGGACCTTAGTTCTGGTCTCTTACGCGATTGCCGTATTTGGTTCATACACTGGACTAAATTTGGCTATTCGAATTCCGAAGGCAAAACCAGGTCGTGACCTGATGATGTGGTTAGGTATGGCCGCTGTCGCAATTGGTGGAGCGATTTGGTCAATGCACTATATTGGTATGATGGCCGTTGACATGCAAATGCCTGTTAGCTACGACTTAGGATTGACTATAGTGTCGATGCTTCTTGCCGTAATTTTTGTTGGAATCGGCTTATTTATTGTAGGTCGTGGTGCTTCAAGCACAGTGAAGTTGTTGGTCGGTGGTGCGATCACTGGAATGGGTGTGGCTGCCATGCATTACACCGGTATGGCGTCGATGAACATGCCTGCGACCGTTTCGTATGACACGGTGCTATTTACCCTGTCTTTGATTATTGCTGTGGTTGCTGCGATCGCGGCTTTATGGCTTGCATTCAACCTACGTGGCTCTGCCCAACGTATTGGTAGTGCGTTTGTAATGGGCTTGGCGGTATGTGGCATGCACTATACCGGAATGGCCGCCATGAAGATGACAGCGACTACTCCAATGGCAGAGATGGCCGCCTCAGGTGGCTCGTCGTACGGTTCGTCGATTACGATTTTCGTAGTGACTGCCGCGCTAATGGGGTTGTTGCTGTTTATTGCATCACGCAATGCTCCTAAGACTAAAAAACTCGTATTCTAGTCAGTTTTTTACTGAGGAGTTAGATCACGAAAGCGGTGCTTAACTGGCGCTAATAAGCTTCATGATTTGATAAATTAATGCCTCCGACCCAATTTTGGGCGGAGGCATTTTTTATGGCCTAACTGTGGTTTAACTCTGTCCAAACAACTGTGGCCTAACAACTGTGGCCTGTCCTCTCGAGAGCTTTTTCGATAGCGATTCGGCTGGATCTCCTGAGGGTACTTGTTGTTCGCCGATTCAACCGGTCTGGGAATATCAGCCTGCTCTAGAGTCCGAGCCCCTTTAGTTTATCGCCCAATTTTTCTTCAAGCTTTTGTTTAATCTTATCTTTTGCGCTGGCCTTAAGTTGATCTTGGGCGTACCGCGAGACTTGCCCGGACACATGCTGACTTAAGCGACTTAGGATTTCATCACCAAGTTGATCAATATTGCCATGTAGATCTCGCATTACTAAGTCGTCCATCACGAATTGGCGTTCGCCTAGTTCGGGCTCAATGATATTTAAGTTGATAGTCCCTCTGGTGATTTCGATTTTTTTAATCGATAGAATGATTTGATCATCTGAGTTCGCTGACGACGCATCTGTCGGTGATGCTGGAGGCATATTCTCCAATAATGCTTGAAAGTTATTGTTACTGCCAATGAGCTCCGCATAAATTGTCGGTTCATTGATGCTGATTGAGTCAATGCTCTGCTCTTGATAGTTCACCACCGCCTCAAGATGAGCTGCGGTAAATGCGGACTGTTTGCTAAAGCCGTTCGGATTGGCGATGGTTAGGTCAAACACCGAGGCTGAACCCTGTTTAAGGTCGGTCGATACGCGGCCTACATCCACCGCAACACCAAGCGTCAAGGTGCCTTCGGTCTTAATAGCATCGGCTATTAGGCCATCGAGTTTATTGAAAAATAGTGTTGCACCTAGGGCGACAAGAGCGATTAGTAAGAGTCCGATTAGGAGGAGTTTTTTGATGCGAATCACCTATAGCTGTTGATTGATGGAGCGGCTATAGAGCCGTTCTCTAAGCGAATTACACTAACAGCTTTTGCTTAGTGGTTTCAATATTGTTAGTAGGTGATTGCACGCGCGCTTGCTAGCTACATGCTCAAATATCACAAGGAGTGTGATAATTAGACATTAGTCCAATTGCGTATGATCTAGTGCATGGGCTAATGTAAATTAGTCGAGCGAATGAACCTGCTCGTAGTCGTTTATCTGGGGGGATACGTTACATACACCAGCTATCGTGTGGATAACAGCGATGGCATTGGGTGTTGGTTGCGAGTGATTTGGTCTAGGAGCGTAAGTTTTACGCATTTCTCCTCCAGTGAACTGATTGAATCAGCAATTAGCTGGTTTTTAACTGACCAAGGAGAATGGAATATTATGTCGAACTACACTCGATCAAACGCATGGGACCATAACGGAACCTTCGAGAACAGCGATCTATTTTGGTATGCAAAAGGGGTTGGTGTGATGCAGTCGCGCAGTCTAGATGATCCAAACAGTTGGTGGTTTTTTGCCGCTATTCACGGTGAGTATGTTTACACGCCGCAACGAGGTTATCCGGGTTGGGCCTACATTCCGCCGACACCAGCGGTTCCCACATCGCCGCTGCCATCGCAAGCTGTTTATGATACTTACTGGAATCAGTGTCAGCACCAGAGCTGGTACTTTTTACCGTGGCATCGCGGCTATTTGATTGCGCTTGAACAACAGCTTCGAGAAGCGATTATTGGGCTCGGCGGGCCAAAGAATTGGGCGTTACCTTATTGGAATTATTTAGGTGCGGGCGCTGAGTACAAAATGCCACCAGCTTTCCAACAGCGAACCTTGCCGGACGCAACGCCAAACCCTTTGTTTGTTACCGCACGTTATGGCCCACAGGGCGATGCAGACATCTATATTCCAATTCCACCGGTATCAAGACAATGCATGAGCAATGATCTATTTACTGGAAGTAATATTAATACACCGCGCCCAGGGTTTGGTGGACCTGAGACTGGGTTCTCGCACAACGGCCGGCAGTCGGGAAATCTTGAAAGCAATCCGCATAACCAAGTGCACGTCGATGTTGGTGGTGAAGCGCCGGATGGGAGTCTCTGGGGGCTTATGTCGGACCCTGGTATTGCGGCTCTCGACCCAATATTCTATTTGCATCACGCTAATATTGACCGAATGTGGGCGGTATGGAACGCGAGTGGTAATGTGAACCCAACATCGGACAAATGGCTGCAAGGTCCGGCGGCCGCTGGTGAGCGTGGTTTCATTATGCCGAAGCCGGGAGCCACGCCATGGGTTTACACTCCGCAGGAGGTTGACGATATGGCGAAGGTTGACTATACCTATGCTGGGCTCAGCGCTGAGGCTGCTCAGCCAGTTAGCGCAACCTTGCCAAGTACCAAACGCATGGCTCAATTTGGTGTTGAATTTTCAGAGGCAGTTCTTATGGCAGATAATAGCGACAGCGATTCCGAATTACTTGGTGCTCAAGACGGTCGGCAGAAAATCGAAAGTTCTGGACTCCGAGCTTCAGTCAAACTCGACTCCGGTGCTCGGAATAAGATGCTTTCGAGTTTTGCGGCAGCCTCGGCTAGTGCGCCGCCGAACCGCGCGTACTTGCAGCTCGAAAATGTGCGCGGCACACGTGATGCGAATAAGTTAAACGTGTTTGTGAATGGCAGCCCTGCGGGCTCAGTGGCGCTGTTTGGTTTACGCCGAGCGAGTATGAAAGACGGTGAGCACGGAGGATCAGGGCTGACGCTTGAGGTCGACATTACAAGCATTATCGACACCTTGCATTTAGATAACGCACTAGACGTCGATGCTTTGGATGTGCAAATCCTGCCTGAGCGAGGTGTAGCTGCAGAAGCAGAGTTAAGTGTTGGTCGAATTAGTATTTATCGTGAAGGGAATCTGTGAGTGAACACATTCGTGTATATCGACAGATAGTGACTAGTGTAGTGGGGGCCAGCGCAGTTGCGTGGTCCCTGCTGTTAATCGGTTGGCTGTCTGGCGGTGCCTCGCAAAGCACTGCTTTTCACGCAGATTGGTGCCAAACAGGGGCAGTCGCGCGTCAATTTATGATGGCGTCCTTTACGCAGATTGTCGCTGATATCGTATCTATATCGAATACCAAATCATGGTTCTTAATGTTGCTTGCGATGATGTTACCGACGCTGGTTAGCCCAATTCAGCATGTCTATGAACGAAGTTTCAAGCAACGACGCGCCCGCTCGATTATGTTGTTTTGCCTTGGTTACAGCGTTGTGTGGTTAGTTGCGGGCACGCTGATCCACCTTTTGGTCGCGAGCTTAGCGGTGTTGCTGTCGCAGAGTTATTGGCTTGTTGCAATGGGTATTCTAATAGCGTTTATCTGGCAATGTTCGCCGATTAAGCAGCGCTGTTTAAATCGCAATCACGAGCATAGCGAGCTGCGTGCTCATGGTTTTGCTGTTGATATCGATGCCGTGCGGTTTGGCCTAAGACATGGATTCTGGTGTGTTGGTTCATGTTGGGCATTAATGGCATTGCCACTGATGCTGCTACAGCTGCATGGGTTGGCGATGGTTGCGGTGATGTTGCTAATGGTCGGTGAGAGCCTAGAGCGTCCTAGTATGCCGCGGTGGCGGCTGCGTGGTCTGGGTAAATTGTACTCGCTTGCTAAGCGCAAAACAGCGCGTGGCATACGTTAGAAATCGGCACAGTGAATAGTGATTGTTAGTTTCATCTGATCGCCAGTGATAGCCCTAATTAGTAACACGAGTCGCAAATGATGAGTTTTTTAGATCGTGAGGTTCGATATTCCCCAGTGTGGAAGGCGGCAATAAAGTGCGAGACTGTCGTTCTACAACTTATTTAGGACTTTACTATGACCACTCTAAAACAATTCTTTCAGTCACTTATAAACTCACAGAGTCGAACCATTCAATGTAACTATCGCAATGATTACTATGGTGACTTACATTGCGATAAATGTCAGTAACGAAGCTTAGTCTGACGAGCCATTGATCGTCGCCAATAAGTCGGCTAATGAATGATTGATACCGCTTAAATCCGAGCTCGATGAGAGCCGATGATCGCCGTTTTTAATCAAGGTAAATGAAGCGATTCCGCTCGCTAGCTGATCGAGAATAGCGAGTGATCGCTGCCAAGGTATAACATCGTCATCTTGCCCATGGATTAAATGCATGGGCTGTGAAAATGCCGCATCTGATTCCAATAAACGGTACTGGGCGCCGTCTTCGATCATTGCTTGATAAAGCCGATAGTCTTGTTCGTCATCGTACTGGTTCGGTAGGGCATAGTAAGCGCGCCCGAGTGAGTCGGTGCTCAGTGGCACGCCACGTAGTCGCTCAGGGTAGTAGTGTGTCATATCGACTGCGCAGGCGATGAGTATTAAGCCAACTATTTTTTCTGGCCTTCGTTGTGTGGCGAGTAGCGCCAGCCATCCACCGAATGAACTGCCGATTAGCACAACTGACTGGTTCTCGGCTACCGAGTCTATTATCGACAGCGTGTCATCCAGCCAAGTCGATATGGTGCAATCGCCGAAGTCGCCACCTGATTCTCCGTGTGCTTGGTAATCAAAACGAATATATTCTTGGCCATTGCTTGCACAATAATCTTCTAGAGCAACAGCCTTGTTGCCCATTCGGCTAGAATTGAAACCGCCACAAAAAATCACGCAAGGTCCCTGACCTTGGTGATGATCGTAAGCGAGTTCAGTAGGTTTTAGGGAATTCACTATAGTGGACCTGTTGCTCAAGAGTGGCCGAGCTGCCTCAAACCGAATTTATCGGCTTTACAGTCCGGACTCTCCTTTAGGCTTTGCTTCGTACTCTTCAACCATGCGAGTGGTTACCTCGACAATCTCAGCTCGAAGCTCCTTAGCGTTTGTAGGGGCGTAGACGGCGATGCGCGAATAGCCTTTGTCAGCCATTTGTTTACGAAAATCTGCTTTTTCTTTGGAACCGTTGCGTGGCATGGATAATCTCCTATGTTCTTGTCCTATGTTCTCGATAGGGCGATCATAACTGCTTTTGTTCATGTTAAAAGTGCTTATTGAATCAAGAGTCGTGCATGACGCTATTTAAGCAAATGTTTTAACGTATAACGGTTCATGTTTCGGCAAATGCGATGCCCGAGTTTTGATGATGAATCCGTTATACCGCTTGGCTTATAGGTAAGCTCAAAATGTCGAATGAATAACGAAGGTTACAACGCCAAACACGTCAAAATCATCACTGCTACCGATCTCAATGTTGGAGAATGCGTCATTACGTGGTTCTAATACGAGTTCCGGAGACGTGCGTAAAACCTTGACCGTGAAGTCACCATTCAACGCTGCAACCACAATGTTGCCATCGACAGCACGGATTGACCGGTCGACTACCAACACATCGCCATCGTGAATGCCTACACCGGTCATAGATTCGCCTGATGCGCGCACGTAATAAGTAGTGCTCGGATTTTGGATGCACAGTTCATTTAGGTCCAAAGATTCCTCCCGCAGGTCCATAGCTGGTGATGGGAATCCAGCTGGCACATAGCTGCCAAACAGGGGGGCGCGAAATTCAGATAATTCATTGGGCAATACCGGTTTAGCATCGCCAAAGACATCAAAGTTTAGTTGGCGCTGTGGTGAGGTCATGGTGGTTTTTGCAATCGCGTTCTTGAATAGTGTACAAATATAGCATGAAGATAGATTAAGTAAATAGTTAGCTAAACAAGATCAGGTTAACACGGCGATTTTCGATCTCTGAGTTCGAGTTAAATTAGCAAACTTGATGAGTGATCACGGATTTTGCGAGTGGTATTGTGCTTAACATCAACTATTTATGGCAGCGGGTTAGTACGCTTGTCAGCCTAAAACACTATTAACTGCAAGGAGATTGCATGAAAAACCACATAAACGGATTTGTAAAATTCCTCCATATTTCACTCGTTTTGGTTGTAACACAGTCCCTAAGTATTGCGGCAGATGGTGACCTTGATTTGGAGTTTGCTCCTGAGATTGTTGGCACGGTTCGTGCAATGGCTCAGCAAGATGACGGAAAGTTGTTAATCGCCGGCGGCTTTTCCAGCATTGCTGGGGTTGAGCGTACTTCGCTAGCAAGGGTTAACCTGGATGGCTCGGTCGACATGAGCTTCAACCCTAATATTGTTGGGTCGGTAAGTACGGTTTTGGTGCGCGACGATGGCAAAATAATGATCGGTGGTTTTCTCACTAAAGTTAATGACGTTACACGCAACCGGCTCGCATTGCTAAATGCTGACGGCTCGCTCGACATGTCGTTCAACCCGAATGCTGATAATGCGGTTTTTACGCTTGTCGAGCTCGCCAGCGGGAATATTGCGGTAGGCGGAGGGTTCACGGCGATAGATGGAGAAACCCGTAACCGGATGGCGGTGATATCACCTGCAGGCGAGCTTGAAGCTTTTAACCCGGACGTCGGCGCAACGGTATTTTCATTGGTAGAGCAAGCTGATGGAAAAATCTATATTGCGGGTAGTTTTACTAGTGTGGCGGGCGTCACAAGGCATCGCTTCGCGCGACTAAATAGTGACGGATCACTCGACACCAGTTATGCAGTCAGCTTAAACGAGTTACCCAAACCGTTAGTGGCTCAAGCCGATGGTAAGATGCTCCTCGGTGGATCGTTTACCACAGTAGATGGCATACCAAGACTTAGGATTGCCCGGCTTAATGCGGATGGTTCTCTGGATACCGAGTTCAGCCCTAGTGTTAACGCTAGTGTTAACACCATACTTGTTCAAACCGATGGGAAAATCCTGCTAGGAGGTGTATTCACCTCTGTCAACGGTGTACCGATGATGGGGATTGCTCGCCTCAATTCCGATGGCTCGTTAGACGCTGACTTTACCGCCAGTGTTCATGGACAGGTGCAGTCGTTTGCGCAGCAAGAAGACGGTGATCTTTTAGTCGGTGGGAGTTTTAGCATGGTAAATTCAACTGCCCGCGAAGCTATTGCTCGCTTACAAAACAGACTGCCAGATGAAGACGGTGTGTGTGTGCCTGTGAAAGCGGTAAATGGCAAATTGGCGATTGTTTGCCTCTAGACTCAGCAGTTGTTTCGTGAATATTAAGCAACTGCAGTTAATAAAGTCTTCAAAGGCTGGGTTTTATTCAAGGAGCTCTAAAAATAAAACTCTAAAATAGCGTGCTGTTATGGTGCAGACGCTAATTAAGTTGGGGAAGTGGTGTCGTATTAATGGCACTTAACGTCCCCAACTGACAGGCTATTTGTCGAACACACCTTTAGGCGCTTTTTTTGCCATTTTTGCCGCTTTTTTTTCTTTTGCGGTAAATAGTGGTGCTTTCTTGTTTTCTTTATTACCTTTCTTTTCCTTGCTCATGGTATTGGCCTCTAGTGCCTAGTTAAGGTTGCAGATAGTGCAAATTGTCACGAGTCGGATACGTCTCTGTTTTCCTATTCGTGGCAATCACCATAGCACCCTTTTCAATCTAACGTGTTGAATAATATCGCTGCGGTAATGTTCGTTACCTACGAATGTTTTGTCTAGCCCCTTGGTGAACCAACGGTTCTCCTGATTTATTCGGTGGTGGCCAAAAATCACGACTTGTCGCGGCGTACGGTTTAGAATCATGCTCAAGTTTTGAAAATTTGAATTACTAGTTGGAGAGTATGTCGTGAAAATTTTGGGTTTCTTGATAGTTTGGATGGGGTTGGTTTCTACGTCTGTTGCACAACAAAATTTCGAGTTTGCATCGTTTACCATACCGGAAGATGGGCGAATAGTGCTTCCGGTGGCTGAAGGTGAATCATTTAATGGTGTGGCGGGTACCATCGACGTATTGACTAAAGGCGCACTGACCGTTGCCGCTCAAGACGCGCACTTCACTGGGGAAGTTGGTTCAACTTTAACCTTGCGTGGTGTAACGCCATTTTCTCGAATTGACCTTATTGGTGTTGGTTCTGAAACCGTTGGGCGAGTAGCAGCTGAAAATTTTGGTGGTACAGCGTCCGCATTACTTGGTGATACCGAAGGTGGTAGCGTACAAATTCTGTGGCCACAAGAAAATATCGATGCGGATGCCACGGCAGCCCGAGTAGCGCTAGGTTATCAGCTTCGCAGCTATCGCTTTGATCAACATAAGGCCGAACCCTTGAACCGAGATACGCTGCCTAGCATTAAGTTGTTCAGCGATGATGATTCCGCAACAGCCTATAACGATGACCTTAAGTTCTTAGCAGAAGGTGTGTTTTTTGCAAGGAATATGAGCTCAGAGCCGGCAAATATTATCTATCCTGAGTCGTTTGTTGAGCGTGTTCGAACCGAGTTTGCCGACTTAGCTAATGTCTCAATCAAAGTTTTAGATGAAGAGGACATGCAGCGGCTTAATATGGGCGCATTGTGGGGAGTTGGTAAAGGCTCATCACGGCCCCCGCGCTTACTTATTGTTGAGTATATGGCCGGCGGTAACGAGGCACCGGTGGTATTGGCTGGCAAAGGTATTACCTTCGATACTGGTGGCATTTCAATTAAACAAAATAAAAACATGTGGATGATGAAGGGCGACTTAGGCGGTGCTGCTGTGGTCACCGGAACGCTACTCGCAGCGGCTAAACGCGGTGCCGCAATTAATGTAGTAGCGCTTGCGGCATTGGCTGAAAATATGCCTTCTGGGACGGCTATCCGCCCAGGTGATGTGTTGCAATCTATGTCAGGCTTGAGTATCGAAATATCATCGACCGATGCAGAAGGGCGCTTAGTGCTCGCGGACGCGGTGCACTACGGTCAAATCATTTATGAGCCTAGAGTGCTAATCGACGTGGCAACGTTGACCGGCTCGGTGGGGCGTGCTCTGGGTGATGAATACGCGGGTGTTTTTGGTCGCCATGATGAGATTATCGAGCAATTGTCAGCAGCGTCCGCTGCGGCCGGTGAAGGTGTATGGCGCTTGCCGCTAAACCAATCTCACTTCAAACAGATCGAATCGAAATACGGCGACATAGTAAATGGCGGAGTAGGTAGTCCTGGTGCCAGTGTTGGAGCGGCATTCATCGGCTCATTCGTTAAAGAAGATCAAGTCTGGGCGCATTTCGACATCGCAGGCGTTGATTACCTCGACGAAGACCGACCAACGGTACCAAAAGGTTATTCTGGCTGGGGAGTGCGCACGTTGGATGAGTATCTTCGTCATACTCGCTCGGTTAAACAGGGCGCTGAATAAATTCTTACAACTTTGCAATCGAGTTGGTCACTGCAAGCTTTCGTTCATGAACAATATCGCACGAATTCGTCTGGCTAGTATCCAGTTGCCCTAATGCTCGGTATCGGCGGCCGTTGAAGTGCAAATAAGGAAACTACACCAGCGTCCCTAAACATAAAGAGGTGGAGCAGATTACGCTAGCGCTCTCGTCCGCGGCAAGATGAGAGCGCGAAGTTTTCTAACTAAGCGAGTTGTTATGCTTTTGAGCTAAACATTCATTTCATTTTGTAGTTCTCTCAATTGATCAAGAATACGTATGAATCTTTTACCAAAAGGCGTCACTTTGTATTCAACTTTTGGCGGAACCTCGTTGTATTCAATTCGCTTAATAATGCCAAACTCTATATTTTTCTTCAGGCAGTCATTAAGTACTTTTGTTGAAAGGCCTTCAACACTGCGTACCATCTCCCCTGGGCGATTAATTTCTTCAGCCAAAAGCTGATACACGGTAAGTGACCATTTGCATCGAAAAACACTCTCTATCATCCTCGCGCTTCGTTCTGGAGGAGAGTTTCTCAAAAATATTTTTCTGTTATTAATCATTAAGATATACCTAACTGTACCTACCTTACCCAATTGTGCCTACTTTTGAGGAGCAACCAATACTTGTAACCTTTTAATTCACTTACATAAACGTAACAGGATTATCAGATGCAAAACACAAGCCAAGCTACCGCACTCATTATTGGTGGATCAAGTGGAATGGGATTGGAAAGCGCGAAATTATTATTGAAGCGTAATATAAAAACAATCGTTGTTGGACGGAACCTAGAGAAATTGAATCAAGCCCGTCGGGAGCTTGCTGAATATGGTGACCTAGAAACTATGCAGGCCGATTTATACCAGGTGGAAGGTATACAGCGAATTGTTGAGCTTGCTAACAACAGCACTCAGCACATCAAGTATTTAGTTAACTCAGCTGGTTATTTTAAACCCACACCATTTCTTGATCACAGTAATGATGACTATGACACTTATCAAGAATTGAACCGAGCCATTTTTTTTATATCACAAGCGGTCGCTAAAAATATGCTTGCTAACTCTGGTGGGGCTATCGTCAATATTGGGTCTATGTGGGCTAAACAGGCGATTAAAGCGACGCCTTCTTCAGCCTACTCAATGGCAAAAGCGGGCTTGCATGCACTCACTCAACATATGGCAATGGAATTAGCTGATCACAATATTCGCGTGAATGCCGTATCTCCCGCTTTAGTTAAGTCTACGATTTTCGAGTCGTTTATTGATCCGAATGCGATGGATGAAACGCTAGCTACTTTCAATGGTTTTCATCCAATCGGTAGAATCGGCCAACCAGAAGAGATAGCTAAAACAGTTGATTTCTTATTAAGTGATGATACCAATTGGGTCACTGGTGCCATATGGGATGTTGATGGCGGAGTGATCGCCGGAAGAAATTGAGACTGGCAGCTAAGCTATGCTGCATTGCTTAGCTTCAATTACTTTTGCAATTTGCTGTCTTGAGCCGCGGCGTGTAGTCAGTCGAAAGTTGCGAACGGTGGTTTTGTAATAGGTGGAATGTTAGTCATTCAATTTTCCGCACTAATTGATTCGGGCTCACTTTTTGAAAAATAACGGCAAGACAGCTTTTCAGGGCCAGCTGAATTCATCAAAACTAAGAGTGCTAAGCGATAGGTATTATTCATTTGCTTAATGCAAGTGTTGCGAGTCAAGGTCATGGTTGTGGGGCGTCTGAATTTCTTTCTCTTATCGCACCTACTGCAGACCATGTTGAAACACCGTAAGGTACCAAATAGGTAAGAAAAATTTTGCACCAGTCTTTAACCGAGAGTGATAGGCTAATAATCTTCTCACTGTGATTAATTAATGCCAAAGTTGTTCCAACAATTAGGGCTACTTTTATAGCTCGTGTTACCACTGTTTTGGTCAGTGCGACTGACCAAAAGCTCGGTTTTACTTGCGCATCGCTCGACCTTTTCAAGCAATACCTCGTCCAGCGCACGGGTAGTGCGCGGCAAATTGCAAACTTATCATAAGACACTTACCAAACATATTTTGAGTCACCATAGCGTACCGACCAGCTTGTTGCACTAATCAGAACTGCCTGCCGGTAAGCGATTGCTGAAAATACTCGTCCTTACATTATCAAGAGAGAGTAAGGAAGCGTTGATGTTGTGAAGATGCGACCGTTATTTCTAACTTCGGTCGCTACTCCTCACAAGTACTTGTGTATCAAACCAGCTTATTGCTGTAATACGCTTACTAGTGTGTCTGGGGCGCCGTTTAATTGCATTTCACATTCTCCCCAAGCGGCAGGGATGTCGTATTGAGCTTCGGGGTTATACTCGAAGCGAGCAAAGCGACGCTCACAGCGGATTAGAAAGTTATCAACACTGCCAGTGACTAATTCAACCACAAAAGATTTCTTTAATAATGATAGAAAGGCTTTGCCGTCGGGCGTCAAAGTTACTCGGCGTTCTAGAACGGAGTCACTCTGCTGAATCTGTTTGATTTTTTGCATATAACTCGAAAATGCATTGCTGACGTCGGAGTTGGTAGCGGAGAACTCGCTATATTTTTTGAGCGCCTCTGCATTGTGACCTAAATCGAGCATCAACTTAAGAATCGCTAGCTGGATAGTGTTTTTGGTTTCATCATCCAGCGCTCGCTTACCTCCCCATTCTATATTTTCGAACATCATGACTTTTAGTAATGGCTCCAGCTGTTCTTCTTTGCTGCCGAACTCAACTGCGAGATAGTAACGGGCCAATTGCGTATGCACTTCAGTGAAGAAAGTTTTGTATCGTAATCGGTGTATTTTATTGAGTGTGTGTACAGCCTTTCGATGGTTGGGAGACTCCTTATTTAGTTCCTTTCGCAGTCGATTGTAGAGACTCATGTAGCCATCTGGCGCGTCCATAGGGTTAACAAAGCCTCTTATATTGGCAATTTTAGAGTGGTCAAACTCGACTCGAGCTACTTGGCGAGATTCAACGGGCTCAGCATTTACCGTAGCTGGTTGGTACCGATAGGTTTCAATAGTTTTGATTGCTGGTCCATTAAAGAATGACCGCGATGAGCGCAGCACTTCGATTTCTTTCGGCTGACCTGTCTTATCGACCATAAACACCAGCTCAGCAACGCCACTGTCTATTCTTGATGGCCAGATACCTTCATATAAGTTTTCCGACACACTGCTTTCAATCACCTTAGCCGGTACAAACTCTTGTGCCTGAACGGCAATAGCTATTAAGGTGCTGAGTAGGCACGCGAATAGAGTTAAAACGTTTCCGATATTTTTTTGCATGTTATCTCATCTTCTTATTATGTAAATAATGAATAGTTTGTTTGAGGTCAGTATTTGATTGTAAAGGCGCAATTTATCATGGGGCCTAATGTTTTGAAAATAGCGGCTATAGGCGCCGATATCTACGCGTTGCTCGCTTACACATTACGGGCGCTATTTAGGAAAAGCAGGTGCGGCCCAGCTCAGCATAATGGCTGGCGCGAATATACACTGACGGTAGTCGTGTGTGATGGAATTCTAGGCGCAATGCTTGCTTGTTTGCGCTAACAGCTAACTAGTTTGAGTCTCGTTATCATATTTACTTGCATTACCTATTTAATATATTAATATATGGATATCCGTATATAAGAATATAAAAACATGATTAATCCTTCCCAACTATTTAAATGCTTGGCTGACGAGACACGTCTTCTCGCGACATTGTTGATTTATAAAGAAGGTGAGTTGTGTGTTTGTGAACTGATGGAAGCAATGGATGACAGTCAGCCCAAGGTATCTAGGCATCTCGCGCAGTTACGTGCATGTGGGCTATTAACCGATCGTCGGCAAGGGCAGTGGGTTTATTACTCGTTAAATAGTGATTTGCCAGAATGGGCGGTCGGTGCCTTAGATGCCGCATGCGTGGGTTACCGCAAACCCTTAGACATTGCCCTCAAGACCTTATCTACATCAAAGGAACGCCCTAACCGGTGTTAACAGCCCATAAACAAGGATAATGAGTAGTGGAAATGGGTAACTTTGAACGTTATTTATCTGTCTGGGTGGCGTTGTGCATTATTGCTGGAGTGCTACTGGGTAACTTAATACCTGAACTATTCGTGTTCATTGCGTCATTGGAATGGGCACATATAAATTTTGTGATGGCTGTTTTGATTTGGATAATGATTTATCCGATGATGGTGCAGATCGATTTTTCAGCGATAAAAGACGTTGGTCGTAAGCCTAAAGGGCTGGCACTAACCTTGGTTATCAATTGGTTGATTAAGCCATTTTCAATGGCGGCATTGGGGTGGCTATTTTTTAACGTGCTCTTCGCGTCGATGGTCGCTCCACAAAGTGCCAATGAGTACATTGCTGGGATGATACTGTTGGGAGTTGCACCGTGCACGGCAATGGTATTCGTTTGGAGTCAGCTCACTAAAGGCGACCCAAACTACACACTCGTCCAAGTGTCGGTCAACGATGTCATTATGATTTTCGCGTTTGCGCCGATTACTGCTTTGTTGTTAGGCGTTAGCGACATATCGGTTCCTTGGGAGACATTGCTTTTTTCCGTGCTTTTGTACGTCGTGTTGCCTTTAGTTGCGGGAGTTATTACGCGTCGCCATCTGCGCAGCGAACCTAGCGAAGACCGTATTGAGTCTTTTTTGGCTAACGTCAAACCTTGGTCGGTGATCGGTTTACTGGCTACTGTGGTTCTTTTGTTTGGTTTTCAAGCTAAGTCGATTTTGGCACAGCCGCTCACCATTGTGTTGATCGCGATCCCGTTACTGATACAGACATATGGCATTTTTCTAATCGCTTTTGTGGCGGCTTTGATAATTAAATTACCGCAAAACGTGGCGGCACCAGCGTGTCTGATTGGTACGTCTAATTTCTTTGAGCTCGCGGTTGCCGTGGCTATCTCCTTATTTGGCTTACATTCGGGGGCGACTCTAGCCACTGTGGTCGGCGTGTTAGTCGAAGTTCCCGTCATGTTGTCTTTGGTCTACTTTATCAATAGAACGAAACATTGGTTTCCGGTAGCGCATGAGTAAGCGAGATGGTTTGCAACAAGAAACACATTACTGACTGCGAACATTTTAACTTTTAAACAACATTTTCTAATGTGAGGTATGCATGACTATTAAAATCGGTATCAATGGTTTTGGCCGTATTGGGCGACTGGCGCTTAGAGCGGCATATAATTGGCAAGATGTTGAGTTTATTCAAATAAATGACCCCGCTGGAAATGCCGAAACCTTAGCGCATCTTCTAAACTTTGACAGTGTCCATGGGCGTTGGGAACACGAGGCATTGCATGACGGGAACTGCATTGTTATTGGTGAGCATAAGTTATCAGTCACTCAGAATCGATCGATTGAAGACACCGATTGGTCTGGTTGTGATGTGGTGATAGAAGCGTCGGGTAAAATGAAGTCACAAGCGGTGTTAAACGCGTATCTAGAGCAAGGTGTAAAGCGAGTGGTGGTTAGCGCACCAGTTAAAGAAGACGGTGTGTTGAATATTGTGCTTGGTGTCAATGATCACCTTTACGATGCTAAGGTCCATAACATTGTCACCGCGGCGTCGTGTACCACTAATTGTCTTGCCCCAGTGGTCAAAGTGATTCACCAGAATTTGGGGATTAAACACGGGTCGATGACAACGATTCATGACATTACTAACACACAAACTATTCTTGACGCGCCACACAAGGATCTTCGCCGCGCCAGAGCTTGTGGGATGAGTTTGATTCCAACCACCACTGGGTCGGCGACGGCCATAACGCATATCTTTCCGGAGCTAAAAGGCAAGCTAAATGGCCACGCGGTGCGCGTACCATTGGCTAATGCTTCGTTGACTGATTGCGTTTTTGAAGTCGAGACAGCGACCAGTTCAGAGGCGGTAAATCAATTACTTAAGGCGGCGTCGGAAAACGACTTGGCCGGTATTCTGGGCTTTGAAGAGCGACCATTGGTGTCGATAGACTACCGTACGGATCCACGCTCGGTCATCATCGACGCGTTGTCGACAATGGTGGTCAATGATACTCACGTAAAGCTCTATGCCTGGTACGACAACGAATGGGGTTACGCTAACCGTACTGCCGAGATTGTTCGAATGGTTGGGCAATCAATTTAGGGTTAATTTTATGGCGCTGTTTCCAAATCTGTCGTCGGAGTTAAAGCAGTATCTAGTGGTCACTGGAAACTACTGGGCGTTTACGCTGAGTGATGGTGCGTTGCGAATGCTGGTGGTTCTCTATTTTCACCAGCTCGGTTTCAGCCCATTAAAGATCGCAATGCTGTTTCTTTTTTATGAAGTCTTCGGCGTGATCACCAATCTGGTAGGCGGTTGGCTAGGCGCAAGGCTTGGTTTGAATACCACCATGAATATCGGCTTGGCGATTCAAATCGTTGCCTTATCGATGTTGCTGGTGCCGACACCATTTATGACTGTAGCATGGGTGATGATTGCGCAAGCCTTGTCGGGCATTGCCAAAGACTTGAATAAAATGAGTGCGAAGAGTGCTATTAAGAACCTAGTTCCAGCCAATGCCGAGAGTGTTCTGTTCAAATGGGTCGCGATTCTTACGGGTTCAAAAAATGCACTCAAAGGCGTGGGATTCTTTTTGGGTGGGTTTCTGCTCACTGCTTTGGGGTTTCATGACGCGGTGCTCGCGATGCTGGTGGGTTTGTGTGTTGTGTTCTTGTGTAGCTTGATGTTACTGAAAAGCACTGTCGACGCGGCCGCCGCAAAGCCTAGATTTTCTGAGATCTTCTCGAAAAGCCAATCAATCAATACCTTGTCTGCGGCAAGACTTTTTCTATTTGGTGCGCGTGATGTTTGGTTTGTCGTCGCTTTACCGGTGTATCTTACTCAGACGTTGGGTTGGCAGCATTGGTCCGTTGGCACTTTCTTTGCCAGTTGGGTAATTGGGTACGGCCTTATTCAGTCGCTGGCGCCAATTATCACGGGAGCGACTTCAGGCGATACCCCTACTGGCAGCAGTGCGACTCGCTGGGCCTTGGTGCTCGCAATAATAACTGGGCTGATTACCGCAGCGGTCTACAGTGATTATCATACGTCTTCCATCTTGGTCGGTGGACTGATGTTGTTTGGTGCGGTATTTGCAATTAATTCATCGCTTCATAGCTATTTAATCGTGAGCTATTCGCAAGCGGAAAACGTGTCGATGGATGTCGGTTTTTATTATATGGCTAATGCGATGGGGCGCTTAATAGGAACCGTTTTGTCCGGTGTGGTGTTTCAGCTGTTCGGATTGGCCGCCTGTTTACTTATTTCATCGGTATTCTTGTGCATTGCCGCATTGGTGTCGCTGAGACTCGATGGCAGCGAGGCTTAGTCTATTCTTCAATTTAAATCACAGAAATAGTGAGGGTTACACCGCCACTAAGCGTTCGCGTACGCTTGGCATTATTCGTCGACTGACCGGAATAGTGTCGTGATTGCTGAGCTCGATTGCGCCGGTGCCAGATGGTTTACGTTCGATTGACACAATTTTAGTGGTGTTCACAATGTACGAGCGATGTACTCGAGTAAAAGTTGACGGTAAGGTTTCCTCTAAGTCATTTAGTTTGTCGTTGTGGAGCACGCGTTGGCCGCTGTCGAGCACTAACTCTACGTAGTCTCCCGCGCCTTTGCAGTAGGCTATATCATTTATCGAGATCAGCTCCGTTTTGTTAGCAGACTTGATACTCAAGGTGGGGCTGTCAGTATCAAGCCGATTTTGATCTACGATGAACTGAAGTTTATCGGCGCGCGCCTTTTCGGCAGATCGTTGTTCGCGTGCCCGAGTGATCACGCTGCTATGTTGAATAAATAGAAACAGGATGAGAGCCGCAACCAGATAGAAATAGTAGGTATCGAGAAACTCGCCGGGGGACATCAGTATTGCTACTAAAAATAGCCCAACTCCAGCTGCAATTGCCCAAGCGCCAGGTGTGTTACGGCTGACGTTATACACCGCGACGGCTAAGCTAAATACACATGGCACGCCCAGCGCAAGCGCCGACTTATGATCAAATCCAGGTGCAACGATCAGCACCAAAATTGTGGCGCTGGCGGCCACGCCGAAGCTGGCTTTGGGATATGGCGCGCGAAGTGTAATCAGTACATGCGCCAGCAGACTCAAGCCAAAGCACAATGAGCAAATCAGAATAATCATTAGTCGAATGTCGTGTGCCGGGTAGGGATAAGCAACAAGACCTCTTATTACCTCGGCGCACAACTGTATGCTGGTAAACAGTGCCATGGCGGGCAGCAAAAAGTGTGGCATCTTGGTTTCTTGTTTGACTGCCAAGACCCCAGAGTAGAGCAGACCTAGGATTAACACGCCGAGTGGTAATAGGGTTTTCCAATAGTGATTTAGGAGTGTGTCAGTTGGGCTCGCGTAGGGCGCTAGACCCAAGTAATGCAGAGGGTAGGCGAGCTCGAAATAACCATGGTGGCTCGAAATTCGAAGATCTAAATGGTTCTCGCCAACTCTTAGGAAGTTTTTCGGTACGTACCAAACTGCATCCATCGAGCCTGGTATTTCACTCGCTTTATTGGTGCCTGGCTCACCGTTTTGCCCGACTAGATGATCGTTTACATAGCTATAGCTGGCGACTTTCCCTGAAATGAACAAACCTATAGGCAAAGGTTGGCTGAGCTGAGCTTGGTCAAGTGTGACGATGCGTCTAATCCACAGTGAGTGATCGGCCGGAGCAATGGAATAAAAGTCAGCGACATGACATAGCGTCGACCCGAAGTCGGGCAGCACTTCATTGGCGCCGGTGTCTGGACAGACAATCACATTCTCGTCGATAGTCCCCAAGGTTTGCGCAGCGGTAGTTGGTGGTACTCCACCGAATGCCAATATTAACCAAAGAGAGCTTGCTAGGTGTTTAATCATGAGCCTACTTTACTCGTCGGTGTTGATTTAAGCATTACCGTTCGCCGATTTTTTGCTGCCGTTTACCGATGTGGCGGTAGTTAGCTGAAACCGTTTACCGAATAGCTAGGTACATTGAACGGTCTCTTTGCTGGCTTGACCGCATGCGATGATAGCGTATGCCCTACGATATTAATTTGGTGGCAATTCATTGAACAGTCCACCGACGCTACTTGAGGCATTCCTATGATCAGAATTTTATCTATCGCTTTACTACTTACGCTCGTCCACATGCCAAGTTTCGCGGCCACTGAGCAAGCCATTACGTTTACATCGTCCGACGGACAAAGTACTGACGCGTTCGAGGGCCAGCTAATGGTGCCTGAAAATCGAGCAAATCCAAACAGTCGGCAGATTACAATTCACTATGTGCGCTTTCCTGCGACCACTAAGAATCCGGGTTCTCCAATTATTTATTTGGCCGGAGGGCCTGGTGGTTCAGGTATTCGAACTGCAAAAAATAGACGCTTTGAGCTTTTTATGGCAATGCGAGCGCATGGCGACGTGATTGCTTTAGATCAAAGAGGTACCGGCGTAGAGAGTGACAGATTGCACTGTCGCTCGTCGCTTCAATTGCCGTTAGACGGTTCTTTGGCCGAGCCCGAGCGAATAGAACTGAAGCGTAAGGCGTTGACTGAATGCTTGAGCTTTTGGCAGCAAGCCGGCGTCGATATTTACGGATATACAACGCCTGAAAGCGTCGCAGACATTGAAGATCTACGTCTGCATCTAAATGCAGAGCGTGTCAGTTTATGGGGTATATCATATGGTTCGCATTTGGCTCTTGCGGCGTTAAAGACCATGAGCGATCGGTTGGATCGCGTAATAATTGCAACCGTTGAGGGCTTAGATCAAACGATTAAACAGCCGGCTCGCACCGATCAATACTTTGATAGATTGCAGCTCGCAATTAATACTAAAGCGTCGTTGCGCGAGCAGTTTCCAGATATCAAGGGAATGATGCGACGAGTCCACGCTAAACTTGAAAAGACACCGTTAAGTTTATTAGTACCTACACCAGCGTCGACATCGGCATCAACTAATGGGGGCATGCTTGATCTTAAGTTTGGTAAATCCGATATGCAGAGAATGGCGTCGGTCATGATCTCCGATCCGCAGTACGCATTGCAGCTAATGCAGCTGTATAATGCTATTGAACAGGGCATCACAGAGCCGTTAGTGCAAGTACTGCAAATGTTTGGCGATCTCGAAGCGCCGATTTCTTATAGTGCAATGGCAACCGGAATGGATCTGGCGTCGGGCCAAAGTCAAACGCATTATGATTTGGTTATGCGCCAAGCTAAAACCGCTTTGCTTGGATCGCAACTCAACGGTAGCATCCATTTAACCGATGTTATACCGGACATAGATTTGGGTGACCAGTTTCGTGAGGCGCCGGTCAGTGAGGTACCGACCTTGGTGTTGCGCGGAACCCTTGACGGACGAATCTATCTCGATAGCCAGCTCGAAGCCACCGCTGGCTTGCAGAACCGTAAGGTGGTTACTGTTGTTAATGCTGGGCACAATTTGTTTAAAACGTCGCCTGAGGTGCTTTCGGTAATGCAGGCATTTATGCGCGGCGAGACGATTGGCATTGACGAAATCATTGCTCCTTTGCCTTGGTAAATTAGAGCTTTGAGAAGCGGGGGCAGGCTGGTTAACGCCCCCGCGACGGTGGTCTGAAAGTCTATGAATTGTTTGCTGAGTCTAGAGTTGTATCAACTGCGCGCTGCTTCCCTCTTTGCCTAGAATTTGCACGTGGCATGCTCCCCAACTCTCAGGTATCTCGAACTCGGACTCAACACTAAATTTAAATTCGGAGAACTTTTTTTCGCACCTAACTTTAAGGCTATCAATCTTACCTGTGACGTTGTCAAATGTTAGTTTGCGCTTTGACACCGGCAGAAAGGTATAACCACTTTCACCGATAAAAATCGGTCGTGTGTACGGTTCGTCGCTCACCATGGCTTGTCTAATTTGATCAATTGTCGGTCCAAACTGGGCCATAAACTGGCTTCGTGGATTTCTATTTAGTTTCCTTAGTGCAATGTAATAAGCTTCCATGGCTTCTCCTTGGTAGCCAGCGTCGATGAGCAGTTGCAGCAAGATTTCTTCTGCGTTCCTACCATTCAACGCAACTGGCATTCTGTCGCTGGAGAGAATCACTTCGCGCACTGCATAGATCTGCGCATCACGATCGAGGAAACGCTTGGCGTATTTGTATCTCGCCGCCGACAAAAACTCATAGCCTAGCGCTGATCCATGTTTGACCCCAGCGAGTTTCTTTAATAGGGTTTTTAAGCGCTTTTGATCGGGTTCTTCCTGAATGATTTTTTCGCCAAACTCCTTATAAAGTTTATTAAATAGGGTCGTTGAGACGCGTGGCGATCGTTGGTCATAGCCAATATTAAAACGAAAACGTTCACGGATCACTGAGTCGATCGGCTCGCCATTTATCGAAGCGGGTTCATAGCGTCGGTGTGTCAGCCATTTCAGAACGGTTTTACGAAATCGAGCGTTATTGATTTGCTCGATCAAGGGTTCGCTCACGGTTCCATCCTTGTTCACCATAAAGGCAACATTCACTCGCGCTGTACGAGCCATTCTTACCTCAGAGCCTGGATACGCAGAAAATGTTTTATCTGAACCAGGGACAAATTGCGGTGGTGTTATGCTGTCTGCCTGTGCAGTAGTTAGTGCTAGTAAGGTGAATAGTGCACAATAAAGACGGCGGCCGTGGTATTTCATTCGGAAACTCCATTTCGGTAGTGTTGAGGAATAATTACTAATGCAATTACAATCTGTGTTAAAAAATTTCGTTATTTCTAATCGGGTTTTCAATCGGCAGCAGTTCAATTTGAAAGGTCATTGCACACGGAACTCCGGAGCATAATGCTGGGTCGAATTGGATTTTGTGTAAAACCGTCGCCATATATCTTACAATTTCAGGCCTTACCCATTCTTTTGTTCGAACCTTTGTTGCTCTGCCATCAACGCCGATGTCTGCGAGTAGTAGCCCTGAGGTATCGTCGCCGAACCAGCGAAACTTGTTAACATACGGCTTAAGAATTTTGATGACTCCTTTTTTGGGGTATGGAGGCGTGTCGCCTTCGTTCAAATTTGGGTAGCTCGCCCGAACAATTTGTTTTTCAGCTTCAGCTAAGCGCGCATATTTTTTCTTTAACGAGACTGGCCATGTATACACAACCTCGCGAAATTTTGTTCCTTCTCTTTTGTCTCCATAAATAAAATAGTCACGCGCATTGACTGTGGTTATGCAGAACGCACTGACTATTAAGAGACTGAACAAGCTGATTTTTGACATTATAATTTTGGATTCTGAAACAAGTAGTGAATTGCTGTGTTGTCGTGCCGTAGCCGAGCTAATGCACAATAGAGAGTGAGAATTCGCGTATTCCAATCCAGTAGTAGATTGACATTGAATGGATTGCTAATAACTGAGAGCTCAAGCTTATCGGTTAGTTCTAGGCTTGTATGTTAGTTAATAGGGCGGGGTAAAAGCAAATATTATAAATTTCGCACGGCATTGACGGGCTACTAGATTGGTCGCAGTTCAAATAAACAGGTTTAATGCGTGAGGGTACTGCGTGCCATTTGGTCGCTCACACACAAGTATCGATTAGTTTTATTCGGGTAGCTGCCGAGAGCACGCATACCTTGCGCCACTCTCGGCATGATAATCAATGGCGACTCAATGAGCCGTTATTCACGCTAGTTTTTTGGTTTTTTGAATCTAAGCGTCATACGGTCACTTTCGCCGATGGCTAGATACGTCTCTCGGTCTTGATCGCCTAAGCTCAGAGTTGGTGGCAAGCGCCATACACCTTCATTATTGTCTTTCAGGTCTTTGGCGTTTGCGTTGATTTCAGACTTTCCATCTAGTACAAACCCCGCTTTTTCTGCGGCTTGAATGATTCGGGATTCGGGTACATAACCCTGCTTGGCCCATTCAACAGCATCACCGCCTTCTGGTGCTCGGTGTTGTACTACTCCAAGTATGCCGCCGGGTTTAACAACCTTATAGAAGTCAGCGTAGACATCGTCAATTAGACCTTCTCGAACCCAACCATGGCTACTTCTAAAGGTCAGCACCATATCCACTGAGTCTGCTTGCCACAGCGTGCGTGATTGCGGTGGTGAGTAAGTGGCGACCTTTACTTGTCCGTATAAGTCGGGTTGTTTGATGATTTGTTCTAGTAGCGCTTGGTGTTGGCGGTAGCGATATTTTGGCTGACCTTCAACCGTGACGTCGTAGCTGCCGGCAATGTAGGTTCCGGTATCACGTAACGCCGGAGCCAGAATTTCGGTATACCATCCGCCGCCTGGCGCAATTTCCAGCACGGTCATGTCTGCGTTCATGCCGAAAAAATCAAGCGTTTCAATTGGATGGCGATAGGTGTTTCGCTCTTTGTTCTTGTCGCTACGATGGTCGCCCAGCATAGCCGTTGACAGTTTGGCACTTAGCTCTTCGTCCATGGCGTTTACCAGTTGACCCGAGAGTATCGAGCTTACTGCGAGGAGTGTGATTAGGAGTTTTTTCATAGTTTAATAATCCAGATTGTGAGAACGGTTTATGGCTAGTAATTCAAACCCGAGATTATGCCTTTAACCGTGTCGATTATCTGCAGTGCTCGTGACCGTGGATTGACTTTATTCATCGATTTTTAAGATGCAGTTAGTTCAATCTCCTGCGGTAACACAAACCAACGCAATGCTTCTGTGCTCTCGGGTAGCGCTAGCTGATGGCGGGTTTCGTTGGTGCGGTCGCGTCTCAATTCTATACTTGCTTGCTGTAGGTAATCTGTTAATTGTGCTGATTTAACCTTCCGCTGCATAGGCGTGATCATTGCATCTGAACAATTAAAGTCAAGATCATCAAAGCCAAGAGGAAGTCGCCGAGTTTGACCCTGATAATTCCAGAGTCCTCGCTCGGAATCATAGACGTAAAACGGAAGCAAACGCCATGCATGGTCTGCCACGAGTTCCACGGCGCTGACGATATAATTGAATGTTGTTTCGTCAATAAAGTAGTTGAAGTTGAGTCTGACCCAGCCTGGACGCAGAATTTTTTGACCCGCGACTAATTGGCTTTCGATCTCTTTGCTATGGCTCATACTCAGGTCGAGCAGATGATGTGCATAAGGGCCAGCGCATGAACATCCGCCACGAGACTGGATTCCAAATAGGTCGTTGAGTACTGCCACCAGAAAACCATAATGCAGCTGTCTTTGTTGATGGCTGACCGTAAACGAAACAATCGAGAGGCGCTTGGCCGAAAGGTTGCCCAAGAGTTTAATGTTACCGTGTTTTTGCCAACGAGCAATCGCGCGCTCTATGAAATTTGATTCAAGTTTTTTGATTAGGTCAGTACCGACTTGTTGCTGCAACTTAAAAACTAGACCGGCACGCATGGTTTCCACAATAGCCGGTGTGCCACCTTCTTCGCGACGTTCAAAGTCGCTGGTGTAACAATGATCATGAGGTGTTACATAAGTCACCGTACCTCCTCCCGAAACGGCGGGAACACGGTTCGTTAGTAATGTGTTTTTTATTACCAGAACGCCGGGCGTGCCTGGGCCGCCAACGAACTTATGTGGCGACAGAAACACCGCATCTTTACTGGTATCTATGCTGGCGGTCTCTTTGCCTTGCACGTCGATCGCCACATAAGGGGCAGCGGCGGCGTAGTCCCAGAATGCAAGTGCGTCATGTTCGTGCAGGAGGGAGCTAATAGCATCCACATCGCTTATTATTCCTGTCACATTGGATGCGGCCGAAAAGCTGCCAATTTTTAACCGTCGACTTTGAAAATAGCTGAGACGTTCGGCTAATACCGCTTGATCAATGCCTCCTTGTTCATCCAGCGGTATCACCACCAATTCAACCAAGCATTCTCGCCACGGTAGTTCATTTGAGTGATGCTCGTAGGGGCCAATAAACACCACTGGCCGCTGCTCGTCGGGAATATGCTGATCAAGTTGATAGCGTGCATTTAGGTCAGCGGGTATTCGCAGATTTAATATCTCGATTAACTTATGAATGGCTGCGGTAGCACCAGAGCCACAAAACAGTATGCTGTAGTCTGACGATGCATTTAGCGCCTCTCGTATTTCATTACGTGCCTGCTCTCTAAGTTTTGTGGTAACGGCGCCGGTGTGCGACGTTTCAGTGTGAGTATTGGCGTAGTAGGGTAGTACGCGGTCGCGAATCAGATTTTCAATGAATTCTAGTGAGCGCCCAGAAGCCGTGTAGTCAGCATAGATCAGAGGCTTTTCACCAAATGCCGTGTCGATCAATATGCCGTCGCCAATCACTGATTGACGTATATTCTTGAGAAGTGTGCTCATGCTAGTTGGCGAAGAAATGAATAATGTTGTGCTAAATGATAGAACTTACGCTGCACAATAGTGTTCCGAATATGGTTTGATTTTTGCGGTAAATCGGAAAGAAATTCCGTTTTTCTCCTGTAATATGTGGGTAATTCTGAGCGCCACATTGACCGAGTAAAGCACAGTGATAAAACTCAATAAGACCGATATTTTGATACTCTCCTTACTCCAAAAAGATGCCTCAATGTCGGTTGAAGCGATCGCCAATAAAGTTGGTATTTCCAAATCTGCATGTTGGCGTCGAATTCAAAAATTTGAAGCTGACGGGGTAATACAAGGGCGGTACACGGTTCTTGACCCACAGAAAGTCAACTTAGCACTAACGGTTTATATCTCAGTGCGCACTAATCAGCACGATGACGACTGGTATAAGGAGTTCAAAGAATTGTCGGAGTCGCTGATTGAAGTGCTTGAGGTTCATCGTATGAGCGGCGACCTAGACTACCTACTCAAAGCAGTGGTGGCTGATATGGCTAGCTATGATCGACTCTATAAGAAATTAGTGAAAGCGAAGTTGCTCGACGTAAGCGCCGCTTTTGTAATGGAGACCTTGAAACAAACTACTCAGTTACCGTTGACGCCTAGCTAGAGCCGGGTAATTAAGTCTAGCTACAATTGAGTTAGTTTTACCTGAGGCAGCTGAACAGGGAACTATATTAGCTGTTCGTTTTTTGACGTTTGCCCATTAGTGCCGCTATGATTGTTGTATGAGGGATCACACTTGAAAATACGCTTGGTGCAGGCGATCGGTGCAGGGCTTGCAATCACCTTGATACTGCTTGGTTTGGCGGTGTGGGTTTTGCACGATGACTACACTGAGGTTTACCAATCAAGCTACATAGGCAGTGATGTGTGCGGTGGTTGCCATGTGATTAATCATGCTGCATGGAAGCAATCGCCACACCACAAAATTACGCAAGAGCCAAACGTCGATACGGTAGTCGGTGATTTTAACAATGGCCAATGGTTATTGCCTGAAAAAGACCGTAAAACGCCATTAGACGACTTGCCCGCGATTAAAACATATACGCAAGGCGATAGCTTTTTTATGGCACTGCGTTATCCAGGGCGCGCCCAGTATTACCCGTTTAAAGTTGACCGTGTGGTTGGTTATCAGTATCGCCAGACCTACTTAACCCAAGAAAGAGGCGGTGTACTCAGGCGACTGCCGGTGCAATGGTCGGTTAGCCGCGGTGACTTTTTCTCATATTGGAACGAGCAAGAAAAAAGTCAGCATTCGGTGCAAGATTTATGGGAGCAAATGCAGCCGTTAAACTCAGCATGGAACTTGTATTGTGCGCGCTGCCACACGACTAACTTAGATGTGCTGGCAAAAGACCCTGCTCACACCATAGCGAATACTAATTGGACCGAGCCAGGAGTTGGCTGTGAGACTTGCCATGGCCCCGGTAGAAAACATGTTGAGTACATGGGAGGCAAGCCTACCAACCGCCTAATGAGTTTCTTTAATCAAATACTCAATGAAAAAACTGCGCCGTACATTATGAATGCTTCGAGTTTGGACAAAGGTGTTGCGCTTAGCGTTTGTGCTCGTTGTCACGGCTCCGACATAAAGCGCAAGCGCATGGACCTCTATCGAACTTATGAACCTGGGTTTGATCAGCATGGTCGTTATAACGATTTGTCTCGGTACTTTACTGAAGCAAAGCTAATACCCGGTAGTAATGCCCCAACTGTTGAAGTCTGGAAAGACGGCCGTCCGAAAGGTCTGGGTATGTTGTTTCGTTCTTTCGCCGACTCACGACACTATGCACAAACGGATATGCGCTGTTACAGCTGCCACGACGCGCATAATAATAAGCTTGAGGCGGCTGCTGGACTAAAAAGTGCTTCTTTTGCCAGCAATCAGTTTTGTTTAGATTGCCACGCTGATATTGCTAGCGACCAACTAGCGCACACTAAGCACGCGGCTGGTCAAGCCGGTTCATATTGTTATGATTGCCACATGCCGAAAAATATTGCGAATGCGGTTGCCGGCGATGTTCACTATGTGCGGAGTCACAATATGGGTAGTATTCCTAACCCGTATTTAAGTATTCGCTACGGTGTTGAAAATTCACCGAATGCTTGCAATGACTGTCATCAAGACCGTGCTCCTGAGTGGGCACTGAAGAAACTGATTGAATGGCAACAAACTAGCCATTTGCGCGACTCGACACTGCATCCTAATCGCAATGCCGAGGCGGATGTTTTTCATATTTCGGACAATTAACAAGATTATAGGTAGACCCGAATTTGCATTCGGTTCTGGCCAGAATCGCTCGTTTCTGCCTCGACCTGATTAATTCAAGCTTTTATCGAAGAAAGCTAGCAGTTTTGTATACATATCTTTGCGCTTATCGACATTCCACAAACCGTGCCCACTGTCGCCATACTCAAGGTAGGTGAATTTTTTATTTGCATCCTCGAGCGCTTCGCGTAACAAGTCGGCATGCTTAATCGGCACTCGACGATCCTCAGTGGCGTGAATGAGCATGATTTCGGCTTTGATCTTGTCTGCATGGTTGACAGGCGAATACTCGGCAAGCTGCTTGTCATTGCGTCCTATCACTTTTTCTAAATAACCTACGCCGCCCCAATTACGCGGAATATCACTATCAGAATACATCGTAGGTAAATCGTAGACCCCAACATAACCTACCGTGCAGCGATACAAGTCAGGTGCTCTGATGGCTGCCATAAGTGCAGCATAACCACCATAACTAGCGCCATAAATACACATTCGGTGTTGGTCAACTTGGCCAGATTCAGCAACCCAGTTAGTGGCGTCGATAATATCGTCGATCATCTTGCCGCCCCATTCCTTATACCCAAGCTTTTCAAAGGCCTCGCCGTATCCACCGCTGCCTCGAAAATTCACCTTGAGTACTGCATACCCACGGTTTGCTAAGAGCTGTGTTTCTTCGTCGAATTGCCAATGGTCG
The DNA here is from genome assembly GCF_003315245.1 of Arenicella xantha. Taxonomy (NCBI): domain Bacteria; kingdom Pseudomonadati; phylum Pseudomonadota; class Gammaproteobacteria; order Arenicellales; family Arenicellaceae; genus Arenicella; species Arenicella xantha. Next base: position 653,231 of record NZ_QNRT01000002.1, on the reverse strand, counting down.
CGTACGCCATGAGGGCCTCCATGCGGAATTACTATCAATGGCGGCGACTGGCGTGAGTTGCTTGATGGCAATCTAAAACGCATTAGCTCTCACCAATATTGAGGACAGTGGTGGGCATGCACTGAAGAGCCCCGATCCTTGGCAAGCGCAAAAAGATACTAGGCAAATCTTCGCTAGTCAACCTTAAAGAACTTCTAAGTATTCTTCGTTAAATGACAATGCAGGTCGTGAATGACCGGCGTGGCTTGGAGAAATTGATAGTGCCTAGTTAATACTCATTTGGATCTTGGGCTATGAGAAGTTATCTGAATTGTTTTCTAGCACATTTATTGACGTGTCTATTTTTAATGTGTCTTTAGGTAGTCAACGGTTCACGCAAGTCGACCTTTTTGAATTATTAATATGATTAGCGTCGCTAATTTAGTGGGTCGATGCTGAGAGCTTACCTTGAGTCAGGTTAAGTGCATTTTCGAACTTTATACACGCTGCGGGACTGGGGCTGGTTTGTGTGAGTTGTGTGACCTGGCAAGTGCCCACAATAATAGATTGAGTTTAGTAACCAAGCGCAGAAGCATGTGCTTCTGCGCCTAATTACAAAGCTAATAAAATTACTGACTAATTACACACGTCACCAGTTACTGTTACCGGCGCCGTAGAGCCGCCATGTGTGCCTTGAACTCCGAAGGCTACTGTTTCGCCTGGAGCGACAGAGCCGTTCCATGCAATGTTGCTAGCCGTGTAAGGACCACTGCCGACTAAGTTGGCATTCCAAGCGCTAGTCACTGCACTACCATCGTTGTAATTCCAGCTTACATTCCAGCCGTCTACGGTTGTTGTGCCACGATTTATGATTCGAATCTCAGCAACAAATCCAGAATTCCATTGATTTGAGATAACGTATTCGCAGCTGACATCGCCGGTACTGGGTTCTGAGGTGACGGTGACAGCTTTGGTCTGCGTGGCGTTGTCTTGCCCATCGTCCACCGTGAGCGTCACAGAGTAGGTGTCGGAAGTGGCGAAAACATGTGATGCGCTTGCTCCGGAGGCGGTTTGCCCGTCGCCGAAATTCCACGTATAGCTCAGGGGCTGAGGTCCGTTGTCAGGGTCGGAAGACGCGCTAGCATCAAAGCTTACACTTAGGTTTGATGCGCTGTAGCTAAAGTCTGCCAGAGGCGCCTGATTGCCTCCAGTAGACTCTTCGTTCACGGTAATGCTGACGGTGGCGGCAGACGAGGCCGCTCCATCATTATCGGTAACACTAAAGGTGAATGAATCAGTGCCGAAGTAGCCTACAGTTGGCGTGTAAACTAAGTTAGCTCCGCTGCCGGTAAGTGTTCCATTGCTTGGTCCCGCGACAATGGTATAGGCGGTGATGGTACCGTCGCTGTCACTGCCCATTAACGTAATTGGCACTGATGAGTTTTCATCAACCGACACGTTTTGTGCGGTTGCAACTGGCGAAGTATTGTTGCCGGTTCCGCCTCCAAAACTGACGTCGATGCAGCCATGAAAGCGTTCGTACGTGAAATAGTTTCGGCCCCATTCGCCATAGATTACATGTCTACCATTGCGGTTCGGCAGTGTGCATGAGGTTTTAAAGGTCGTCGCGCCTTTATCGGCAATAACATTCGGGTTCGCGTTGGGAGTTGCATCGTTGTAGGTTTGCTTGCAAAACGGGGTCGTTTCAAAATCGTTCCATGTGAGTGGTGTGCCGACTTGGTATTGGAATCCTGGTTTGGTGATGTAGTAAACGAACTCTTCGGTGTCATCAAAATGTGGGCCCCAAGAAATATTCCAAGTGATATCGAACGCTCCAGCATTTACCGAGCTGGTTGGCCAATTCAAGGGCAAGTCCCATGGTGTGGTATTGCCATTGTTGTAATTGTCCCAAGTTTCACTATCAAACCCGCAAACATTGCTCGGTAATGGACTTACCCCTTGGCGTCCGACATCATGGCTTAGTACGCTCATAAATTGGTAGCCACCATTCTGATCATTGGCGAATGCTGCGACACAGGCCGGTTCGGTTGCGTTGTGGGGCTTCTGGTCTTCAGGTAAGCCGCATCGCGCATTACGAGCGGGCGGGTCGACCATGAGGCCATGTGCGTAGGCTTGCGTGCTCGAGAAAAAGTAAGATAGTGTCGAAAATACTAAAACAAGTAGGATTTGAATAAGTGATTTCATTGTTGGCTCCTTAGTGGTGAATTATTGTTAGCAAACAACTAAAGACGCAAGATTGAGCTATGCTGGATTGGTGCCGGAATAACCAGCGCCATGTGATGATAGACAGTAGGTTCTAAAATCACCGCTAAGCACACACCTTCGGTCGATTGCTCTCAGTTTGGACTAGAGTTGCTAACTCCTGACCAACTGACTGCTCGTAAGCCTTGAGCGAGGTGCCGAGATATGCAAGGTAATCGTTTACCAGGCTGGGCCGCAATCTACCACCGATTCCTCGTTTGTGATTTAGCAAAAAGAGGTGAAGTGTGAGTTGATGCCGTTTATCGGCAGCATATGGTCGACTAAGACATAGATCCGAAAGTTTGAACTCCCGTAGATCGCATACGCAATATTAGAATCGCTTTGGGCTTACGCTTTTTAGTCGGAAGAACCCGACTTCTCCGAAAACACAGGAATCAAGTATTTAACGATACCAGCTTGCTTACTGATGCAAATACTTGATGTTATTGTGTTTTTCCTCTCAGCTATTATCTTAGATGAGAGTTGGCAACAAAACAAGTGTCCAGTTACTGATTTGAAAAGCAATATTGCGTGATGTGTCGAGTTTGGGCGATTACACGAAGTCAGTTTGATGGATATCTTTCATCGCCGCTAAAAATCTAGGCGCACAGCCTTGTGCGCTGCTATTCGGTTGCCTAGTTCGATTTCCTAGTAACGACTATTTGTGTCGTTTTATTCGGGTTATTCGAGTCTCATCGTCGACGCGCATTTTATACCCAAAACCGTCTTCGAAGATGGTGACATAGAAGTGGCACTCGCGATATCGACGTTTTGAGCGATCTGTTTGTTTCCATACTTGGCCACTGCTAAAAATATAGAACCATTTTCCGTCGTGAGCTTTTTGACACGATGTGACCAATCCACGAACGCCCACTGGGGTTTCAGTGTTGTCGTTAAATTTTCCGCCACCAATGTTGTCAGGTAATGTTTCTGGTTCCTTGTTGTTACTTGATTCTACCGATACTTGGGTATTGGGTTGTGCGACTGATTGCGCGAGCGCGTCAAAGCAACTGAGTCGTTCGGCATCTACCGATGCTGCTGAACAAGCTTGGATGTCGGTGATGATAGCCGGATAGTTTTTGTGGTTGCTTGACTCCGCATAGGCGAAAGGCAAAACAGCAAACATCCCAAAGTAAATTAGAGAGAGTATTCGGAGCTTAATATTGTTCATAACACATGCATAAAATAGGCATCGAGCTAGCTCGATGCTTGATTAAGAGTTAGCAGAATACTAACCCTAATTGAGCAACTCAAGTGACGATATTGTGATTAGTTTGGGTATGAGAATTAGGTCACGAGGGGAATTTGGTCGGACGCTTAGCTATAATGATGCGGTAACTAGGCTTAAACGTGTGGATGCTGGATCAGTATCACGGGTAACGTAGCCATGTGGAGTAATGATTATTCTCAGCTAGTTTTTTCCATTTGTTTGTCAATTTATGATAATTTGACGGCGGTAGGGGCTCAGTGATGAGCTTGGGGTACATAACCTTAGCGCGATGGAATCTATATGCCTAGTCCCTATAAAATAGTACCTAGTAAAGTAGTGACTCAACTACATAAAGGGCGCGTCTTAACCGCTCAGACCTTAATTTTTCAAATCTCAATTCCTCGAATCAATAGTTTAATTCGGAGCCTGTCATGGCGACGCTACCAAACTGTTGCAGTGAATGGTCACACCGTGAAGTCGAGAAGTCAGTGCACTGCGACGAAATGCATAAGTGGCATTTTAGCCTTACTATTATTGCCTACTAGCGCTGAGGTGGTGGCTCAGCAGCAGAGTTTACCGACTGGCGCTATGTCGTTATTGTTGTTAGATAACGAGCCTTCGGCACCAATAACTTCCGTCACTTACCGCCTTCCTGATTCCGGTGTGTTAATCGCAGGTAATTACCCAACTGGGAACAATGCTACTTGCAGTGGCGCTGTAGTTAGCCAACAGACATGCTCACACGGGCGTGACGTAAGCGACTACGACGATTCAGATGGCCGAGCAGGATTTAGCTACACCAAGCTTGATGTTAACGGTAACGACTTGCCCGCCTCAGCCGAAAGTTGGGCCTGTGTTCGAGACAATGTCACTGGCTTTGTTTGGGAAGTTAAGACTGACGATGGCGGCCTACGCGATACTGATAATACTTATTTTTGGGGCGGCATTAGTGCTGAGGGTCGTGGTGTCGACGGCGCACACGGAATTTACTATGATGATTGGAATCCGTTGATCGAGGCCGCAAACACCGAGCCGTTGTGTGGTTTCGACGATTGGCGAGTGCCTCATATTAAAGAGTTAGGAACCCTGCTTGACCGTGGCAAGCCTATCGGGCCCAGCATCGATACGAATTATTTCCCGAATACCCAAACTGATTACTACTGGAGTTCTACGCCAGGTCATCCTGAAAACGGCGATGACATCGGACGTGCGCGCCGCTTTGACTTCGACGATGCGGTGGATCGGTCTTGGTATCGCTCTGGGCAATATAGTCACTATCATGTGCGCTTAGTGCGAACTGATGACTATCAAAATTTCGACTCGGTGAAATAACATGATATTCAATTACCTATTAAAAAAATTTTCATGCGCGTTAACTTTTGTGCTTGTGTTAAGCGTGAGCAGCGTAGCCTACAGTCAGCAGACTTGTATCGACTATATAATTGATGACGTGCCCGATGCTCGATACATCGTCCATGCAGACTCCACGGTAACCGATAAATTAACCGGTTTGATGTGGGCGCGCTGCACCGTTGGACACTCTGGCCAATCTTGCGAGCTTGGTGAAGATGCCAAATTTAATTGGCGTGACGCTATGCAGGCTGCGGCCGACTCTGAATGGGCTGATTATCGAGATTGGCGTATTCCAAATGTGGACGAATACCGTAGCTTAGTAAACTACAGTTGCCGAAGCCCGGCCATTAATCTAGCAATATTTCCCAATGTTCAATCGAGAAATAATTTTTATTGGACAGCGGAGATTAGTTTGTTGAGTGGCCGAGACGACACCGCACCATTGTTTGACTTTTTAGATGGTATTCAAAATTCGAATTTCCGCACTGGTTTGGGCAAAGTGATGTTGGTGCGCGAGGTTGAATAATAGGCAAATGCAATTGTTATGACAGAAAATCAGCCGCATGATAAGCGCTTGTGGTTTTTTAAATGATAAGCTAGCTTGCGAATTTAGTGAAGCTGGGCATCTCGGTGTAAGCTTGATAACTCGTTAGCGTAAAGACTGTTTAAACGGCGTTGCGCTGTGTCTGCAGCGATGCATTGTGACAACTAACTAGGAATAGATAAATGCAGGGTATAAGTAATAAGTGGATCAGTATGCGCAATGATCTAATATCTCGTCTGTCTCGTTGCTGTGCTTTGCTGGTGATGGTGGTGCTTACGTCGAATCAGTTCGCGTCGGCGCAAGGTGATGCTGTCGATGAGTCAGTTGGTATGAAACACCGATTGTTTGTGTTGACTGACATCGGTGGTGACCCTGATGATCAAATGTCAATGGTTCGCCTGCTTACGTACGCTAACCATTTCGACATTGAAGGCTTGGTGGCAACCCCTACTGGTGCGGATAAAAATCAATTACACCCTGAGAAAATCCAGCGCATTATAAACGCCTATAGCCAAGTACGAGACAACTTGGAACGCCATGAGAAGGGGTTTCCTAGTACTGATGAGCTGCTGCGTGTGGTGTTTAAGGGCGTCCCTATTCATGATATGGCCGGAGTCGGTGAAGGTAAGGATTCTCCTGGTTCTGATCAGCTAATACGAGCAGTAGATCGTGATGATGATCGCCCTTTATGGGTGAATGTTTGGGGCGGCCCTAATGTACTTGCGCAGGCTCTATGGAAGGTTCGTAATACACGTACTGACTTGGAACTGCAGCAGTTTGTCAGTAAGTTACGCGTCTATGCCATATCTGATCAAGATAATAGTGGCCCGTGGATTCGCAAGGAATTTCCAAATTTATTCTATATAGTCACGCCCGGAGTAAATGCCGGAGGTGGCTTTCATCATGCTACGTGGATCGCAATTGGTGGCGATAATTTCCACGGCCGTTTTGGAGGCGCAAATTACCAGCTGGTTACTAATGAATGGTTGAATAAAAATGTGCGTAGCAAAGGTCCGCTGGGAGGAGTCTATCCACATTGGAAGTTTATGATGGAAGGCGACACGCCAGCATTTCTGTATTTGTTGAATAATGGCTTAAATGCACCAGAGAACCCGAATTGGGGAGGATGGGGCGGGCGCTACGAGTTGTATACCCCGCGTAAAGAGAAATGGTTTCTCGAAGAGGAGACCCGTCCAATCTGGACTAATGCTCAGGATGAAGTTTTTGGTACAGATGGCAAATGGCATACTAGTAATCACGCTAGTATTTGGCGTTGGCGCTCGGCATACCAAAATGACTTCTCAGCTCGAATGGATTGGAGTATCAAAGACTACAAGGATGCGAATCATCCACCGGTAGTGCAATTGGATCATCCAGCCTACATCGAGGCTGCGCCCGGTGAGCGCGTTGAGTTAAGTGCTACCTCGTCGCATGACCCTGATGGAGATGCGTTGTCGTATGCATGGTTTGTTTATGCTGAGGCTGGAACGCGAGGTATTTCGAATGCGAGCACTGGGGTAATGCTCGATATCAAAAATCATGATCAAGCAAAGGCTTGGTTTGACGTTCAAACCAAGCGTGTAATGCCGCCAGGTACCGGCACCATGCATATTATTTTAGCGGTGACGGATCATGGTACACCGAGACTCACGCGTTATTCTCGGGTGATCGTCAACGTTCAGTAAGCTGGTCTCGCTAACTAATTGTCGTGGCCTAAACAACGTACTGTATATGAAGCGACCCACCACCAATGACCAGCACAGAGACAAGGAAATCACTTTTCAAGGGTAAAGTCGCGAGGTCGTAGTACTGTCGTGAAATCTAGCGCATACTGCAAACGGCTTAAGCAATTTGGACAAGCGGCGCACTAAGCATAAGTCGTTGCTTCAAAATGAGTAGTTCGACTCCATCATGACAACAAAACATTAACTACAAAGGTGAATTTATGGATATCACAGGTCTAATTATATTTTTGGCAATTGGGGCCATCGCAGGATGGTTGGCGGGTACCTTAATGAAAGGTGGTGGCTTTGGCCTGCTCGGCAATATCGTCGTTGGAGTGGTCGGTGCGGTGCTAGGTGGCTATATATTTGGTGTTATGGGTATTGCAGCCGGAGGACTAATCGGTTCTATCGTGACGGCAACTGCCGGAGCAGCCTTCTTACTACTCGTTGTTCGCATCCTGAAAAAAGCATAATTGGCGGGCAGTGCCTTTAAATATTGGCTCATGTAGTTTCCGCTAGGCCAGTAGGCTCTAGTTCGGTATGTCAGCATGCGTTAACGGTAGCTTCATTGCTCGACTCTAAACGGTCGCTAGGACGGTATGAATTATTTTTGCTACAGGCTGCGCGGTTACTCGTAGCCGGCGGACTAGCTGCAACCAAATTGGAGAAGTGCTTCCTCTGGGGCCACGTCAATTCCGGTTGACGGAGGCCGGCATGCAACAAATTTTATAGGAATAGCAATTGTTGAATCGGAGTGAGTTTCATTGCTGGCCAGTGAAATTGTCTCAATCGTGCTTGACGTTAGAAAGGCTGTTGACAAATTCACAGTGAAGCCGCAGTTATTGATCCATGTGTACTCAATCTTTGTATAACTAGTATCCGTAAGTGCGATTTGAGTCCTTTTAGTGGTCTCGATGACGCAATGAGATACGTTGTTATCGACCATATCCTCTCCACCGCCGCTGGACGAGCCCCCACCACCACAAGAAGATAGAGTGCTAATGAAAAAGCAAGTAAGAATTATTCTATTCATGGTGTTTTGGCGGAGTGAGCGTCATGGCAGCGCGCAATTGTATACGATCACGTGATCTAAAGTAAGTTGATCTTTGGGCGTTTGTTGAACGCCCTTAGACAGCGGAAGAGCATCCATTTCGCCGCTCATGTATAACCAAACAGGCTGGAGACTTTTTTGATTGTTATCCGCCTAGTTGTCAATTCAACTAGAAAGGCGTGTTGTGGAAAAACTGTATTCCCTTTTTATCGCTAAGCTGCTTACTAAGGCTCAACGATTGTCTATATGCCGACATTTGGGCGGGCGTTGAAGCGGCTTTATCGCTGGTTACGGTTGTTAGAATAATCTCGAAATTATGAGCTGTGGCAACACTGGCCGTGCCTACTGCGTTAGTGATGAAACGTATGATAATCGACCGACTCGAGTTAGGAGCAAAGGTGGCATCGGTGATATTACAGCGATCAACTGATGCAATAATATTGTGCGAACGGTTACAGATCGTTGATGAATTGACTGTATCTAGGTCTAGCTGGATGGGCAAATTGGTTGAAATCTCAATACCCGTGATTGAGAACGGCTCATTGTTTTTAATTAGGCATGAAATTGAACCCGCTTGACCTACTACCAGCGTGGCTTGATCAAAACCTCCGGGGAGTTCGATTGGTGCGTCGTTAGTAATTGTGTAAGAAAGCACACCGTTTTAGCCAATGAATACAGAGCTTCGATTAAACTCGTCGACCACTGCAGCGCCACTGGCGGGCAGCGTGGTATTAGTCTAATTGTATCGGCCGTTGGCCACAGACAGCTCCGGCGAGGCGACGCAAGTATTAGATGAGTCGGCTTGATTGAGCAACAATCCGGGAGGATGCACGTCATTAATGCTAATTGAGCTAAACGGGCTGGTTGGCTGCGGTTATCGTGAGCGTTGTGTCTTCGCCGAGCTCTTGAAGGCTTGGGCTAGGTTAAGGAGTTGGAATGATTAGCCGTGTTGGTGTTACGAAATTAACTAAGTTTGAAACTAGTTAAGTAGTTAAGTTTTGAGTAAATGATATCGTTCAACATGAGGGCTGAGCGAGTTTAGCTACGCTGTTTAGGTTCCAACCACGGTTCCGATTGCACACGTAAAACAGCATCCATGCGAGAATGCACATTGAGCTTGCTTAGGATCGACGACACGTGATTTTCGATGGTTCGAGCTGACCTTGAAAGTGTGTCGGCGATTTGTCGATTGCTGCAGCCTTGCAAGACCATCGCGAATACCTGTTGTTCTTTGGCGGTTAACCCACAAGGGTGCTGTCGACTGGCGTTATAAGGTCCGCGCTTATTCTTGGTAATTAGGGCGGGCGCGTTTAGTCGATTCGCGTGGTGAGCTAGTTTGCCTTGCAAGCCGTGTGCTTGGCAACTTTGAATGATTTCAGAGGCACTGGTGATTTGTTGCAGGGTAGGACTAGCTTGTGCCAGCCAAGCATGTGCGGCATGGATTGGCATACCCATGTCGAGCCAACGTTTGGCTGCTTGATCTGCGTCGCCTTTAATTTCAAGTTCAATTGAGGCGGGTAGAGTGGCGGGGTTTGCCAACGAAAAGTTAAATCGATGGCACCATAATGCGAGTTCGGCACGCCAATTATCTAACATTGAATCAGCTTGCGTAGCTAATTGTTCTAAGTGTTCGAATGCTTCGCTGGTGTTGTCTTCAAGGTACGCAGCCTCAATAAAACTAAGTCGAGCAGGTACGCTGTATTGCGGTTCCCCCACTTCATTGGCCACTGCCAGTGCCTCTTTTCGGCTCTTCTTGGCGTCCGGTTGGCCGCGTCGCAATTGTGCTCTGGCTAGTACCAGGCTTGCAGGGAGTTTCATTAATTTAGTCTGGTGACTCAGGCCAAGAACGCCCAATGCAATAGACTCTGCATCCAGTAGGCGACCTTGTTCTAGGCGTAGTTGTGCTTGAATGCCAACTAGATAATAAGTCCAAGAGTCGAGCTCGTGTTGAATATCAAATGCGATACCTTCACTGATGATGTGTTCACCAAACTCAAGATGGTGGTACCGCATGGCGTAATCAGATAGGTTGGTGTAGACCCGTGCCGCGTGTTCGTGAAAGCCGTGCGCCAGAGCCAGTTCAAGGCTCGACAGTAATAGTGTTTTGCCTTCTTCGTTGCCGCGCATGACCTGGGCTGAGCCGATGTTAGTCATGGCGTGGATCCGGACTTCAATATTGTTTTGCTGGGTTTCCATTTCGAGTGCTTTCTCGCCCCAATAAATAGCATCACTCATGCGGTCGTTCAGCATGTCTAATTGTGAGCGAAAAGAATAGGCCATGGCACGTTCGCTTGAGGGAGGGCAGCTTTCTAAGGTGTCTATGGCGGCATCAGCGTAACGGTTGGCGGCGGTAGCTTCGCCTCGGTACCAATGTAGCCTAGAGAGCCAGCGCAAGTTCTCGCCTACTTTGTCGGGTCGTTGTTGAGCACGCCAAAGGGTAATTGCTAGCTTTCTAGCTTCGATCACTTCATTGCTTATTGATTGTGATAAACCGGATTCATAAGCCCAGTCTTCATACAGCTGTGCGGCGGTCTGCGTGTCTGCCGCGTCGACAAATTTCAGTGCCGTGGCCAGATACGAAGTGGCCTCTTTATGTGCGCCCTGCAGTGACGCTTGTTTGGCGGCTTGACTGGCATAGAGTAATACGGCTTGGCTATTCTGTGATTCAACGGCATGGTACACAAAGGTGCCAAGCTCAACATCGGTTTGTGTCTCAAGCGCTTTAAAAATGATTGCGTGTCTGGCGGGTTGCTGATGAGTCGGTATGCGCGTTTTAGTAGCGAGCCGTGCCAACTCATGGCGAAAGCGAAACTCATGCGACGTATCAATAATTAGTAGCCCTCGCGCCACGCAAGCCATTGCGAGCGTTTCCCCATGACCAGGAAATAACGCCGATAGAATCGCTGGGCTCGCACCAGTAGGAAGCAGGCTGATAGTTTCGAGAAAAGATGCCTCCATTGCAACGAGTCGATTTATCCGCGCATTAACCGCATCCTGAATGGATGATGGTAAGTCAGTCGCGTCGCTCGCTGGGTCGGAAAGTAACTCAGTCACAAAAAACGGATTGCCTTGAGTAATATCATACAAATTGTCGCTGGTCTGCCCCGCTTGATCTGCTAGTAACGCAACCGCACCAGCGCTCAGTGGTTCCAATGCTATTCGTGTGGTGTGAGCGTGGGGGAGTACTTCCAATGCCGAATATAATGGGTGTGTAGGAACGACTTCATCGGTGCGAAAAGTTAAGCACATTACACAGGAAATGAACTGAACCCGCCGCGCCAAATATTTAATAAAGTCAATCGTGGCGTTATCGGCCCAGTGCACATCTTCAATAATTAGAAAGTTATTTATTTTTGAGCGATCGAGCGCGTTAAGACAGGCTTTGAACACTTCATTTTGATCGCTGCTTTGACGCAAGACTGGCATCACCTTGTCGCCAATATCGCCGCGTAGATCGTATAGCGGTCCGAGTGGCTTTGGGTTGAATAGCGGATCGCACCCGGTCCAGTGTACTTCGTGGTCGTTGTCGAGCTGTTCGTGTGCAGCAGCCAATAACGTCGTCTTGCCGATTCCGGCTTCTCCACTGATCAGTATCACACCGCCGCGGCCGCGCTTACAACCTTCAATAGTTTCGAGAAGGCTAGCGAGTTGTTGGTCACGTTCTAGCAGGGTATGCATAGTCTATTTGTACCCTAGTTGAATCGGTTTTGCATCGAAAAATGAGTGATCAGGATATTTCAACTTAAAATCAAGTTTGGGTTGTCGTATCTTCGGAGTGCACTAGTGCCATGGTTATTGACTGGAGCCGTTGTTCGCCCGTGCGTGGCTTGCGGAAAACGTGAGCTAGGTAAATGCTAGTTGAAAATCGTGGCATTTAGATGTTCAAAACGCTCGTGTCATACATGATTTAGGTAATGAATATTGATACGGCTATTAGTTAATTTTACAGAAGTCTATTTTGAATGTTCGCTAGCGGTATTTCATGAGTGTAGATACCTAATTTTCGATTCCTTAGAGGGCACGATGCCCGCTAAAGCAAGCTAGATGCCAAATGATCGCTACCAAAACTAAAATATGGGTATGATGAAGAGTGTGGGGTAATTTCTCAACCGAGTGCTATGCGGCCCAATTAAGGAAGTGGCAGTGTGGTTAGGTTGGGAGTCAGGATAAAGGGTATAACATGCTAAACAGAACATGCTTAAAAGGATTCAATTCTTCAACTAGTATTACTTCAGCTGGATTTGAATTTACCAAGTTAACTTCGACTAGAGCGGCTTTTACTAAGGTAGCGTTGGCAGTATCGCTGGCGACATCTGGTCCGTTATCGGCGGCAACAATTAGTGTGAGTGGTGCTTGCACGCTCAAGAATGCGATCATATCGGCGAATCAGAATAGTCCGATTGGGGGTTGTTCAGCCGGCTCTGGTGCGGATACGATTTTCTTGCCCTCAGGGACCTTGACTTATTCCAACGCCGAGCCCGGAGTCGATATTTCAGGCGGCTCAGCATTGCCGGTTGTTGATTCACAAATCACTATACAAGGCAGTAATTCATCGTTAGCGCGGAGCGCGTCGCTAACGACTCCGGACTTTCGGTTACTTACGGTGGGCAGCGCCGGAAACCTTACGATTAACGATGTTGAAATAGTCAACGGGATGGCGCCATCTGGTGGCGGTATTCTTTGTACGCAAGCCACATTGACGGTGTCTAATTCTAATTTGCAGCGCAATAGCAGTTCCATCCAAGGTGGCGCTATCGCTAGCGACAATTGTTCATTGACGGTCAATGGCTTATCCAGTTTTTCAAATAACGTTTCGAATACCGGTGGCGCTATTTTTGCGCTAACGAGTTCGGTCTCGCTCAGCAACTCCGATATATCTGCGAATCAAGCAGAGACCGGTGGCGGTGTTGCTGTTGAATATTGCGTCACGACGATTAGCGATGTGCAAATCAATGACAACAGTGCGTCTAACGCTGGTGCATTGGCTCTCATAGATTCGGTCTCTAGCTATATCAGCGATTCCGAGTTCACTGGTAATCAGGCAGATGAGTCCGGTGGTGCGGTAGGCGTGAGTTTTGGTGTGGTCACAATCAAGCAAACGACTATGTCTGGCAATGAGGCTGGGTTTGATGGTGGTGCCATTTCGACCCAAGATGCTGATTTAACGCTTAGTAACAGTCAGTTGAGTGAGAACAGTGTAATGACTGGCGGCGGCGGTGGCATATACAGCCTCTCGAATATTACCCATATTGACAGCTCATCGGTCACCTTCAACTCCGCCAGCACTGGCGGCGGGGTTGATGGGCGGAACTCGACGCTAACCCTGTCAAACTCCACTCTGAACAGTAATGACGCGTCTAGCGGTGGTGCAATCTATTCGGGCTATTCAGAACTGTCGCTATCCGATAATAATGTGGCCAACAACCATGCCTTAGTTGCTGGTGGTGCTGTTTATGTGGCTAACAATGGACATGCAACACGGTTAAGTAATAACCTCATTAATCTTAACTCTACTGATGGTTATGGCGGGGGTATGGTGGTTGCAGCGTCGAGTGATGTTGTCATGACTCGAGACCGAATTATGAGCAATGCTGCTGATCAAGCGGGCGGTTTATTGATTGTAAGCAATTCTTCGGTCACATTGCGAGACGCTTCGGTTCAGAGCAATTCCGCTATCAACAGCTCCGGCGGGGTATCTATCGACGGTTCGGAGTTAACTATTGAACGCTCAACCATATCTGAGAATAGTTCGAATGTTGCTGCTGGAATTTCGGCTACCAATGGCTCCGCAATGAAATTGCTGAACTCAACGGTCTCGCTCAATACAGCAGGGTTTTCGATTGGAGGCATTCAATTGAGTAACTCCAATGCGTCGCTAGTTCATGCAACCGTGTTTCAGAACAGCGGTGGTAGCGACGCATCCGGTATTTATTGGGGAGGGGCGTCATCGAGTGTGTCTTTGCTTAATTCAATCATCGCCTTGAATGGTGTTAGTGATTGTAATGTGCCCGCTGACACCGGTTTGCAAGGAAACTGGTTTAGTGATTCATCGTGTTCTGGTGATGCCGATGGCGACCCACTGTTAGCGCCACTAGCGAACAATGGTGGTCCAACTGAAACCCACGCACTGGTGGCAACTTCGGGTGCTATCGATTTAGCGCTAACTAGTTTTTGTAAAGTTCCAATCGGTAAGGTAGATCAGCGTGGCTACCAACGAGACGGGGCGTGTGATAGTGGGGCTTACGAGTTTGGCGCGAGTGACATCACTTATTATGTGATTCCGTTGCCCAGCGGCGACACGGTGGTCATACCATTGTAGGGGCTTACGATTGCTAGATTAATGAATGACGACGATTAGCTCGATAAACCCACAGTTTATATGAGAGTAGTATTATTTTCTCCACTGATCAGGGTTGTGGTGTTGTCAGTGACATCGTCGATTAATCGGCCTGTGGTTACTGTGAATGCAGCGTTGATCAGTCTGCTCGATTCGGTTTGTTTAAAAAAGTCGGGAGTCAAAATGTGTCCTTTTATTATTCTCGAGTGTTAATCATATGTGATCCATATGGTAATATGCCGCTGTTTTTAAGACACCGAGAAAAAGCTAATGGAAAAGCGAACCGCACGACTAACTGTGCTAGTTGACCCAAAGAAAAAAGCAATATTTGAAAGACTCTGTGAGTTGGATGACATAACGCCATCTCAAAAGATACGTCAATTCATGCGCGACTATATGGAGCAACACGTGGGGCCGAACTGGCAAGATAAAGTTTTGTTGGATAATTCAACTGACGATGTGTCTGGCGTCTGATTTTTCTTATTGCCGCGCAGAAGTAGATTTATTTAGTATTTTCTAACGCGTTAAGGTGCTGTAAGTTTGTTGTTGGTGGCCAAGAAAGGTCGTCTATTTCGGGGGAGGTCAGGTTGCTTGTTACATCGCGAACTCTCTTTATAGATAGGCTCTGACTCTATCCTACCTAAGTCTTAATGAGCGTCGTTTTCGGCTAATGCTTTTTCTGCATATGTTTTGCTAAAAAAACTTTTTTAGCAGGAGTTTCGCTGCTCGTGCGTATCATTAACTATGGCCAAAAACCAATCGCATAGTAATGACTAGAGAAAACTCAGAAATATCAGAAAATACTGTTGAATCAAACCACAAGGGTGGTTCTGAACATCGCATAGGCAAGCGCCTCGTTGATCGGTTTAAAGGTAAAGCAAAAGTGGTGGTGCCGCTGACTATCTTGCTGGTCACTGCGATGATTATTGTGTTCTTTTTGCTGAATCAACCCGTTAGTGAACGACGTCGTGGCGACTTAACTCCAACCCTCTCAGTGTCGGTGCACGATGTTGTGAGTAGCGAGTTTCGAGTTAAGATTAAAAGTTATGGCAGTATTCGACCGCGAACGGAAACCTCGCTGTTTTCTCAAGTCAGTGGTCAGATTACCTATATTGATGAGAATTTACGCCAAGGTAGCTTTTTCAAAAAGGGTGATGTGTTACTTGAAGTCGATGATCGAGACTATGCTTATGATGTCAAAATTTCCGAAGCGAATCTTGCCAGTGCGCAACAAGTATTGTCTGAAGAGCTTGCTCAATCAAAGCAGGCCGAACTGGATTGGCAGCGGTTAGGCAATACCACACCACCGACAGACTTGGTGCTACGTAAACCGCAATTGCAAGCTGCTAGATCGGCATTGGCGTCGGCCGAAGCGGCGGTGGCCAAAGCTAAATTGAATCTCGCGCGTACCAAGGTGATTGCTCCGTATTCAGGTCGAGTATTGGAAAAGCTGGTTGATGTCGGACAATTTGTAAACGGCTCGACACAGGTCGCGCGGATATTTGCATCGGACTACCTAGAGGTGCGTCTTCCTATCGCTGGGTCGGATTTGAAGTTTATCGACCTACCTGAGACCTATCATGATGCGAGGGAAGTTTCACAGACTATCAGTGCTGAGATATTTTCTTCGCTGTCTGAAAATGCACAGCCGTGGCTTAGCAAAGTAGTAAGAAGTGAGAGTGCAATCGATGAAAACTCTAGGCAGCTAAACGTAGTCGCCCAAATCGATGATCCCTTTGGTTCGCAGAATAAGGGGCGTGTTCAGTTAAAAATTGGCGAGTATGTGACGGCCGAAATACAAGGGAAGACATTGCCGAACGCTATTGTTGTGCCGTACACAGCGATTTATCAAGACTCCTACGTTTACGTGGTTGAAAATGGTGTGGTTATACGAAGAGCCGTCACGGTATTGTGGAAAGACGAAACGCAGGCAATCATTGGCTCGGGGTTAAGTGCCGGTGATCGCCTAGTCACTACCGCGCTTGGGCAGGTTGCATCGGGTACTAAAGTGAATATCGAAGGCGAAGCGAAGAGCCAAGGGCAACGCGGTGCGGGACGACGAACAGATAAGTCAGCGTCAGAATCTAACAGACCTAAGCGAGTAAAATCGAGCGACTCCGCTGGAGCAACTAATGATTGAATGGTTTGCTAGAAACTCAGTAGCTGCAAATCTGCTGATGATCACAATTCTGTTAGCCGGAGCGATTACTCTTAGTTTCAATTTAAAGCTTGAGATCTTTCCAACCTCGGACCCTGAAAGCATTTCAGTGTCGGTAAGTTTACGTGGTGCCACACCAGAAGATATGGAGCTCGGTGTGGCGGTGCGTATTGAAGAAGCATTGCAAGGGCTCGCTGGGATTGATGAAATCCGCAGCAATTCGCGTGAAGGCTCGGTGTCTATCAGTATTGAAGTAAATGAAGACTATGATCCGCGTGAGATATTAGACGATGTTAAGAATCGTGTAGATGCCATAAGCACGTTACCGTCTGAGGCGGAGCGGCCAGTGATTGCCTTAGCGCAGCGTCGGCGAGAAGTAATCTCGGTCGCCGTGACAACTGAATACGGTGAACAAGAGACTCGCTTACTTGCTGAGCAAGTGCGTGAAGATCTTTTACGAATCGATGGTATTTCTCAAGTTGAGTTAGACTCGGTACGTGGTTATGAAATCGCTATCGAAGTCAGCCAAGATAAACTTCGTCGTTTTAATCTTACGATTTCCGATGTGGCTAATGCCATATCGGCTGACTCTCAAGACATGTCGGCAGGTAACGTTAGAACCGTGGGAGGCGACATCTTGCTGCGTTCCAAAGGGCAGGCTTATCGCTATGCGGACTTTGCGAATATTGTAGTCAAGGCTGATGTTGATGGCGCCATCGTGCGCGTTAGCGATGTTGCTACCGTCAATGATGGATTTCAGGAAGAGGCCTTGCTGGCACGATTTAATGGTGAAGTGGCGGCCATGATCGACGTATACCGAACTGAAGAGGAAGACTCTATCGCCGTGGCGAAATCCGTTCGAGACTACATCGACCTTCGACAAGCAAGCTTACCAACTGGCGCAAAAATTGAATACTGGGACGACGACTCAAAGGCGCTCAAGTCGCGTTTGTCTACGCTGGGCAGCAGTGCCTTACAAGGCGGCCTGCTAGTTATCATTTTAT
Source organism: Arenicella xantha (assembly GCF_003315245.1). Lineage (NCBI taxonomy): Bacteria > Pseudomonadati > Pseudomonadota > Gammaproteobacteria > Arenicellales > Arenicellaceae > Arenicella > Arenicella xantha. Next base: position 635,609 of record NZ_QNRT01000002.1, on the reverse strand, counting down.
TGGCGCTATTTCTCCGGCCAGCGGTAGCTTTTTGGGTGACACTCGGTATTCCGGTGACCTTTATGGGCGCCCTCGCCGTGATTGACTTGATGGGAGTTAGTATCAATGTCATGAGCTTGTTTGGTTTTATCACGGTGCTTGGAATTGTGGTGGATGATGCCATTGTGACCGGCGAGAGTGTCTATTCGCGGTTACGCAATGGTGAAGATGGGTTGCAAGCCTCAATCAAAGGAACTAAGTCGGTTGCAGTGCCGGTGACGTTTGGAATTTTGACGACGGTTGCTGCGTTCATCCCAATCTCACAACTCGAAGGTCGGTTGGGCGCTATTTTTTCGCCGATTCCAGCGGTTGTGATTCCGGTGTTGCTGTTCTCGTTAATTGAATCGAAGTTCATTTTACCCGCGCATTTAAAGCACATTAAGATTCGCGACCCGAACAAAGTAGGGCGTCTGTCACGATGGCAGATGAATTTTGCGCAAGGCTTTGAGGGCCTTATTCTTAAATGGTACAAGCCAGCGCTCGAGCGTGCTATTGAGTATCGGTATTCGGTGCTCACTGGGTTTATTTGTCTGTTTTTTATCATTTCTTTTTCTATTTCGACAGGCTGGTCGCGATTCGTGTTTATTCCGAGTATCGAACGAGATGGTGGTCAGGTCACTCTGGTAATGCCTACCGGAACGCCGTTTGAAGTCACTGACCGCCATATGCAACGTTTTATGCAGGTTGGGTTAGAGCTACAAAAAGAGCTAACCAACGGGGAGGGCGGAGAGCCAATAATTACGCATATTTTTGCGACCACCGGGAACGGCGGTTCGTCGCATGTTGCATCGCTGCGATTCGAAGGCATTCCAAGAACTGAGCGATTGGTTGATGTGTCGAGTATCGAGATAATGCAAGCGTGGCGAGAGCGCGTAGGCGATATACCTGGAGCCGAGTCATTGACTTTCCGGTCGCGTGGCTTCAGTGCTGGTGAGCCCATCAATATAGAGTTACGTGGTCAGTCTTTCGACGAGCTGTTGGAAGTGTCCAACCAACTCAAAGAGCGTTTAGCTGAGTTTAATGGTGTGTTTGATATCGCTGACACACTGGCTAATGGTAAGCAGGAAATTCAAATAGAGCTCACGCCTAATGCCCATTTGTTAGGACTCACGCGTAACGATATTGTTGGGCAAGTAGGGCAGGCCTTTAGTGGGTTCCAAGCGCAACGAATTCAGCGTGGGCGCGATGACGTTCGTGTGCTTGTACGCTTTCCAAAGTCGGAACGCAGCACTACTGACACCTTGCAAGACATGCTGATCACGGCGCCTAATGGTCAGAAAATCCCGTTATCAAATGTTGCTACTTTGTCGCCTGGGCGTGGTCCGAGCGAGATCATTCGAATCGACCAGTATCGTACCGTTACGGTGTCGGCAGATGTCGACAAAGAGGCGACTAATATGACAGTGATCAATCGTGAAATAGATGAGTTCTTGGAGCAGGTGTTGGCTCAGCATCCGAACGTGCGCGTTAAGTTTACTGGCGAGGCTGAAGAGCAACGAAAAGCGTTTTCAAGCGTTACGGTCAGCTTATTGGTGTTGATTTTTGCTATTTATGTGCTACTTGCACTGCCGCTAAAGTCATACGGTCTGCCGTTAGCGGTGATGTCGGTGATCCCATTTTCATTAGTTGGTGGAGTACTGGGGCATTGGTTAATGGGCATCCCGATTTCGCTGTTAAGCATATTGGGCCTACTGGCATTATTGGGCGTGGTGATTAACGACAGTCTAGTCTTAGTCGATTACATACGGCAATTGCGCATGCAAGGCAGCAGCCTGTTAGATGCGGTACGCCAAGCTGGGGTTTCTCGATTTCGCCCGGTACTACTGACCTCTTTAACAACGTTTTTTGGCCTAATACCGTTAACGTTTATCAGTAAAGGGGACGTTAGTGCGGCATTTTTGCAACCAATGGCAGTATCGCTTTCATTTGGAATATTATTTGCCACGGTGATCACCTTGTTTTTTGTGCCGATCAACCTGCTAGTGGCTAGAGATGTAAAACGACTTCTAGCTAATCGGTTTGGTCGAGATGAAACGCCGGATGCGATGGTTTCACCACATGACTAATTGAGGGCCAGCGCCGTAGGTAATTGTCGGCGCTGGATTCAACATGATGTTCCAGTTTTCTTCTGACTGGCTATTTCAAAAGATATTAGTAATACTGTCCAGCACCGCTAACCTTCTTTGGTATTGCAATGGTATCAGCACTAATATTTAGAAAATTCAGTGTGCGACTGTTACTGGCCATGATTATCGTTGGTCTTATCATTTGGGGCGCCGTTCGCTTTCTGCCCTTAGGTTTTCCAGACAGCGCAGCCTATTTTGAACCGATGCCGGAGCGTCGTCTCCAGTCTGATGAAATTGGGCAACTGCGTAGCGTCACCGAAGACTATTTCAAATTGTCATTATCCGGCGATGATTTCGCTGACTGGAATACTGAACAACAGGATTTTTGGAAGTATTCGATAGCATTCGCGGCATATGGTTTACCGTCTGCGATGATCATCGATCCTGACAATCAAGCTGAATATAAAGCCTTGATGGATATGATGATTTGGAAGATGAAGTCGAAGAAGGTTTGGGGCGATTTTACTGATCGTGGCTTCGGGGCCGACCCTATTTCAGTGCAAAATATTATGTACAAGGGGCATCTTAACTTGATGTATGGCCTCTACCAAATGTCTACTGGCGACGTGCGTTATGCCCGTGAATTTACTTGGTTGACCCAGCAGATTGCAGATGAAATGCGGCTCCATCACGAAGGAATTTATGAGGGCGTTACTTGCGAACCGAATGCTTGGTTTGTTGAGTGCAACACAATCAGTATGTTGAGTTTGCATATCTACGACCGTCTGTATGGAACGGCGTATACCAGCAACGAAATACAATGGTCGTTAGATTTTATTATGAAACGTATGCGCGACCCTGAAACTGGCTTGTTTTACCGCGCTTACTTGCCAAACCATGACCTCGTTAAAAAGCAAATCAGCGGCTATGCCAATGCTTGGATTCTTACTTTTTTGACACCGTTTACGGGCGACGAGTTAGATGAGCTTTACCCTTCATTTAAGGAAAATTTAGTCGAAGAGTTTGGCCCGTATGCAGCGGTACTCGGACAAACTGAAGGGGATCCAGACCAAGTTGCACAGATATTCGGTTTATGGGCTGCGAAGGAATTTAACGACCCTGAACTGTTTGGCAAATTACGCAATGCGGTCGATAAATTTGGCCGGCTGGGGCCGGAGGTTGAAAGTGCTGGGTTGGCGTATGATGATCCGAACAGCGTGCTGATCAACGGCGTTATTGTCGCCAGTAAAATGCACCTTGGTTGGCAAGCGGTGTTGGATTACGATTGGGGGTATGGCGATGAGTTTGCTCAAATTCCTGATGTTAGTGAGCTGAGCTGGCGAGATATTTTGCCGACGCGTAGTTATGCCATGGGCGATGGGCATACGTTACCGACAGCCGACGAGCAACGGGCCTGCCCAGCCTGCTTTTGGGGCGATTTTAAGTCAATCCGTATGCAGGTGGATCAACGCCAAGCCAATTGCCCGACTGATGCCGCTGACAGCGCTAGCTGTGGTTTGGAATCGTTAGATGAATCGATTCTTGAGCGTGACTTAGCGCCAGGTATGTAGGAATAGTCACTGCTGGTAAAGTCATGTTTCACCGTTACTTGCCGTCAATGCCAACTCTCCGAGTGAACGGTGTTGATGGCAGCTTGGCTATCGATACCTAATTCCCAGCAGGCGTCACGGCATAAATAATCAAATCGGAGACTCAGGCGAAAACTTCAAATACCATTCATTTAGCCAACTCAAGGCTAGCTTGCTTAAGCCCGCTTTTCGGCGACTTTGTCGAGATCCGCTGGGTCACCACCAAGCGCTTCAATCACTGCCTGGTATTTTTCTTTAAGGACGGTGTCATTTTTCCAGAATCGAGTGAGGCGTCGGCCCTCGCGAATAGCGAGATCCAGTGCTGTCAATCCCTGTTCGTTTTTGAGTGATTTTTCCGCACCTCGATTTATTAGCAGTTTGACTAATTCTGGGTGAGATCGGCTAGCGGCTTTCATCAGCAAGGTCTCACCTTTGTTACCAACGTGGTTAACATCGATGCTGGTTTTGAGAACCGCATCTATTACACGTGCAGCGAACTTAAGTCGTAGTTGGCGGTCTTGTTGGTTTTCAGTTTTTGTTCGAGCAACATTGTTGGGAGCCGCGAACACGATTGCATGATGAGCCAGGCTATTTCCGTTTGATGACAGCGATGACAAGTCTAAGCCGTGTTTTAATAGAAGGCTGAGCATTTGGTCGGCCTCTGCCGGACCGCCCTTGAACTCATTGTCTTCTTTGGTTCGTACTGATTTGCTTAAGGCGTTATAAATATCGGTATGATATTTATGCTCCGGTAGAGTCATGCCGGAGTCGAATAAAAATGCTAACACCTGTGGGTTACCGCCTTGAATCGCATAAGTCCATGCTCGACGCGGTTCGGCAAACGAAAATTGTGCATCGGCCACGGCCTTGACAATTTGGTAGTTGCCGCCTTGTAACGCTGCGTCGGCTAGGTAGTCCTGTTCCCACTGAGGAAATTTTGACGCGTTTTCAGGGCGTAACAGTGCGCCATTATCGCGCAAGGTCGAGAACACCACCGCGTTACCGCTAAGGGCTGCTGCAGTTAGGGGTTCGGCAAAATCGAGGCTTACCGCGTTTTGTGTTCCGTTGGCGTCAACTCCGGCGGCTAATAAGGCCGTAACTACCGGTAACAAATTGGCTCGTGCCGCCAACGTGATTGGAGCTTGACCGCTGTCGTCGGGTCTTGATGGATCGGCACCAGCTTTTAACAATGTTAGTGCCGCGTCAGACAAGCCTTCATTAATCGCAAGGCTGAGTGGTTGATCGTAATATTCTTCGTTGTAGTTCACTCGGTTGCCATTTAGCGCAAGTACTTCGGTCAGTAGCTGAGCATCGGCATGATTGCTGAGCACTGCGTCTAGCAGCCACTTATCGAATAGCAAATTCTCACCAAACGGGTGCGCTCTTAATGTTTTGAGGGCACCGTTATAGTCCTTGTTATCGAGTAAGTCCCAAATGTTAGTTTGAAAGTCAGGGTACAGTTCTTCGTCACTGAGTTCCTGTGTAAAGAAGCCTCGATAGTTGAGCTGACTAAATTTCTTTAGGTCACAATCTAAATAAAAGGAGCGATCGACATACACTGCCGCACCGTGTTTTGATAACAACCACGCGAAGTATGATTGATCAGTTTCATGTTGCATCACATGCCCGCTGTCAAATTCACACAATGCCAGTGCAATAGCGTTTTTGACTGCGTCGGTTTTGCCGTTGTTGCCAACTTCTAAGCAGTATTCTTGATTCTCTGGGTCGTTGGCTTCTTCGTCGCTGTCTTGATAGTCTCGGAGGCAGACCTTGCTTTGCATATCTGCGAAGTTGTCGAGTGACATGCCGGTCTGTTGGCTGGTATCTACGAGTATCTTAGCGGCCTTAACGCAAAGTGCGCTTTCATCGCCATTTGAAACGCTGGCAAGTTGCGTGATTTCACTTTCACAGATGGCTTGGTATTCGCTGCTTAACGCTTCGAGATCACCAAGGTCTTGTGCTTTATATGATTCGGCCTCGGCTTCGATGAATGCTTCTTGTTCAGCTAGCTCTTGTTCGTACTGGTGTTCACTCCACCAGCTGTAGGCATATGCAGCTATTATCAATAACCCGATGACTAGCCAGATCGCACTGAATATAAATTTAACGATTTTGACAATAATGGCGACGAGTTTGCTGAGGAAGTCCATGAGCGTGCTATCCAGTTGGTATATATAGAGAGAGTCTTAAGTTGTCTGCGACGTCTGAGCTGGAAAACAATCGCAGCAGCGTTACGCGTGGCAATAGATGCAAGGCATATTTGCCAAGACTAGCGGTCGGATATTATAGGGTTAAGCACGGTCGAGTGCCATACAAAGGCTGAAGTCAAAGGAGTTGTGACAGCTGTTGTGACAGAAGTTGGATTAGCGCTCGCCGTCATTTCCGAAAGAGCGCTCTATCCCGCGTATAGTCAGTTTATAGTTAAGCAATAAATACACGGGGTAGGGCGAAAGTTCATGTTAACTCAGCTTTTATGAGCTCCTGCTTGTACGTTATAAACAAAAAGTGACGACCTTATTATTGCTGGCTACCGTTACAAAACATATTTCGTCGTCTATTTTTCGCACTACGAATAGGCCGCCAAGTCCGCTGGCTATCTGTTCAGCTGCATACACAATACTGCTTGAATCGGCGCTGATACGGACGATGTTCTTATCGCTTAAAAAAGTAGTACCGATTCTTCCGCCATCTGGCAGTGCCGCATTGAGTTTTAATGGCGGCTGCTGACCATCAAGCGTTGCAAGGTATAACTCGTAGATGTCGTCCTCTTGATTGGCTATGTAGACGACGTACTCGCTATCTGCGCTAAGCTTAAATGACGACTGCACATATTGATCATTTACCAGCATTGGTGTGAGGTCTACCGCCGCATTTGCGGTATCAAGCGGTGCCGTGTACAGCTTAGTTAAATTATCGGCCACTGAATCATCGATCCTGAATGTGACTGACTGACCGTCTGGACTGAGCTCGATTTTGTCAAATGTAGCAACTGATTGGCCCACTACCAGATCTTGATGTAATTTGATAGCGCTGGTGCTCGGTCCGTTAATCGGTACTGCAAATATCTCACTAACATTGTTAATGTGCATATCGGCTTTGAATACTACCGTTGACGAGTCTGAGCTGATTTCATAGTACTGCGATACATCACCGTCGAACACGGGAATGGGGCTAATTAAAACGGGCTCAGTGCTTCGGTCGATGGGAACACTGTATAGCAGGTCCGAGCTTGATCCCGCAGAGCGATAGACGATAGTTGTTCCATCGGCGCTGATTCGGCTATCTCTGACTGATTCACCATCAGAATCATGATTCAGTCGAATGGCACTCTCTTTGGGACCATTAATTGGAATGCTGTATAAGTTGTAAACGTCATTAACTCCTTGGTTTGAAACAAAACTTATCGTAGTACTGTCAGGGCTAAACATGATAGACCCCGATATTCTGCGATTATTGGTGTTGAGGTCAGTCAATTGCACCGGCTCTGAGGAACGGTCAATTGGTACGCTATATAACTCAGCTACAGTAGAGCCTGGAGGGCGAGCGAAGTAAACAACAGTCGAGCTATCAGGGCTAATATAAAATCCACCGACGCCTACGACTGAGCTCTCGTCAGGGGGATCTAATGGCCCGCTGAGCCTTACTCGGCTTGAGCTAGGGCCGGTGATTGGCACTGAGTATAGTTCTCGTAAATTATTTTGTCTTTCTTCTGATATAAAGACGACTGTGTGGCCGTCAGGTGAAATTTCCGGTCGAGCCACCTCTTTTCCGCTACTAAGCGCCGGAATAAGTTGCACTGCTGGCTCACTCATATCGCTGACCTGACTATTCAAGCGATTCGCAGAGGTGAAAGGGCTATTTGATGTGGTGTAAACCACGTACTTCCCATCAGCGCTCATGTCATAGTCTCTAAGGTTACTAGTATTGATGCGCGTTGCTTCTGCATTGCCGCTGAGCGGTGCGACTCGCAGTTCCCCATACTGAGTTGATAGGTTTGTCACGTGATAGATCATGCGTTTTGAGTCCCCGCCAACCTCAAACTGAAGTACCCTCTCATTTGTGCGCAAGATATGATTGAGTTGTTTAGGATCGCTAAATTCGAGACCTTCTGCATAAGATTGAGCGCCGATAGCAAATGCCAGTAATCCTACTGTGCAAGCGGATATCGGCCTAGAGCGAGTAGCCGACCGCATTGTTCGGTATTCTTTGATGAAAATCATTAACGTTGACCAAGTGTTTAATTGAAGGTCATAATGCTGTCACATGTCCACTAAGTCACTCAATGGTACTTAAGTACGATTCGACAGCAGGATCAAAAGCTAGCGCTCCGTAGCATGTCGCATACTGACTTGAATTGAGCTCCTGTTTCTGTCTGTATTACTGAGTTGTATCACTGAGCTAAACGTCAAGTGCTACAATCTTATGTATTCGACACACCCATGGTGTCGGTCCAGTACCTTTAGACTCACTCTGCAGGCTTAAAACCTCGATATCACTCGCTGATGACGCTTACTGAATTTCAGTTATACGAACAAACAAACGCTTTATATAAACAGCTGCCCGCCGTAATTATGGGCACCGCTGGTGTGTATGTGCTGACCCTAGGAATGTTGTGGTCAACGTCGGATCGCACTTACTTGCTCATCTGGGTTGTCGCGGCATATAGTATCTTGTTATTGCGTTGGTTAAGTGTCCTAAAATTTCATTCAGCGGCGCATGACCCATCGTCTACTCAGTATTGGTTCGACCAAGTTGTGATTTGGGCGACGCTGACAGGCATAGTGTGGGGTCTCGTTCCGTTGCTGTTTATTAAAGCCGATGAACCTGTCTTAACCTTGATGATTACCTGTGCGTTTGCAGGTTACATGGCCGCTAGCGTATCGTCGATGGCGCTGTCATTTCGCGTTTTCTTGTCATTTTCGGTGCCAATGTCGGTGTTGTTTTTTTTAGGGTGTTTACTCCGTGGTGGCAGTTTACTGTATGCCATTGCCGGCATGATCTTTCTGTTTTTGTTTATCCTTGTTTCGTTTGCAAAAAATGCCCACAGCGTGTTTCAAGAACGTTCTACGTTATCTTATGAGAACAAGTCATTAGTAGACCAGCTTACTGAGCAAAAAGAAGCGGCGGAAAATGCGGTGTTTGCTAAAGATCGTTTTTTAGCCGCCGCTAGTCATGACTTGCGGCAACCACTGCATGCTTCGGGTATGTTTGTAGATGCACTCAATCATTTGAATTTGGGTAAAGATGCAGAAGCTATTCTTGAAAAACTGACGCTGTCGACAAGCTCGTTAAACAAGTTGTTGCATGAGTTGCTGGATATCTCCCGCCTTGATGCTAACGTGGTTGAATATCTACCTAAGGGTTTTAACCTCTCGAAGTTGCTGGAGCGAATTTATCAGGAATACCGAGATGGTCACGCTGGGTCTAACATTGAGCTGGTGCTGTCGGTTGAGCCCAGTTTGTTTAGCTACAGCGACCCGATGTTGTTGGAGCGGGTCATCAGAAACTTAGTTGAAAATGCATTGAAGTTTACCGATCACGGCTCGGTCACGTTGTCAGCCGCACGAAACGATGATGAGACCATTGATGTTAAGGTTGTCGATACTGGCATAGGTATTCCTGATGCGGAACATTCTGTTATATTTTTAGAGTTTACCCAATTGAATAATCCTGAACGCGACCGGCAAAAAGGTCTAGGACTGGGCTTAACCATTGTGAAACGACTCTGCAGTTTGATGAGCATACCGCTAAGTTTAGAGTCGAGTCCCAACGTGGGTACGACCCTAACGCTCCGACTGACCAGTAGTGATCCAGTCGATACCATCGAAACGACAGACATGTTGAGTCTGAGCTTAGTTGATCGAGTCATCTTGGTGATAGACGATGAACTTGATATTCGTGATGGAATGACTCGTATTTTGGAGCAGTCTGGTGCTCAGGTAGTGGCCGCCGCTGACTGTCTTGATGCGATACGCGGCTTGCATGATAAAGATTTGATACCCGAATTAATCGTCGCTGATTTTCGCTTGCGCGGCGACATTAATGGTATTGATGCGATTAAACAAATTCGCGATGAGTTTAATATCGAGATCAAGGCGATGTTAATCACCGGAGATACCTCACCGGATCGCTTGTTGCTGGCTCAAGCCGGAAAGCTCAGAATTGAACACAAGCCCATAGCCGCCGCAAAGTTATTAGACATAATTGCCTCTGAACTAGTTAAGTAGATCAACCGTCGATCAATTTTGATTCAAGACCGACCTTCACGCAGGCGGTTCGGTTGCTTACGCCAAACGCCTTGAACAAGGTTGAAACATGGGATTTGACCGTCGACTCACTGACGCCCAAGATATCAGCAATATCAGAATTAGATAGCCCCGTTTGTATTAGCTTTAACACATCCAGTTGACGTTCTCGGAGCTGCGGGTAGTCCGATTCAGCGCTGATTCTCATACCAGTTTCGGCATTGCGCGCGATCTGTTGTTGGCTCATGGTTTTAACCTGCAGTAACTCCGCCAAGTGATCAGGTAGATAGCGCTCGCCCGACAATACTCGTTTAACTCCCTCCAGCATCTGAGCCGCTGATAACTCTTTTGGTATAAAGCCGCGCGCCCCACATTGCAGTACCTTCTTGATCTCAGTGCGATTTTCCACTGCTGAGACCACCACCACCGGCACCGTTACTCTTCGATTGGACAGTGATTGGAGAAAGCTCAATCCATCCATCGCGGGCATATTTAGATCGACGAGGATCAAACTCTGCTGCTTAAGCATGACCAAGTCCGATAATGCAGACCGCACGCTGTATAGAGTTGTTATGTTCACCGTGTTACTCAACCGAGATAAAATCAGCCCCAGTCCATCGGCTACTAGGCGATGGTCATCAATTATTAAGATGTTTATGGCTTTGTTTGTCATAGATTTCGAGCTCGGAAATCACGCCGGCGTGACGTTAAGATGCTTGTTCTCTCTACTTTGCGACAATACTAAGCCGATTACAATAGTACTTTAGGGCAACGCGTTATCCGATTTAATTGATCCGTGATGGGGCGGTACTACTCGCTTATTTGCCACACACCGACACCTCCGATGCTTCTTTGACTGTTCATTTTTGCTTAAGAGGCTATTGCTTGATCGATTGTGCGGTGGGCTGATGATGCTCAATTAGTGATTAACTATTACGCATGATTTTGCGCGCAAGACTCGGCGCAAAGCGGACCATTAGGCGTAGCAGTTTTGCTTTTCCAACGTCGTTAATAATGCGCTTGTTACGAAGTCCGTCAATAATTTCATTTGCCACTGAGCTGGCCGCGCGCTTGTTGCTTCCACGACCTTTTGTCATGTTGGTATCGACTAATGGAAGGAATGCTTGTTGGACTGAAATATTAGTCTCCGCGAGTTGGTACTGAAGCGACTGTGAAAACAGATTGAGTGCGCCTTTAGTTGCACAGTAAATGGCCGAAGAGCGTTTTGGCGACAGCGCTAAGCCGGTGTTTATATTTAGAATCACCGACTCAGTGTCGCCTTGCAGGAGTGGCAACATGCGGTAGCTCAGCTGACAAACTGCGGTGAAATTGATATCGATTTCGCGTTGGATGTCGGCATAGTTAAATGCCTCGGACAGCAGTTCAGGGGTATTTTGTATAGCTGCATTGTTGATCAGCACATCAAGCTGGTCGTAGTTACTCACAATTTCGTCCATGGCCGATTTGAGGGCTTGCTGATTAGCAAAGTCGGCTTGAAATATGCGTACTGGATATGTTGTTGCTGGGACTTCTTCGGCTAGTTCTGCGCTACGTGAAATTACAATCACTTGGTTTTGTGCACATAGCTGTCGCACCATTTCTAGACCAATGCCAGACGTGCCTCCGGTAATTAGGATTCGCTTATTGACAAGATTCATTTTGTTAGCCCATTTGTTTAATCAGGCTGCCACTTTATGAGTAAACTTGAGTCCGCGAATTAACCCAAGTTAAAAGTCATGAATTTCTCTCAACTATTAAGTCAACGCGGGCAGTTAGTCAGAGCAAAAAAGGGCGAGCATATTTATCGGCAAGGGGACGTTGATCGACATGTCTACTTGCTGCAAAGCGGATTGGTTAAAGCGTATTACCTAAGCAGCGACGGCAAGGAGCACGTTAAGTCTTTGTTACTGTCTGGGGCGTTCATTGGCAGCCTTACCGCCTGCCATAGTAAGCAACAATGCTCGTTTAGTTTGATTTGTCTGGAGAATAGTGAATTGTATAAATTGTCTTTCGATGATCTTAGATCCTTATCGCGAGAAAACATGGAGGCATCACAATTCTTGATTGATAGTTTGCTCGAATTATCGATGAAGAAAGAGCGTCGTGAGTATGAGTTTCTGTGTTTATCGGCCGAACAGCGATATCGTTTGCTGCGTGAGCGGGAGCCCGAGTTAATAGGTCGAGTTACGCAAAATGATATTGCCCGATATTTGGGCATCACGCCGGTTGCCTTGAGTAGAATTAAAGCCAGACTTCCTTGCTGACTAGTTAAGCCTTTATAAAGCGCAACTAAGACGAGCACACGCAGTGTCTGCAGGGGCGGCAGGTTTCACTGAGTGTGCTCGTTAAAGCTTAGACTAACTAATGACTAGAAGTCCTTACGAATTGAAACACCAAAGGTGCGTGGCTCGCGTGCATAGGCGTTCAATTTACCCGTTTGTAGTGGCACATCGAAATACGTACCTAAGTAGTCTTCATCGAGTGCGTTGCGAACCCAGAAAGACCATTCAGTACTGCCTTCGCTAAAGAACATGCCGGCCCGTAAATTAAGCAAGCCGTATCCACTTTGTTCTTTAAGTGGGTCAAGGTCGCCATCTTCAAACACACTTGAACGATGGAAATAGTCAGCATGTAGATATGCGTCATTTTGACCAATAGTAAACTGCTTGTTAACCGCCAGCATGAACACTTCTTCTGGATTAAAGTTCAATGGATCTCCTGATCGGTCGCAAACGCCGTTCACTTCAGTTGGGTCATTTTGACCTAGCTGAAACGGGGTCGCGGTCCAACAAGTCGAGCCAGGGAACGAAGTAAACTCGCCGTCATTAAGAACTACTGCGCCGCTGATTGATAGTGAATCCGTTGGGTACCACAAAACTTCGAGCTCACCGCCTCGAGTCTCAACTTCACCGGCATTAATCAGGTTGAACCCGTTGCCTGCAAAGGCGATAGACTGAAAGTCTTCAGTGGTTGTGTTATGCAAACTTAGATTGACGCGCAAACCTTGGCTTGGGAAGTCTTTCTTTACCCCAATTTCTAATGATTTTGATGTTTCAGCACCGAACACAGTACTAAATTGAGGTGCAATTCGGTCGGTGTTTGTACCACCAGACTTGAAGCCAGTGCCGTACGAAACATAAAACATTGTTTGCTTATTTGGCGTGTACGCTAGCTTTGCTGTGCCGGTAAGTTGGGAATCATCCAAGCTGGCTTCGACATTGTCGCGGGCGCTAACTACGGTCAATGGCCCACCTAATGTGTAACCCCAACCTGGAAACGCCAAACCAACAATGCTCCGTGGGTCGCCACTTGCGATCGCCCCTAGGTCAACCGCAGGTCCCGTATCGCCTTGAGTAAACACGCCGTTCATTTCTTTTTGTTCATCAGTGTAGCGAAGACCCGCTGACAACATCACGTTGTCGGTCGCGCGAAAATCGATTTGACCAAAAATCGCGGTTGATTGGTGATCTTGTACAAAGCTGTCTCGTGAACCCGATCCAGCCGGAGTAATGTCTGCTACTGGAATACCAGCGGCAGTTGCGGCGCCAATTAGTTGACCAATCGATGGGTCTTGAGCTAGAAAAGGGCTAAACGCTGATCCAACGTTGAATTGCGCTCCGCTTTTTATCTCTTGCTCGAAATAGTAAGCCCCAACCACGTATTCAAAGATTTCGCTTTTGTTGGTGAATCGTAGCTCTTGGCTAAAGGCACTTGTTTCTGAATCTTCGACACGAGTGAACAGGTCAACATTGCTGAAGTCCGCATCCACAGAAGTGAATTGATCAAAGCTTCTGACCGCAGTAATCGATGTTAATTGACGGCTATCTTCGTCGCCAAAATTTAGCTCCAGAGATACGCCAGAATCTTCATTTTTAGAGATAGGGAGGCTGTTCAAAGCGGAGACGTCGTCAAATACCTGATCTTCAGAGATGATATTGCCACCGAAGGCTGTGAGGAGTGCGTCACTACCTAGTTGACCATCTGCGCCAACAAAATTGTTGCGGACTGTTACGCCAGCACAACAGATTTCATCAATTTCAGAGTAATCTGCAATCAAGCGTGCGGAAAAAGTTTCTGAAGGCGTGTACAAAAACTGTAGTCGACCACCGAAGCGATTACGATCGTTCAATACATCTTCACCAAAATTCTCATCGCTTACATGACCGTCGCGTTGTGAAGTAAAGCCTGTTACTCGAACCGCCAATACATCATCAATAAGAGAACCACCGCCAGCGGCACTGGCTGACAATAGACCGAAATTACCAGCGGAAAGGCTAACGTTGCCGCCAGCTTCGTGGCTTGGGGCATTAGTCTTAATTTGTACTGCGCCGGAAGGCGTGTTTCGACCAAACAATGTTCCCTGCGGGCCTCGCAGCACTTCGATTGCTTCGATATCGATCAGTTCGTTAATTACCGAACTTTGACGGGCACGATAAACGCCATCTACATAAAGGCCAACAGATGATTCCAAACCAAAATTTTGCGCACTTGTACCGACTCCGCGGATGCTAAAACTGGTGGTTGATGCTGACTGGGTATTGCCTACGATTAATGCTGGCGCGCTCGTTTGCAAATCAAGCACATCTGTCACGCCGAGTTCACGTAACTGTTGACCAGAGAATTTAGTGACGGCGACTGGAACACGTTGTGCGTTTTGCACACGCTTCTGGGCGGTAACCAAAACTTCCTCAAGTTTATCGTTTTTTTGATCCTCAGCATTGGCTTGCGACGACAAGGTCAAAGCCAGAATAGCGGCGGTTATAGCCTTATATTTTTGATTGTGTTTCATAATATTCTCTCTCACTCGTGTTATTTTCGTGTTTTCTGCTTTTCAACGGCGTTATGAAATTAACGTCCTATTGAAAAATTAAATCGAATGGCAGTTCCGTCAGATGTAACGGCTTCACCGGTTGCGGTATTTCTAGCAGGAGAAAAACGTGAGCGCTTGATCGCGTCGATTCCTGCCTTATCAAATATCTTTTTGGGTTGCGCATTGACGACCTTGATGTTGATTGGTTGCCCAGTCTCATCAACCTGATAGTCGAGCTCTACCCAACCTTCAATATCCATGTTGAATGCGCGTCGTGGATAGTCCGGTTGTGCCTTGTTCAATATCTCCGACGGCGTGATCGCGGCGACACTGGTTGGATTATTAGCACTCTTAGCGACATTGCTGAGTTGAGTGCCTTTGGCTGGCTCTGTTTTAGCTGCGGCGGTTTCGGGTGTCGGTTGCTCCACAACAGGGGCTGGCGCCGCTGGGCGTCTAGCCTCAACTAATGATGCGGTTAATTCCGAAAGCGCAGAATTTGTGTGATCTAGCTTTCTAAGAAAACTGATGTCACTTGCTGCATTGCCGGTATTTGAATCACGTAGAGACTGCTGAGCGCGTGCAACCAGCCGTGTTTCTAAATCGGTTTTCAGGGATGTGAATATCGTTTGGCGAACAGTTTTTTCGCGTGCAGCTGATAACAATAGTTGATAGGCATTGTTGGACTGCGGCGGCGTCAAACGACCTGACTTAATGGCCGCACTGATTTCATTTGCTGCCCGTTTTTCAATGTCCGCTTTGGCCGCCGCTGCTTGCTGTTTGGTGCGAGCTGGCTCAGCTTGTTTTTGCGTCTCGGCCGGTTTTGCCTCTATTTCAGGCGCTTCGTCCTCAGTAGCCGTTTGAGTCAGTAGGTCAGAGTCCGTTGTTGCTTCAATAAGCTTAGCCTGAAGATCATTATTAGAATTATTAAATGGCTCAGCTTCTACAAGCATTGCAACAATAGTTTCGGCTCGGTCAAATTCACCTTGCTCGATTAATGACGGAAATGAAGCGCGAAGCTGCTCAAGAATCTGCCACTTCATTGTGTAGGCTTGTTCATCGTAGTCATCAAGTTCTAGTATTTTTTGATAATAGTAGAAGGCGTTGTCACGGGTTGGGCGTATCAATCGGCCAGCGCTGTATGCTTCTGATGCCAACACTTTTAGTTGTCGGATTTCAGTTTGAGTCTGATTGTTGGTACTTAGTGCTGGGACGCTTGCTTGGTTTGGACTTCGCTGTGTTGCGCTGTCACTGCCGGCGGTTACCGGCGTTTCAACCGCTTGGCGGCCTGACAATAGGAGTGCTGAAACTAAACCAATAGCACATACTCCACCAGCTACTATGCTGTAGCGTTTTATATTTGATTGCCTTTGAATCTTGGCCTGACCATCGTTCAAGATGCCCGCAGCGGAAATCGCCATCAAAAGCTGATTGGTCGCCTTGGGCTTACTCACGGATTTTGTAACCATCGATGCTATGCGTTCGGTCTTAAGTGCCTTACTCAAAGGCTCTTTCTCGCCAATCAATATTAACGATAGGTCCGGACAAGCCTGCCTAAGTTGCAAAATATCGATTGCCGCAATGTTTAAGTCATTGCCAACTAAATCGAGATCGTAAATAACCGCGGTTAGTTCGTTACTAACAAGGTCAGCATTTAGTGCCGATTCGACTTTAACCTCGAGATTGTTACTAGCAACGCCTTGGTCGCCGATTGTTTTGAGGTTTATGTCCTCAATGAGTGCATCGTCTCGAGAGAAAAGAATGACTCTTCGACTATTCTGTTGATTCATGTGGGTTTGGGTTTAGCTATGGTTGTTAAGTTGAGCGTAAATAAAAAACAATGATCCACGATAAGGTTGGGAAGCGCGTATTGATAAACAACCGGGTGGATGACGGTTGCTATATGTCAATTACGCGCTTCCCTCAAGCGGAGCTATAAACTAGCCCCTAAGGGGGGATACATTTCTTGCCGGATTAGCGTGTGGGTTCTGAAATAGATGCCCAATCATCTAACGGCTATACGTGTCTTAGTTAAACCATAATTAGTGGAGGTTCGTTGCCAAAACTACTAATCGCTCTACATAAGCATCATGGTTTAGGTCTATCCGTATGAATACGACACTTGGTTATTCTGCTAGAGAACCATGTTCTCATCTTCTTAGGTGATATTTAGCGTTGTTTGCTAAGCCATCAAATTATTTCGCCGAGCTGTGCACTGTAACTATGCTGCGCTTGCGCCAAGACCGAGCCACTTTAGTACCGTTTGTTTTGGTGTTGAGCTTGCTGCGCCGGTTTTTTTGCTTACCGTTGCATTCACGACCATGTCAAGCTGACTGCCAGTAAACGGCTTGGCTATCACACGATTAACCAGTGGCTTCAGTTTTGTCGATTGCATTACTCGAACTAAGTCTTCACGTGAGCCGATCAAAATAAGTGGCAGGTTTTGCGATGTAAGCTTTAAGTGTGCTACATCTTCAATTACTTGTTCCAAGTTTCCTGCAACGAGATCTAGGTCATAAATAACCACATCGGTAGCTTTCAGCTGATGCGCGTAGGTCGCCGAGGGGCTGACAAGGTAAATGGGCGCTAATTCTGTTGAGCTGCCTACGTTAATCGATTTGCCTTCGATGCAAACCAAGTCGTTTAGTTTTTTGTCGGTGGTATAGATTGTTGCAATTGCTGGTGACTCGATCATGGTTTTTCCCTTGGTTGTTGCATTAATTAGCCTAGAAAGTTGAATCGACATTAATTGTTCTTTATCAACAATCATTATCGTTAGCTAGTAACGTCAAAAAGGTAGCTTATATTCAGCAGAACCATTTCGACCTGCGATGCAGTCTATAGGGCACACATTTGTGAAGAAATACGTAGAACTACGACTTTTATCATTAATCGCATTAATGTGACAGATTTTGACATTTATTCGCAATAAATGCGGGAAAAAACGGTCATTTGTCCAAGGCAACCGGTTGTTATTCTCCAAAAAGCCCACAAAATGAAAATTCTAGGCTATGAGAATTGTGTGAAATACGGGAATTTTCAGCATTTTACAGTCCTTTAAATTAATTGCGTTTATACTGATTTTTGCTTTCATATAATCGGGATTTTGGCTTTGACCGCAATAAATAAACGACACGCAAAACTCACTAAGGCGAGTCTTAGATCAAGCAAGTATTGTGTGAGTCGTGTCTTTTTCACTTCGACTGCAGTAGGTAGTTTTAGCCTTCGTTGCGACAAGGTCACCGATGAATAGTCAAAACAATTCGTTTTGGAATACATTTGTTCCTTCTGGAGAGAATTATCTCTGGCGCTCAGACATACTCTGGCTCAATGTGATTGCAGATGGGGTCATTGCGCTGGCCTTGTTGTTTATCGCATTCACTTTTTATACGGTGGTACGTAAACAACCACAATCGCCATATCGCGCGCGGCTAACCCTGTTTCTATGGTTTACATTGGTTGCCAGTGTGACCCATATGGTTGCTGTTTGGACCGTTTGGCATGGTGATTACGGCGTACAAGGGCTCAGCAAGAGCATCGCTGCCATCATTGCAATTGCGACAGCGGTAGCCGTTGGTGCGCGAATGCCGGTTATGATGTCGGGTAAAAGAGTTAGAGAGCTAGAAACTTTAAATCAGAAGTTACAGTTTCAAATTGAAGCGCAAGAGGTTGCCACCGACAATCTAATTAATGCCGAACAACAAATGCGGCAGTTTCTTCAGCAAGCGCCTGATGGTCTATTGATTGTTGAGCCATCTGGTCGCATCGAGTATACCAACGATATGCTAAATGCCATGTTTGGGCGTCCTCCCGGAGATCTCAACAATCAGAGTATCTTAGAGATACTGCCCGAGCGTTCGCGAGGCTTGATCAGCCCGTTTCATAACGATTTGTATTCCACTGAGTTAGCGCACTCCGAACAAGGCGGCGCAGAGTTTATTGGAATGCGTAAAGACGGAACTGAATTCCCCGTTGAAATTCGACTCCGGCCAATCTATAGCCGTGAAAGGGGCAGCAGGCTGACGGTGCTTGCAACCCTCCGAGATTTAACTGATCGCAAAGAAACCGAAGAAAGCACGCGTAAGAATTTGGAAGAATTAGCGCATGTCTCACGGCTTAATACCGTTGGCCAGATGGCGGCGGGGCTCGCGCACGAATTGAATCAACCGCTAACCGCAATCACCAGCAACTTGCACACTGCCATGTCGATTCAGCGGAGTAAGAAAAAACCAGACCCGATTTTAATGGAGATGATGGAGGAAAATTATAACTCCGCGCTTCGTGCTGGCCAAATCATTAAAAGTTTGCGACGTTTAGTGCGAAAAAAGGAAGGTGAAAAGTATCCAACCAATATTAATGACTTGATTACGTTATCGCAGAATTTTATTGGTGCGGAAGCAAAAGCGGCTGGAGTTGAGATTGTTTCACTTCTTGATGAATTATTGCCACGTACCTTAACGGATGCGGTTCAGCTCCAGCAGGTCATGGTGAACTTGATGCGTAATGCGATCGAGGAGCTCTCACACAGTGGCAAAGATAATCCGGTCATAAGCATTGGCACATCGATCGATTCACATGGGCTGATCTGTGTGTCGGTGGCTGATAATGGACCAGGTATGACGGAAGCAGTTAGAGAAAGCTTATTTCAACCCTATATCACTAGCAAGGATGGCGGCATGGGCTTGGGTTTGCCAATTTGCCGAACCATTGTGGAGTCGCATGGTGGTGAATTATGGCTTGATAGTAATTACGTTGAAGGCAGTCGTTTCTTATTTACGATTGCTATTACCACAACGCCTGAGGAGGCCTCATGACACAGACCAATGCAATCCACCCTAATACTATTTTTATAGTTGATGACGATGAGGCGGTACGCAAGTCACTGTCGCGGTCGTTGCAACATCATGGCTATAGTGTTGAGAGCTTCGAGTCTGGTGGTGTGTTTTTAGAGGCGCTAGAGGCAGAACAATACGGCTGTATTCTGCTCGATATAGCCATGCCGGGCTTATCTGGATTCGAGGTGCAATCGGAACTTGCTAACCGTAGTTGCTTAATCCCGATTATCTTTATGACCGGACACGGTGATGTGCCAACCTCGGTTAGGGCTATCAGGAATGGCGCTATTGAATTTCTGGAAAAGCCATACTCAATGGATGTGCTATTTGAAAGAATAGACGAAGCGTTAAGAATGGAAGCATTGCGCCGTGCGGGCGATCAGGCTAATGCTGAGGTGCTTGAGCAATTCGAAACGCTCACTAAACGTGAAAAAGAGGTCATGGCCAGTTTAGTCTCTGGTCATGCCGATAAATCCAACAAAGAGGTGGCTCAGATCATTGGCATTAGCCATCGTACCGTTGAAGAATATCGCTCGAGAATTTTTCAAAAGATGGATGCCGCGTCTATAACTCACTTGGTGGCAAAAGCCAAAATTTGTGGTTTGAACGGATATCAATAGTCGCCCACATTTCGTCTTGGTGATGCTCGGTATAATCGGAATCTGGTATTCAAGTTGATTAGCACGAGCTAATTCAGGCGCTGTTTTCAAGTAGGCAGTTAAGCACGCTATTGTTTGCGCTCTAATAAATGCTTGAACCAGTCGGTAGTATGGATGTTTTGCGCCAACAATTTAGCACCATTTTCGCTTAAGTGGCTCTCGTCGAAGATAATCGCATAGCCGTCTTTGGTGACGCGCTGA
The DNA here is from genome assembly GCF_003315245.1 of Arenicella xantha. Taxonomy (NCBI): domain Bacteria; kingdom Pseudomonadati; phylum Pseudomonadota; class Gammaproteobacteria; order Arenicellales; family Arenicellaceae; genus Arenicella; species Arenicella xantha. Next base: position 615,168 of record NZ_QNRT01000002.1, on the reverse strand, counting down.
CAACCTTGCTCATTGCAAAAGCCATCGAGTAAGTCGAAGTAGATATAGTCGTTCGCTTGGCTTTTTAGCACGTCATTGATTTCGACCGTTTTAGGATGCGGCAGCGTCCTGAGTGTGTGTACCTGCGGTGAAAAAGCATGCTTGCTCAGAAATACGATGCCATTGTCGCGTTGTACTTTTAAGCCGAGCACCATCACTTTAGCGTCGCTTAGTGTCTTGAGGTGCGCCACGGTACCCGGAATGGATTCGGCCTTATTAAAGTTCCATAGGTGGCTAGCTAACACAATGGTGTCGGCGTTCTCGAGAAGTGCTGTTTTGGCTAGTACTCTGTCATGTTCACGCTGGCATTTTGTGGCGGCTCCACGGTAAATTCTGAGATACTGATTATCAGTGAAGCCAAACAAAGTTTTGCAATTATGGCTAATCATAATCGTCGCCATATCCAACTGTTCGCTCGCATTGGCTGCGACCAACACATTAACTAAGTTTGCCGCCATGCTGTCGCCAATAATTAGAACTTTGGGCTTGTCGTTGTTTTGGAAACCAGCCTCTAGTCGTTTTATATCGGCCCAGAAGAATTCTGTGTAGTCGCCTTTTTGATAACTAAGTTGGGCGACAACGTCTGGCGGGTAACGCCATAACCAGCCGTGTGAGCTGATTGCGTTTGCACTGATGGCGATAGTGATCAGAGTGGCACAAGCGGACCCAATGAGAAACCGTCGGTTGGGCGAAGCGGCGGTGGCTTTTTTTCCTGTGCTTGCCTTTTCAATGCTTTCTTTTTCTATATTTGGTTTTCTGAATGGTTGCTCGATAAAGCGGTACATGAGGCTTGCTACGATTAACGAAATCACAGTTAGCAGCACAATTTCGCTGAACCAAAATGCTCGCCCGATCGAGTACTTATAGAATACGATCAAGGGCCAGTGAATAAGGTATAGCGAATAACTAATGAGTCCAAGGCGAACCATAAGTCGATTGGATACCAGCCAGCTCAGGCGATGACCGCCGCCGCTGAATATCATAAGAGCAGCACCAATAGTGGGGATTAACGCTGCGGTCGAGGGGAAATTGATTTCACTATCGAGCGCAAAAATTGATAGTAGAATCATGCTCAAGCCTGCTGCAAACGCACACTCAGCTAGCCACTGCCGCTTGGGTTGAGCAAGCCAAACTAAGATCGCCCCAATCGAGAACTCGAATACGCGGAATGGCAGCCAGTAAAAGGCGGTAGACGCGACATTATTCGATATCGGGTCATTCTGTGTAGCGATCCAAGGCATGATGATCGAATCATCAGAAAATGCCTCAAGGTTCAGTAGCAGACTGGCGACCCCTACCAACACAATAAAGGCGGGTATCAGTGGTTTCTTGTTTAGCGCGAACAAGCCTACTAAGGTGGCGGGCCAAAGTAGGTAAAATTGTTCTTCAACAGACAGCGACCAGGTGTGCAGTAACGGTTTGACTGAGCTGTCTGAATTGAAATAGTCGCTAATGCTCCAAAAAAATATATTACTAACACTAAAAAACGCGGTGATCAGTGATTGTGCAAACTCAACTAAGTAGGAGGGCGAAAACAGCAAATAGGCTAACACTAGGCACAATAAAAATATTGAGAATAGGGCGGGGAATAGCCTGCGAACACGGCGAATATAGAAACGCTTGAAGCTAAACTGCCCGGTTTCTGACAGCTCGGAGTAAATCAGCTTAGTGATCAGGTAGCCACTGATTACAAAGAATATATCGACACCGACAAAACCGCCGGGTAGCAGCGATTCTTGAAGGTGGAATAACACTACGCTCGCGACCGCAATCGCACGTAGCCCATCGATGTCGGGACGATATTTAAGCATGTTCTAATTGAGTGTGTCTAAACACGTGGCGGCATGAATACAACGCATAGGATAGCGTAAAAGGGTGCTGGTCTAAACGCAATGTGTTGGCAAATTAATGGGGCAGTTTACGCCGCCTCTGTTGCATCTCATGAAAACCCTACAGTAGCTTTTGTAAGCCGTCGGGTTTGCGCTTTGACGGTGGGCTGTCAATGCATTCCGAGGTAGGCTAAGATTCTTGATCTAATTATTCTCAAATAACAATAATCTTATGGACACTTCAAAACTTTTTTCACTCGAAGGCAAAATAGCCTTAGTCACCGGCGGTTCGCGTGGCATTGGTAAAATGATCGCTGAAGGGTTTATTGCCCAGGGTGCGACGGTGTATATATCTTCGCGCAAGGCCGACATATGTAATGCGGTAGCGGCTGAACTTGGGCCGAAATGTATCTCATTGCCGCAAGATATTAGTTCGGTCGAGGGCTGTAAAACCTTGGCGTCGCGGTTTGCTGAGCTGGAATCCAGACTCGATATATTGGTCAACAATGCAGGCGCCGCTTGGGGTATGCCGTTTGAGGAGTTTTCCGAAGTGGGTTGGGACAAAGTGATGGACCTTAACTTGAAGTCACCGTTCTTCTTATTGCAAGCATTGCATAAGCTGTTAGTTGCTGGAGGTAGCGCGAATCAGCCTGCTAAAGTGATTAATATTACGTCTATCGATGGTCTGCGTTTAAACCCTTGGGACACCTATAGTTACCATGCGTCAAAATCTGCGCTAATCTATTTAACTAAACGACTAGCTGCACGTTTAGTCGGTGAGCATATAAATGTCACGTCTATTGCGCCCGGAGCGTTTCCCTCGGAAATGAATCGTGCTGCACGAGATCATGCCGATGAAGTAGCCGAAGGCATTCCGTCTAAACGAATTGGGGTTGCTGAAGACATCGCAGGTACGGCGATATATTTGGCTAGCCGAGCAGGTGATTATGTGGTTGGCGACACAATTTCAGTGGATGGTGGTATCGTAAATGCGTCGTTGGGGCAGAGCATTGACGCCTAGTGTCGGAATAGTCTAGCAATAGTGTTTGTAATACGCAGGCGGTTGGTTAAGCCAAGCCAAGCGTTACGGCATTGACAGAGCAACGCAAAGAATCAAGCGTTGCTCTGTTTAGTCTGACCAAGTTTGTTGAGGTCGGGCTGTCAGAAAGAAACCATATTTCCGATGCGAAATCGACTGAGCTAAAGTTGGACAGCAGCGACTTTCATGGCACAGTCTAGGGCAAGTCGGTGTGTCATCGGTGACTCACCAGACGATAAGGGTAGTAGGTTATAGGAGCGGTTATAGGAGCGGTTATAGAAGCCGCAGACGAACAGCGGGTTGTTGATAGATAGCTAGTCAGTACTTGCCATCGAGATACGGAAATCTCCATTTTGTTGACAGTTGATTGACAAATTTGGCACTAAATTCATTTTTCCAAAGACGCACACAGTCTATTTGACAGCGGCTTATCACTGTCATAAAGGCTATCGCGTTTGAACTTATTGCAATTTACAAGGAGAAATAAAATGCACAGAATTTTGAGTTTGAATTTAGAGCTAACTGACTTTGAAAAACGATTGGCAGATCACTTTAGTATAGACGCTGAGCATGGAGAGCTTGATTTGAGTCATTATACGGCTCTCAGTCTCAACGTCAGTGCCGTTGGCGCAAGCGGAATTGAAGGCCATGAGGCGATCCATGCCGCACGGCGACTTGGAATTCCGTTGATACTGGAGGCCGCCGAGGATCCGTCGGTCATGCGTAAGCTTGTTGGTATTGGTATTCCGTCGCAAATCGCGCTTATCCGTTTTGTAACAGACAATCATTCAGTGATTAACACTTATGTGTCAGATGCTGAAAGTCAATCGCGGCATATTGATGCGGCGGCCACACAGCTAGCGTCTCTTGCCGACAGTGCTTGGGAGTTACCCGCATTGGTTGAGAAGCAAAACAGTAAATCAACGAGTATGGCGACCAGTGCTGCAGTATCGAATTCAGACCTGCAGCAGATATCGCATACTTGGCAATGGAACTGCGGCGCAACTAAAACGATTAGCTACCCATTCCATAACAATAACTATCCTGGTGGCTCCCAGGTGGTCAATATTGACACTATCTACAACATCGAACTGTGGGCCTCCCAAGACACCGATGCTAGCGGTGTTTACCCCTATAAATACTTGTATGTGTATCAAACTGGCGCTGGGGCGTATCCGGGTTCGCTAATAGGCGACGATAAGAATACACAGGGCTTTTATCAGGAGCATCTGCAGTTCAACATGTATTGGGCTGATATGCAAAATGCCGCGAATTCAATGCCGTCTCTGGCGTCCAACTTCGCGGTGTATGACTATAACCCGAAGGTGACCAACAGTACTTCATCGGCAACATCCTCGGTCAGTTTTAATGTCGGAGTAAGTGCCAGTCGAGGTGGTCCTGGGGCAGACGCCGGTTTGACGGTTGGAAACTCTTACACGTATAACTTGAGTGATTTTGAGGTTGGAGTGGCACCTTACCAAATAGGTATCACTTGCGGAATGCACTGGGACTACGCGATGTGCAGTGTTGAAGGACACCCATATTCAGAATGGGAAGACCTGGTGAATAACCAAGTGGTCGACAAGGACCTGTATAGCGTACCTGAGTTAGCAAAGAGTTCTTATACCACCAACAGTCAAATCGTGCTGCAGGCGCCCAATACTTATGAAGGCATCGCTAACGTTGTTTTGGATTTCACTGGAGTCTATCAGTATGTCGGCATCGACGCGGTGGGCTTAAAAGATACGCCCTTTCACTTTGAGCAAACTTTCACATATTCGCATTGGGATGAAACGGGTCAAAATATGCAAATCGACTTTGGCATAGTTTCGCCAATTTAGTTTCGCCAATTTAGTTTCACTAATTTAGTTTCACTAATTTAGCGATATGGATTGCGTAATGTTCGGTTGCCTCAACAGGCGTTGGCAAGTTGCGGCAACCATTAGTCTGACAGCGTGCGGCCGAACCGCATAAGGTTTGTCATTTGGCATTGAAATTTAGTACTAGTCAGTCGGAAATGGGTAAGGGTTATGAAGTTTAAGGTTACTGCGCGCGTGCTGCATTGGGTGTCGGCTCTGATTATTATTTGGGCCACGGTCACGGGTTTATATCTGGCGTTTTATAAAGTAGATCCGAATATCAAACATAAAATATTAGACTTTAATGTGTCTATTACATTTGTTTTTATACCGATTTTTGTGTGGCGTGTTTGGCACAGAATCAGGAATGGCGCGCCGCCTTATGCGAGCGCACTTTCGAGCTTAGAGATTCGCGCAGCCAGCTATATGCACAAATTATTATATGTTTTAGTGGCCGGCATTTTAGTAAGCGGTGTGTTGATGATGAATCGGGATTTTCAAGTGTTTGGACTTAGTACGATTCCGCATATTATTTATGACAGAGAAATCACTGCGTTTTTTAGTTTGATACATAATTACTTATCCTATTCTTTAGCAGCGTGCGTCATTGTGCATGTGTTGGCAGCCGTAAAACATGAGTTTTGTGGAACCCGAATTCTGCGCAGAATTGTATAAGGTTTGTTGAACTAGCAGGCATAGCTGGGGATCGGAGCCGTTGCTTTTTCAAGAGTTGCGAATTACACTCCGTGGCAATTGAATCCGTGTCTATACCCGTCAATGACTGCGCGCCGTTTGTTAACCATTAGTCGACTGTTGGTCGCTGTGTTGTTCTGCAACATTGCGTCTTCCGCTGCGTTGGCGTCGATGGACAATGGGGCGCAGGGCAATCAGCAAAAGTACACATGGTTGTGTACGTCTCAAGGTTTAGTCAAAGTCGCATTGGATGGCGCAACGGAATCGTCTTCGACTTCTGAGGTGCGCACTAAACATTGTGTGTATTGCAAATTTATCGATCATCCGGTGAGTTTGGCTGATCCTGGTCTTAACTATCCCCAGCCGAGTGTTGTTATTCAGCAGCACTACCTTGCTCCGGCTACAAAAATGTCGCTTAAACCGATTTTAAGCGAGATATATCTACGCGCTCCGCCGCTGCCAATTCTAGTTTAAAGAAATTGGACTGACATCGAACCTTGCTTCGATGTCGTTTTCATAGTGGCACGCCCAATAAGTCGTGCTGCCAACAGAATTGAGAAAATAATGAATAAATCACTAATTGCGAGTGCTGTTTGCCTCGTACTGCCGGTCGTTGCCGGAGCCAAAGGTCTAGGTCAACAGAACCTAGAAGAAATTGTTGTTACGGCCACAAAGAGCGCCGGTTCACTAACATCGCTTAGCGTTGAGCAAGCTCGCAGCACATTGGAACAGATTCCGGGCGGCATTGGCTTTGTTGAAGTGACAGACTATCAAAATAATTTCACTCAAAGCCTCGGTGATACGCTGGTGTATACACCAGGTGTGTATGCTGATACTTCGGCGCAACGCGAAAATCGCATCTCTATCCGTGGTTCTGGGCTTAATTCAGGCTTCGAACGTCGGGGTATTAGCGTATACCGAGATGGTGTGCCGATTACGCGGGCTAGCGGTATTACCGAGTTTCAAGAGATTGACCCATTGTCGGTAAAGTACATTGAGGTGTTCAAGGGAAGTAATGGTCTACGCTACGGTGCGAATGCTTTAGGCGGAGCGATTAATATAGTGACTCCTACCGGTCGGAATTCGCAAGCGGGCAGTAATCTCCGATTGGAAGCCGGTAGCTTTGGTTCATCACGGGTCAATGTCGCGAGCACTGGTCGAACAGAGTCAATGGACTACTATGCCGCGCTCACTAAGCTGGACAGCGATGGCTTCAGGACGCACAGCGAGGTCGACAGCGTTTATGGTTTTGCCAATCTAGGTTTTGCATTGAGTGATTCAATTGAGAGTCGGTTTTACATTACGTCGCTCAAGGATCAATTCGAGCTGGTTGGTAGCGTGTCACAAGAAGACGCGTTGAATAAGCCTGATTCAGCGGTAGGCGGTAGCTTTGTGCCGGCACAACTTCCGTTTTTAGGTGGCCCTGGTTTATATACAGCAGTGGATGATGATTGGGATCGCAACCTAACGGTTAAACGTTTAGCTAATCGAACCGTTGTTGGTTTTGATAGATGGTCACTCGAGGCCGGCGTTTGGTATGCCGACCGAGCTCTAGACCATGCGATCACGCGTTATGCTGGAATGGTTGTCCAGGATGAAACAGAGCGTGGCGTGAGTCTGCGAGCGAGCAATGAAGCTGAAGTGTTGGACGGTCTCATATGGTCGCTTGGAGCCTCATTCAATCAAGCTGAGAACGATGCTAAAACATTTCGAAATGAATTTGGTGAGCGCGGCGTGCAGTCGTCACAGAATTATCAAGATGCTGAAAATGCCAATATTTTCGGACAATTGTCTTACCCATTAGTGGAGTCATTACGCGTTGTTGTCGGTGCACAATATGTGCGCTCAGTTCGCGAAAATGAGCATTCGCCACTTAATGAATTTGATATTGAAGATGACTCAGGCTCGCTTACCTATGATGAAATTGCGCCGCGCATTGGTCTGCTTTGGAAATGGTCAGATCAGCAACAAGGCTTTATCAATCTAAGTCGCGCGTACGAAGCGCCGGGCATTTCTGATTTGACGTCAGCCGGCGTTCTACCATTTGATCCATTGGCAATTCAGAAGTCCACCACGTTAGAAATTGGTACTCGAGGTCACGCCGACCAGTGGGCCTGGGATCTCGCGATCTATCGCAGCGAACTCGATGACGAATTTATCGATTTTACCGATGGTCGAATTACCAATACGGTCAATTCGAGCAGCGGCACAGTCCATCAAGGTGCTGAAGTCGGTCTAGATTGGTTGCCTAGCTTTGAAGCGCTACGGTCACATGGCTGGCAACTTGCTTGGCGTAATATTGTCACAGTTAATGATTTCAGTTTTGATAACCATTCTCTTTACGGCAATAACACATTGGCCGGTGTGCCGGAATTTAGTTATCTAAGTGATATGTCGATAGCGGGGGAGAACTGGACGGCAGGAATTAGTGTTCGATACGTAAAAGACGGGCCTTATGCGGACTATGCTAATAGCGTGCAAACCGAGGGCTATACATTGCTTGGCTTAAGCGTCGCTTGGCAGTTGAATGATCATATTAGAGTCTTTGCCTCGGGCGAGAATTTGTCGGATCAAGCGTATGTGTCGAATGTGGCGACGGTCGGGATTGCGACGCCAGATGAACAGATATTCACTCCGGGGCAAGGGCGTGCTGCCTACGCCGGCATTAGCATCGATTTCTAGGAGTACTTAAATGCGTAAAGCTTATTTTCGAAAGGCGTCGTTCAAGTGGCACCGCAAGCTGACCTGGATCGGACTGTTTGCAGTACTGATGTTTGCTGTCTCAGCACTAACCCATCCATTGTTGTCATGGACCGGTCCGCAGGCGGCCAATTTTCGACCGCCTAATACGGTTATCAACGCGCAACAAGTTCGCTCGATTGCGACGGTGCTAAAACGTCACAACATCCAGCAAGCATTGGTTGTTAAGCTTGTTCCGAGCGCGCGCGGAGTTGTTTTACAGGTAACCGATTCGGCGACGGCACCACGGCGCTATTTTGATTTAGCGAGCGGCACTGAACTGCCGAACTACGATCAACAACACGCGGCGTGGCTTGCTCAGTATTATGTCGCTGGCGATAGTCCGTTGGCTATTAAAAGCATTCGGTTTCAAACTGAGTTTGATTCTGCCTACCCTTGGGTTAACCGGCTATTACCTGTATATAAAGTTGAATTCTCAGACGCCGCTAATTCCAGTGCTTACATTTACACGGAAATTAACGCGCTAGCTGGCATGGGCAATGATTATAAAACTCAGTTGCAAGCGGTGTTTCGCAACCTACATACCTGGGCTTGGTTAGATCATGTTGATGGCGCGCGAATTATTGTCATGGCGTTGTTGTTGCTAAGCATTTTTGCCTTAAGTGCGGCTGGGGTCGGTTTGTTACTGATGCTGAGAGCACGCAAGAACATGCCTCGTAAAACAAAGCTTCACCGTTTTACTGGTTATGTCGTAGCATTACCGCTTTTGGCTTTTTGTGTTAGCGGTTTTTGGCATTTATTGCACTATGGGTTTAACGAAACCAATCGCGGTCTCAAGCTTGGTGAGCCGATGTTATTAGCTAGCCTAAACGAAAACGTGAGTTTGGCTGACTTACCGGATGTGCCGCTTAATCAGGTATCTGTGGTCTCATATAATGACCAACTTTACTATCGACTCGGCTTTCCGGCTATGGCGCGAGCTAATGTTAAGCCGGCGTCTGTGTCGTCAGGCGGTGAGCACGCACATCACGATATGTCGAGTGATGTGGCAAGTCGCACAGCGCGGTTTAAAGGGCAGCCAACTGAACATGCCGGCCTATACTTTGCGGCAAAAACGGGGCAGCAAAGTGATCTTAATGATGAGCAGTTGGCGCAGGCACTCGCAAGTCAGTACTTGCAGCTTGATAACAGTCAAATCACCAGTTCGACACTAATCACGCGCTTCGGACTGCATTATGATTTTCGCAATAAGCGCTTACCGGTTTGGCAGATTGATGTCGATAGTGATGTCGGCGATAAGGTGTTTATTGATCCGACTACTGGCATGTTGGTTGATCGCCTAGTGAATAAGGATCGATATGAAGCTTACTCATTTGGCTTTTTACACAAGTGGAATTTCCTCACACCATTGATGGGGCGGTTTTGGCGAGACATGCTCGTCGTAGTGATTCTCTCCTTAATCATTTTGCTCAGTTTACTTGGCGTTGCAATGCGACTTAAACGTTAATGCCAAGAGTGATTGCTCGCAGTTCGACCACCTAGCAATATAGCGGGTGGTCGAATTGGCGGTTGCATGTGCACTGCTAAGCACGATGCTTATTACCATCTTAAGTGCTGGAGCCTTTTTACATATAGACGACTATTTCGTTACTGTGTTGCGGCCTACATTAACGCTCCTTTCTATATATTCATACGCGCCAACGTCACACACTAGAGTTGAGAGGCTGAATGGAGAGCGCGCGCTACGGTTTTCTCCACGTTGATCGAAGCGTTTGCGAGATGATGGGCGTATCACGCTGGGGCAATTGTTTGTACTTGCGTTGATTGCATTACTACCCTTTAGTAATGCGTAGGTTAGGGTAGGGCCGCCATTTGCGGCGAGTCGTGTATCTATACCATTTACGCTCCCAAGGCTAAATGGCTCTGCTGAACCGAGCACGCTGAGGTTAGCGCTCGGTGACGGTTCACAGCTGTCGTCGTTAGTGAAGTTATGTTCCCCGACGATCACCTGTTGCCCACCAGAAAATACGCATTCGACTCCGTTACTGTTATGCACGATCGAGTTGAAAAGCTGTAGCTCTCCGAGAAACAGAGTGTTTGAGGTTAGGTACAATGTTGGGTTGATCGAGAAGGCGAATACTGCGGCGCCGTTTTGATCAAGGACTCTATTTGCAATAAAGCTGACATTTGCAAAGTGATGACTCTGTGACTCAACAATATTGTTTCGATATAGTTCAACAGCGCCCCCAGTAATAGATGCGGTATTCATTGAAAATGTTGAATCTTCGCTTAGCACGGACATATTAACTGACGCTAGTGCGCCGCCGTTTGCGGCGCGATTTTTGTGAAACAACGAACGCTCAATATTTAGCGCTACCAAGGCAGGATCGCCCAAGGACGATAAATTCCCAAAAAATATCGCGCCCCCTTTTGTGCCTGCGTAGTTGTTAATAAATGCTGTTTCACTGATCGTATAGCTCGAGAGATCGTTATGACTTGAACGCGGCGCATAGAGGGCAATGGCGCCACCTTCCTTAAGCGAGCGATTTGAGTCAAACGTATTATTTGTGCTGGTAAACTGTATTGAGTTTGGGTTAAAGGCCGATTGAGCCATCCAGATAGCCCCACCGATGCCGGCATTATCGGGCCCGACTAGTTCTATATGGCTACTATTTTTTTGGAAAATTGAAGAGTCTATCGACAACCTATCACAGCTGACACACGCGATTGCACCGCCAAATCCCTGAGCGAGCAGTAAGCTGGGCGCTTCAATTAAATGGTTATCACTGAACGTTGAATTTTTGATCGACAGCGATCGAGGTATCGAAGGGTCGCCGTCCAAATGTATTGCGCCCCCAGCTGCCACTCCAATATTATTTTGAAATGTTACCGCGTCGATGTTGAGTGCCACATTTCTTGCGCAAATCGAGCCACCTTGACCTTGGACTGAGCACACTCCCGGAGAGCCAACACCATTTTTCAGAGTCAGGTTTTGAATGGTTGTTTTCGAACCAGCAGAGGTAAAGTTGAAATGTCGCCCGAGACCGTCCGCATCGATAATGGTGCCGTCTCGGCTCTGACCTGTAATAGTTATATCGTCGGCGAAGATGTTTAGATTGAACTCATTGTAGGTACCGTCATGCACATACACGGTATCATTTGGCTCTGCATTCAACAGTGCATCGGAAATTGAGTTGTACTGACAGGCACTACAGACCTCTAAAGTTGCTGATGTTGCCGGGACTGTTGAGCAAATAAGAATTACAAATGAGAATAGGATAAATTGACGCATAGACCAACTCCAAGTACGACGCTAGTTGAATAAAAATATTATCAAAAAGAATTTGTCTGCTTTTCCAAGTGACCTGCTTTTTAAGCAATGTGGAAATAGGCGAATGAGCCTAAAGCCTAAGTAGCTTAAGCTGGTAATTGACTGCTTGGACAAAATTTCAGTATCGTTATTGAACAATGGGTAAGTGCCAGGCACAACTAGCCAAATGGCCATCTTGGGTTTAGGTTAGAGTGTCCAGCACGCGGTAAAAAAAGCGTCGCACCGTTAGTCATTAACCAAGAAATGGCATGCGAGACTAACTATCGTGCAGGTCGACCTAAGTTGGTTTAATTAAAACGCTCAATGTACTGGCAACGCTGGCACAGTTTTTCGACTAGCTGCTTTTGTTTAAAACCTTTGACGATATCTTGCGCTCGACGTGACCCTAAAATATCTAGAATGGATGCGTCTTGCACTTTACCTAAAGGTATTGCTGCTTCTTTGTCGAGGCAGCAGGGCACAACAGTACCGTCAACGAGTACGCCAAAATGCGATGATAAGCCATAACATTTTCCGCTAGTGCCAAGCACAGGGAGATCTAAGCTGGGCCAAATGAACTCTGTGTCAAAATGTAGGTAGAGTCGATTCTTGATATTAATGCTTTTGCGTTTGCGTACATCGAGCTCGCTTGGTGCGTTAAAATCAAAGCGCTGGCATATCCGCTCTAACATCTCAGTGTTTGGGGTTTGACTGCCAAGCGGATCATTGAGGTTCCACAAACGGAAATTCAAATACAGGTCGGGTCGTTCGATGAGCGCGCGTTCGGTGAACGCAAAGATTCGTTCCAGATAGTTGCTTGGGTCTTTGTCCGGGAAATTATCGAAAAAGCTGTGTAGCGAAAAATTGATTTGGTAAAAACGCCGATGCAACATTAGAGTGTATTTTTCGGGGCGCAGCAAAACTCCGTTGGTGACTAAAAATAGGTTCGCGTCATATTCGTCGCATATCTCTATCATTGCCTCAAGCTTAGGATGGACTAAGGGGTCGCCCATTAAGTGAAGGCATACAAGTTCGGTTAGGGGCGCCACCTGTTTTACGATATCGCGAAATAGATCCAGGTCCATCATCTTGTTGTCACGAATAACGGCTGGGCAGAAGCTGCATTGCAGATTGCAAATATTGCTTATCTCGATATGAACTTTGTGGAATCGCTTTGCCATGCGCGCGAGCATGCCTCTGACCTTTTAAACAGTCAAGCCGATTGTGTCACTCGAGCCCGGTATGCAGCTAAAATGCGTTATCGTAGCGGTCTTTGTTGCAACGCTGAAAAGAACAACGCACTCTGGGATGTAGCTTTAGGTTGTTTCGGAAAGGTAGCCGCTAGCTTTGGTGGGATCGGAACCAGCCGGTTAGGGCGTATCTTTCCTCTGTTGCAAAAGGGCTGACTACCGTCACTGCGTGTTTCTGTGGAACTGTGAAAATGTTCAATGCATTGAACTTGGGAAACCATGTCTCGGCTTGATCGTTTTTATCTGGAAAAACTAAGCCACCGCCCCAATCAAATTTCCATTTTGGTGTCAGGTTTAGTACGAAGGCAGCCAGACGGTTTTTGCCGGCGACATTATCGTCGTGCTCAGTTAAAAAATGCCCTTTGGAGTAACGTGTCGCCTGTACGTCTGCGAAGTCGATCTGCTCAAAACCGGTTACTTGGCGTGCTAGTGTGAGTAGTTCATCGCTATTGAAAAACTCATAGATCGAGTTGAAAAAGTGTCCTGGTAATAGATTCTGCTGATAAATATCGTAGATTGGAACCGACGCATACCGATATTGAAAGCTATCCGACGCTTGTGCATAAATAAGCTCGTCGAGCTGCTCTCTTTGTTTTTGTGTCCAATTTTGCACAGCGGTGTAATCCATGTCTTGGTGCTGGCCATCCAAATTCCACGCAAGGTTCCACTGCGTTTGTGATTTCAGTGCATCATAGATATGTTGCGCACTCTCTGATTCCAAAAAATCAACTATTTGTACGCGAGAGCTGCGTTGATAGGTCTGGCTGATTTGCTGCAAGCTGTTGAGCTTGGCCATTTTTATCATTGTGCTCATGCTTAGAAGAAGTCCGAAGGGATAAGGTTTTTTTCCGCCCAAGTAAAAGTGCGCGAAAATGTGTCGCCATAAACCGCGAGAACCTGCTGATCTACGTGTTGTGCGTCTTGGGTATTATAGTTTCTTTGAGTGATCTTGGCATGCTGCGAAAACGTGTTATTGATTGAATGATTCAGTTGCTCCATGGTGAAATTGAGGTCGAGTGTAGTCGCGGCTAGTTCTAAGCAAGTGGCCGGATTTTTCTGTAGGTCTTGGTAGCTGCACTCTGCGTGAGTTTTCAAATGGCTGTTGGCTTTTGCCCGCTCAAATGCTTTGCATTGAATGGCATGCAGAATAAGCGATAAGCGGGCAAACATTTCTACGGTAGTGAGTTTTTGCGATTCTACGTTGGCTACTATTTTTGTAAATTCTGGAAAAGCCGTTAGAAGGTGCTTTAGAACGGAGTAGGTGAATTGGATCCGTTCACCGCCGCCACGAAATACCGATATCAGAAAATCGATCGGTGATGTACTTAAGAACAACGCCCGAGAGAAACCGCCATCTTCGATTAACTGCGGTAACATTGAGTTGGCCCAGTTAGATGGCTTGATTACTACTGACTCACCAGGCGACCATTGCTTATTCAGTTGCGATAAGACGAACCCGACTAATGTTTGCCATTGCACTTTATTGCGAAACCAATCGATGTTCGCCGCTTTGATCTCAGCCAGCTCCAACAGAATTTGAGGTTCTTTATAGCCGATTGCGGTGCCGGGTTTATCGAGCGCGCGCGCGACTAATGTCGAACCGCAAAATGACATATGAAAAATGAACCGATTCACATGAGAGGGCACTATTGATTTGTTGTACCACTCCAAAGAGTCTTTAATAGGCAGTATGTAAGATTTATCGGTGTGCGAAAGGGGTGTGCGGCCGTCAAGAAACGAATTGGAATTAAGCGTTTCACGATTTGTGTGTATAAACTCAAATGACTGGTTTTGCAGATCTATTCGATGTAAGAAATAGGCAGGAGATTCAAGGATCGAGTGCCAGGATTCTTCGGCGGCAAAAAGCGCAACAGCGTGCTCTGTCATTAGTACTACTCTCTTAGGCATTAAGTTTTTGTTTGAGTTAGCGGCTTTGCTTACTCATGGCGCATTTCTTTTGTGTTTTAGAAGCGCCGACTATGGTTTAGATGCAGAAGAAGGTTTTTTAGTTTCAGAATATTTCGATTATGAAATTAAGTTAATGTTGGTGGCGAAAACATGAATCGGCGTTAGTCATTATTCAGCGTTGCGTAAGTAGCGTAATCATCGTGGTTTTTGCCATAGGTTCGACTTGAACCAGCCGTCATCAATCACGAATTGTTCGGTTTAATCCGCGTGGCAATGCCTTATTGCGGCTAACAATGTAAGTGCATGCAGGGCAAGCGCAGGTCATAATTGCGATTTGCGCCTGCGATGCCATATACTCAAAAACAATAAGTCTGTAGACTCCGCAGCCTTATTTCTTATCCCCTTCCGGACTCTGTTTTGATCTCCACTGCAAACATCACTATGCAATTTGGCGCCGAGCCATTATTTGAAAATATATCGGCTAAATTCGACAAAGGTAACCGGTATGGATTAATCGGCGCGAATGGCTGTGGTAAGTCAACGTTGATGAAAATCATGAGCGGTGAATTAGAGCCTAGCTCTGGTAACGTATCGATTACGCCTGGCGATAAACTCGGGACCTTGAGTCAAGATCAATTTGCTTTTGAGCAATATAGTGTCATTGATGCGGTGATCATGGGGGACAAGGAGTTGTGGAAAGTTAAAGCAGAGCGCGATCGTATCTACAGCTTGCCAGAAATGTCTGAAGCTGATGGTATGAAGGTGGGTAATCTTGAAGCCGAGTTTGCCGAGATGGATGGTTATAGCGCAGAGAGTCGAGCGGGAGATATTTTACTGAACGCGGGCATTGAGGAGTCATTACATTTTGGTCTAATGAGTGAGGTTGCTCCGGGCCGCAAATTGCGAGTGCTGTTGGCCCAAGCGTTATTCGCTAACCCAGACATTCTGCTACTCGATGAACCGACTAATAACCTCGATATCGATACAATTAACTGGTTAAGTATTGAACTAAATAAGCGTACTTGCACGATGGTTATTATCTCGCACGATAGGCACTTTCTGAACTCTGTGTGTACGCATATGGCCGATATCGACTACGGGGAACTGCGCATTTATCCGGGTAATTATGAGTACTTCCAAGCTGCATCAAGCCTAATCCGCGAGCAGCTGTTAGCGGGTAATACACGTAAAAGTGCTGAAATTGAAGAATTACAGGACTTTGTTAATCGCTTTGGTGCGAATGCCTCCAAGGCCAAACAAGCAAGTTCACGCGCTAAAAAACTCGACAAAATTAAGCTAGACGAAGTTAAGTCTTCGAGTCGAATGACTCCGAAACTTAAATTTAAGCAGCATAAAAAATTGCATCGTAATGCCTTAGTGTTAGAAACACTCTCGCATGGGTTTAATGGCGATACCTTATTCACCAGCAATGATTTTTTCCTTGAAGCCGGATCGCGGCTAGCTATATTAGGTGAGAATGGTTCAGGTAAAACCACGTTTCTTAAGTGTCTTATGGATCAACTTAAACCGAATAGCGGTAGTTATAAGTGGTCTGAAAATGCGGTCATCGGATATTGTCCACAAGACAATACCCGTGACTTTGATAATGACATGACTTTGTTTGATTGGATGATGCAATGGCGCACACCTAAACACGATGATCTTAAGGTTCGAGGCTTGTTAGGGAATTTGCTGTTTACTGAAGACGACTTCAACAAGAAAGCTAAGGTCTGCTCTGGTGGTGAAAAGAATCGCTTGTTGTTTGGTAAGCTAATGATGCAAGACAGCAATGTGTTAATTCTGGATGAGCCGACTAATCATATGGACATGGAAGCAATCGAAGCGCTAAATAATGCGCTAAAAGTGTATGAAGGCACCCTGATCTTTGTTAGCCATGACCGAGAGTTTGTTTCCACACTCGCTGATCGCATCGTTGAAATCAAAGACAAAAATATGATCGTTTATGACGGAACCTATGACGAATATCAAGCCAGCAAATCTAGGGTTTAAGATCACTAGGTGATTCGATCAAGCTTAAAGCGTATTGCTGCTGCACAAATTATAGACCTATATGGGCCGCGGCCCCATAGCCAGAATGATACGTGGGGCGCAGTAATTGTTTAGAATATGCTAATGCGGTTTAGGTATATGCCTTTAGTTTATTCAGTGCTGGCTCCATACGTTTTAGCAAAATAGATAGCCGACAAATACACTTGATCAAAACGCACATCGCCACCACCGTTGCCTTTCTGACCGGTTAGGTAATAAGTTATAGGGCCGGCCTCGTCAATCTCCAATATCTTCTGTACCGTAACAATGCGTCGATACAGTCCTGTCGGGGCGTTTGCGTCAACACTCTCGATCCATGCAACCCCGGTGGCGACATTGCCTTGAGATTCTTGAAGGTTAAAGTAGGCCAGAGTGTCGAATCCTCCTGATACATGGAAGATGAGTACGGTAAAAGTAGCCATAACTTGGGCATAACCCGCAGCTGGTGCGTTTAGCTGCACTTCGTCGAGTGTTGTGGTGTTTGTCTCTAGGGCGGTATTCGAAAAATTTAGACTCTGTGCAACGCCGGGCTCATGAATAGTTTTGGATTCACTGCCTAACGGTATCACCACAACTTTCGGCGCTTGAGACTGTGCCAAAACGGTATTGTGTTGTACTGAAATAAGTAGCGCGAAAGAAGCCATAAGTAGTTGCGGAAAATATTTTCTCATACGAAATTGCCTGTTTGATTGGGTTTGGAATAAGGGCATGAAGTACTTTGTTTGACGGCAATTTACGCTACTCAATCGGCTAAGCGCAACGGGCAGAATGGCCACTTAGCGAGTCGGCGCTTGGTAATATTATAGGAATTTAGTGTTTGATCCTTGTCGGTTTGTTTTTCGTGACTGAACTCACAATAGGTATATTCTGCAGGTTGAAGAATCGTAAATCAGCGCTATCACTAATTGTTGTGTAGAATGCCATCGATCTATAATTATCAAATACTTAAGTGCTATAAATGAGAGCGTCTGCGATAATAAAACCACTTCTATTTCCACTATTGTTTACTGCAATTTTGTCGGCTCAGGCTTCCACTATTCCACCAGTCATTGACCTGGTGCTGAATAGCGATACCACCGCTGAGCCAACCGATCCGGTTACGCCACCGGTCCCAACTCCATCAGATAAACCAGGGCCGCAAAATACTGGGCCGACGAATGAAAGCCTGCTGGTGGCTAGCGGTAGTGTGAGGGTGCGTGCGAATTGGGCTGGTGGTGGTGCTGGTACGGTTGAAGACCCATTTATCGTCGAAAATCTAGACATCGCTGGATCACTTAAAATTGAAGCGCCTAATGTCATCGTTCGAAATTTTCGAGTGTCAGCAGATGGTTTGTATTTATTGCAAACTAACTATGATGGGGTAGAAAATGTCCTGATTGAGGATGGTGAAATTAAAGGTGGGCGAAACAATACCAGTGCCCCGGTGATTGTCCGAAACGGCGTAACTTTGCGTCGATTAGAAATTCACGAAAGTGGTGGTGATGGGGTTAAGGTACAGGGCAGTAATTTTACTATGGAAAACTGTTGGGTATATGATTTAGGCGCAAAGAGCGGAGCGCATGCTGATGGTGTGCAAGGTACCATTACTTCCGGCCGTTGGGAAAATCACGTTTATCGCAATAACTTTTTTGATATGGCGGTAAATGAACTGGTAGATCCCTATAAATCCAATGCTACAATTTTTCTACACCAACACGACGATGCTCCCGATAGCGGTATCGATGGAATCGTTATCGAGAATAATTGGCTGATCGGTGGTAATTGGAGTTTGCCTATTGGCGAAGGCATGACTGATATTGTAGTGCGCGATAATAAATTTGGCCGTATTAACGCGGATGAAAATGACGATAAAGAAGTTAGATTCGGCCATATTCTAATTAATAGTAGCGACAAGATTGTTTCAGGAAATACCTTCGAACACAGTGGTGGGTTAATTCCTGGTCAGTAAGTGTTGATATTCCTGGGAAGGTTTGAAAGCCGAATCTGTTAATTACTCAGATTCGGCTTGCAGCCAAGGTTTACCCCTCAACGATGCAAAAAGCATTCAGTTTATTACCGTCTAAGTCTCGGAAGTATCCAGCATAAAAGCCACTCGTCGCGTCGGTCGGTCGAAAGCCGGGTTGTCCTTCGTCTGTTGCGCCCAGCTCCATTGCCTTGTTGTATAGCGCATCCACTTTTTCTGGGGAGTCCATTACCAAGGCGACCATCGTGCCGTTACCGACGCTAGCCGCTTCTTTGTTGAACGGAACCGATACCGCCACGGAGGGTTGGTCCGGCGCTGCTGCCCAAGCAACGAAATAATTTTCCTCTTCCATGAAGCGCTTAATTCCTAACGAACCGAATAAGCTATCGTAAAATCCAACCGCTCGTGGAAAGTCGTTAGTGCCCAGTGTTACGTAACCAATCATGATGCTTAGCCTCTTTGTGTGATTATTGAAGGCTGTATGTTTATACAGTGCTTGTCGTATGTCAATCTTTATTGTCAAAATGTTCTTGACTGGCTAGTCTCCAAATTTTCGATGTTAGGTGAACCGGTAATTAGCGTGGGAGGTTATTGGGCTAGAGTAAAGAGAAGGGGAATACGGACGACATTTGACGTACCAAATTAGTTTGCTCTTAGGGATATATTATTCGTAGGTACTAATTGATTTGATCTAGCAAATGTTCGGTTGCATTGCTACATGAGCATCGCGTTTTAAGACTGACCTAGTCGCATCGCAGCTGGGTCAGCCTTTGGTTCCTTGCCGTCAAATTATGATGGGTTGATGTCTACGAATGGGCAGTTATACGGGCTGTCATATAGCGAATTCGGTGAAAGTGGAAACTCGATAGACTAACGACGCCGTGAAAATGCACAGGCGCCGTTAGTTGGTGATGGAAATTTGCTTAGCGATAAATTTAGAATTTTTCGCTAAGCGACAGCGGTGGTTAATCTAGTCCGGTATTATTTTCCAAGGTGACGGTCGACCCGTTGATGAATTTGTTTTCAATATTGTCACCGATTCGACTGTTCTTAATTACCACGCCCTGCGAATTCGACGAGTAGATCTGCCCAGCGAAGACCGATGATTTAAAAATAGCTTTGTCGATCGTGAGTTGCGGCTCCGGCCCGAATGGTAATCCGGCATTGAATCGATCCATATCTAGAGGACGATAACCAATATCAGTACTGCCTTTTTCAGTTCCGTCATCAAAATATTGCGGGCTGCCAGCGACGTTATATTCGATATTTTCGATAACCACATTTTTCATTTTTGGCGCAGCGAAGAAATGGTAGCCAGTGCTAGATCGAGTTGCTTGGCCTTGGTCATTGTAGAGCTTCTTTCTACTGTAGATGGTGTTGTCGTACAGGTGAATGTTCTCACCTTGCTTTTCGAAAGTAAAACCAGTTAATGAATCCTTGATGTAATTGTGGTGAACCTCAAGATTGTTGCCGCGTAAAATCATGCCAGCGTCATAGCCGACGATCGTGTTGCCGGATATCTCAAAATCGTGCACTAACTGTGTGTCGACTCCTTGAACTTTCTTGATCACTGAGTTAACCGAAATTGCGCGGTTGGCTAGCACATAGGGGTTTGTTTCAGCGTCGCCACGCATGAAGGTGTTATTGGTGATCCAAACTTGATCCGCTGCTTGAGTGGCATTAATTCCATCGGTAAAGTAGTTCCGATCAATGTATACATGATCTGTGGAAAACAGAACCAAATCGGTGGTGTTGCCGGTAAATGTGTTTCTACTTAGGTGTACATCACTAATTCGTTCGTACTGTATCAAAGTGCCATCCGCTGCGCGCCCCCTAAAGGATTCTAAGTCGATTCCAGAGCGAGGCAGGGTGCCCGCGGTATTCGGAGTAGCGAAAAAATACGGATTAGTACCCGTTTCAGAGATCACGCCATTATCGATAAACAAGGGAATCTTTTGGCCGTTCTGGTCTAATTCAAAAGCGCAGCCACGGCCGCCAACCGGATCCTTAGTCACTTCACCGGGCGCCAAGGCTCTTTTGTATTGGCGTTGTGGTATTTGCTCTCCATGGCCAGCGTTGCTGAAGGTGTTTTCAGTTAATATAATTGTGCGACCATCAGTCAAGCTTATATTATTTCGGCGAGACCGATTGATAGTCGATTTATTAATAGTGACTCTAAAGTTTTCACGGTTGTTGCCTTGTAACTCGCCAGATGCCGCGCGTAGACCAGTTCCAAGAGCTGATATTCCATCGCCCGTTGATTTGTCCATAATCACATTGTCTATTAGACTGTCGTGTGCACCGTACAGGGCAATGAGTGCTCCATATTCATGTGTTGTTCGTCGCAGCCCGTCTACGTCTTCGACGCAAGCATAATCGTGTTCGAATCGGTCACCAATCAGATTGCCACCGCTAATCGTAACGTTACTCTCATTCACTATTGCGAGTAATCTGTCGGCCGGGTTATTGGATGGTTGTACCCGCAGCATGGTGGTTTTACTCATCATGAAGTGGAAGTTTGACGGCATCAAGATGGCATTTTCCAAAGCGCCTTCTTTACTGTAATAAATGTGACGACCATTTAAACCGCCACGTCCGTAAAAGTAAGCGTCAAGTGTGCCGATTTTCAAGGTTGTGCCGCCCAAGCTATGAACTTTTTGAATAGCTTCATTCATGCCCTCGGTGTTTTGTGTGGCGCGTAAATCAGTGACTTCACCTTCAACCACATCCCAGCGTGAAGTAACGAATTCGACCATCGGGTTGCTTAGTTGGACTGTTCCAGTAATATTTAAGTAGGCGTTTAGCAACTCGCCATCAATCGAGCCACCATTAAAGTTAATGCTGCCATTGGTGAGCGAACCATCGGCAAATTTCAAGGTGACGTTAGACGGCAAGTCTATCGTTTCACCGTTTAGATTTAGGTGTTCCTCGATCAATACGCATTGGTTTTCTGTAACGCTGGATAACTCGGTTATGCAAGGCGAGTCAGCGAGCAGCATATAGGTAACGATCGGCACGATTCGGTTGATTTGGTTTTCTACTGAAATGGATTGCGCCTGTACTAAATGACTGCATGATGCGGTGATGCAGATCAGGCTAATAAGTTTATTTAGGTTCATGGGATAGAGTAGGGGGTATCTTGTTGTTTGCTTCAGCAATGAAGCGAATGGTGAGTATGCAACTTGTCTGAAAGCCGGTTAGCAAGCTGGTGTTATTGCTTATAGGGTAACGGCCGAAACCGCAAGGCTGAATAGTTGTCAACTAGTCTGCAGCCGTGCTTAATCGATTCCGTGGGGCGCGTATGGTAAGCTCAATAAATAAATTAGTCAAATAGACTATATGTAAGCGATTGATCTTTTTGGTTATTCTCTTTTTAATTTTGTCGGATTCTGCTGGGTTTAGTTAACGCCGATCACGATTGAGCGTGTTGCTACCAGTTCGATGCCGGTAGGCTAATGAAAGCACTAAGTCGAAATTAGCATGGCCGGGGGCGATGTTAATTATGCTTCAGACGTGTAGTCCAGCCACATTGCGGTTTGATATCGATGTGGCTGGCGTACGCCGTGATGTGCTTAAAGGTCATTCAAATATTAATTGTACGGCCTGCCGTTATATGCAGATAGGCGCCAATTTTCCATTACTCGCTATTGTCGGAAAGCAAGGGCGTCGTTTTCAGGTGGCGCTAGATTGAATGCGGTGGTCTGGCTTGCTTGTCACATGAGTGTTGCTACCTATACTCGGCAAGGGGTAGCGATCTTTAATTGCTGTTTGTTTATGTTCTCAACTTGGCGTTCAGTATTCGGTGCGTTGGACTCAGTAATTGTGCGCCTGACGCTAATTCCTAGAGAATGATCTTCTTGGCCTGATTGGCAATAGTCTGTAACGCTGATTTATTAAACACACCGCGACCTAATACGCGAATCGCTACGGTTAACGCTATTAGCGTTTTAGCTGTTTCGGCTGGATCTAGTTCTTTGCGAATATCGCCGCGTGCTTGACCGACTTCGATACTACGACGAAAAAACGCTTCTATTTGGTTGATCCCATTCGTGACTATCTCATTGACCTGTCGATCATGAGCGTGGATTTGCAACGCGGTGTTAAACAAAAAGCATCCCTTGTGTTCGGTGTCGGCCAAGGTGCTTGAAACAACATCATCAAAAAATTTGGTAATCGCTTTTACTGGTTCATCTAACGCTTCTAATGCAGCCAGCATTTCAAGCCGAGTCTGGTCATAGTTCAGTAAGGTTTTTATGAATAACGCCTGCTTTCCACCATAGGCGTTGTAAAGGCTGCCACGATTAAGACCAGTTCGATCTAACAGATCAGCGATAGAGGTCGACTCATAACCTTTCTGCCAAAACACTTGCGTTGCGTTGTCGAGTACTTCTTGTTCGTTAAATGATTTTTCCCACGGCATGGCAGAGTCTTTAGTTGGATTTAGACACTCACGTTTATATCATATATATACCGTTTGGTACAAATAACGATAGGCCAGGCATTGATTCAATATGCCATGCGCCCTTATTAGAGCGGGCATGCGAGTGCTTCATAAGAATTAGTGCTATGCATAGATGTAAAACGTTAGAGGTTTGTGTTGACCTATCGGTACAAATCAAGATAGTCTATACCGATCAGTATAAACAAACCCAATACCTGTTAGGAAACACTATGATTAACTTTACTCTACACACTGAAGAAACCGCCCCCGACGAGAGCAAAGAGCTACTCGCTAAGTCGAAAAAGACTAACGGCAGAATTCCTGGCTTGCATGCCGTTATGGCCGAGGCGCCAGGCTTGTTTGCTGCTTATGGTGCGGTGCATGAGCAGTTTATGAATTCAAGCTTTGATAAAGACGAACTTACGGTGGTGTGGCAAACCATTAACGTAGAACATGAATGTCATTATTGCGTTCCTGCGCATACCGGGATCGCTAAAAGCATGAAGGTGGACGATGCCATTACTGAAGCTTTGCGCAATGAAACACCATTACCCAATGCACGTTTAGAGGAATTGCGAAATTTTACGCTTGATGTGGTTAGAAATCGTGGTGTGGTTGAAGACGCATCTGTTCAGGCATTTTTAGATGCTGGTTTCACCAAGCGCCAAGTACTCGAGGTCATTCTTGGCCTGTCGCAGAAAATTATGTCGAACTATACCAATCACTTTGCGCAAACACCGGTCGACGCGGTATTTCAAAAGTACGAGTGGAATAAGGTTGTTTAACTGTCCTATAAGGGGCGCGTAATAGTACCTAATGAGCAAGGCGGTTGCGAAACAGCCGTCTTGCACTTAGCACTAAAGCTTATTGCCATGCTAACCTGAGAAAGTCTACCCTGAGAAAGTAACAAGCTAGCATCGCTTAGCTTGTTGCAAGGTTTATGACACTCGATAGGTAGTCTGTGCGTAATTTTCGGTATCAATTGCTGGTCTGTAACTCTCTTTGCTAATCGCAATTGTACAAAGCACATGAACAAAAAATGACAAAAAAAACCATCACATTATTAATTTCATCGGTAGTCATCGGGTTGCTGGTGGGCGTTATCTTTATTTTTGTACAACCCTTATTTGGTATGTCCGCGCTTACTCAGCGCCATGCCGAAGGTTATATGAAATTGGGCTCCATGAGTGAAAGCACAGCGCTAGTATCCGCGTGGTTTGTTCATCTATTCATTTCGGCTTGTTACGGAATTGCATCGGCGATCGCATTATTGATTAGTCGCAACGCATTGCCCTATACGCTACAAATAGTGTTTCTTGGTTGGATTACCACCGTGATTGCGCCGCCAGCGAATGCTTTTTTGGTTAAGCTAATTGGTACTCAATCGTTGCCAGCTATTAGCACGTTGCCGGCATTGAATTTTGCCTTCGATGCTAAGCTTGTGTTGCATCTTATTTTCTTTGCCGTTATTGCTATATCACTGTGGAGCTATCAGCGCATTTCAACACAACTTTGATGTAAGCATGGAGTAATTTAGCATGACTCAATCTAGCCAAACTCTCACTATTGCCTTCGATGTGTATGGCACGCTGATCGATACCCAAGGCGTGCTAGCTAGCTTGGAGGCGGTGGTTGGCGACCGAGCTGGGTTATTGTCAGAAACATGGCGTAGTAAACAATTGGAATATTCATTTCGCCGAGGTTTGATGCGACGTTACGTAGACTTCGCCACATGCACCAGCCATGCGCTTGACTTTGCGTGTCAGCAGCATGGCGTGTCCTTGTCCGCGATGCAAAAACAGCGCTTATTTGATAGCTATCGGAACCTTCCAGCATTCAACGATGTACGCGCCGGGTTGACTTTGTTAGTTAATGCTAAGGTTAATCTATATGCCTTCTCCAATGGCAGTACAAACGCGGTTCAAGAATTATTGCATAACGCGGGTATTCGCGATCTATTTCTCGATACTGTCAGCTGTGATGACGTGATGTCTTTTAAACCAAATCCTGATGTTTACACGCACTTTTTGACTACCAGTAAGGCATCGGTTAGCAGTGCATGGTTGGTTTCAAGCAATCCATTCGATGTGATTGGTGCAATGTCGGCCGGCATGCAAGCGGTATGGGTTCAAAGGTCAAGTGCCGCAGTGTTTGA
Source organism: Arenicella xantha (assembly GCF_003315245.1). Classification (NCBI taxonomy): domain Bacteria; kingdom Pseudomonadati; phylum Pseudomonadota; class Gammaproteobacteria; order Arenicellales; family Arenicellaceae; genus Arenicella; species Arenicella xantha. The sequence continues at coordinate 589,933 of NZ_QNRT01000002.1, read as the reverse complement.
CCCTTGGGGTATGGAGCCAACATTGACGATTAGCTCACTGAATGAACTCTATCAAGAATTGATAGTTTACTAGCCAGTAATTTGAGTTTTGTATTACTCGTTCAGTTGGGTTATTTGTAGCCAATTCGCCGCGTAAAACTAAAAAATACTCTAAACCAGCTATTTTCTCGTATTCATGTATTTGAAAGTATTCCTTGCATAAATAGCTATCTAGTACTTTAATGAATAGCTTACCTCAGCCTGATTAGCTAGTACTAGTGGCCTAATCAATTGGCTTGTCCTCATTCTAGTTAATTCGATTAAATAGCGCCTCATAAAATGCCAAGCCCTGAAACCGATCCGAATATTCTTATCCTTGAAGACGACCTTGACCAAATGGAGTTGTTGGTTGATTTCACGTTAACAGAGATCAAAGAGCTCATGAATGATAAGAGTATTAACGAAGCGCAGCGGCAGAAATTGAAGCGAATTCGGATTATAAAAGTGAGTAATATCAAGTCATTACAAACGGCTGCGTCCATGCATAAGAACGTGATACTCGCTGTATTGGATTGTAATTCACCGGATTCTAAAGGTGGTGAAGCTCACGACCAGCTGGTAAAGACCAATCATGTTATAACTGGGCAGCACAAGGCAGTGGATATTGTGACTGAAGAGTTACCAGATACACCGATTACCATGATTTCATCGTTAGACCGGTTTAGAACAATCATAAACCGATACTATGAGAGTAACTTTAAACTGAGTATCAATTTCATTCCCAAAACTGGTGTTTTGAAGATTAAGGAAAATGTTGAACTAAGTTTGCGTAAGTACCTGAATGCGGCTAATTAATTTTGTTAAGCGCTGAGTAGTGCCAAAGTTGGCGAGCAGCATTAGAGAGATAAAGGAAGTTCGAGCTTACAAGGACGAGTTCTCGTTCCACAATCATTGGCTGACACTCAGCTTGATTCTATTTGGTCTTATTTGAACAATGTGTGAGCTGTTATGACTTAGCCGGTCAAGGTTTGGTCATCGATCTGCACCAAGCTTTTTTGATAGATGAAGAGTGTGCCGCTCACTAAACAATAGTGGAGCCAGACGCACGTTCAACTGGTGTGCGTCGACTCCTCCGTTTGGCCTTATCCCTCGGCTAACTTAATATTTCTTTTTTCTGCAGCATCCCAATCTTTAGGCAATACTTTAGAAACGATTAGAAAGCTTATAATCGAAGGTATAAACATTAAGCAAGTTACCGTCATTGCGTATCGCATTGACATCAAATCACCATTGCTTTGTTTAAATACATCTATTAACCAGCCGGCGAAAGTCGGTCCACCGCCTAATGCCACCATATTGAGAATAAAGAAAAATAGGGCGGTAGACATAGCGCGCATATTAATCGGTGCTAAAGTCTGCGCGATAGCAAAGCTAGGACCTAGGTAGATGCCTAAGAAGAACAGTAAAAAGGTCGTAAAGCCCAAGTGAACCCATACTGACGAAACCCAGAACCCCATAATGGCGACAGGGAGGCAGATAGCAATCGCAATCGCAGGTAGCCAACCGTAGGCACGAATATTTTTGCTGCCCCATTTGTCAGCAACTTTCGCACCTAGAAAGGCGCCACCGGCGTAGGTTGTACCGTTGATAATACCCAGTACGATGACCAAGGTTTGAAAGTCGAAGCTGGGGTCAAGAAGGCGCAAATACTTCGTTTGAAAGGCCGAAAATCCGTATGACACGAACGAACCAAAAGCAATTCCAAAGCACATTGCCCACCAAGCAGGAATCTTGAGTAGGCTCTTAAGAGACTCTTTAAACGGCGGTTGCTTTATGCTTGCGTGATTTTTGAATTCCATCGCGCCGCGGATTGGCTCACGGAGCACCAAACGAACAACAACCGCTAATGCGACACCAGTCAAACCAAGGAACACAAAAATTCGTCGCCAATCGACATCTTCACCTGATGATCCCATCAGAAACGCTGTAGCGAAATACGCTGACATGATTCCAAGCGGAATACCCATTGAGTAAACACCGAGTGCGCTAGCCCGTTCTTCCTTGCCGTAGAGATCCGAAATAATGGAATGTGACGGTGGGCTGCCACCGGCTTCGCCAATACCCACGCCCATACGTGCCATACCGATTTGGAAAAAGTTTCCTGCTAAGCCGGTTAGCGCAGTAAAACCACTCCACATGGCTAATGAAATTGACAGTATGTTAACGCGGTTATAGCGGTCTGCCAGCCAGGCGATCGGAATCGCGACACCGGTGTAAAAAGCGGCGAAGGCTAGGCCAATCAACAGGCCAAGCTGCGTGTTTGTCAGCCCTAAATCCTTTTGTATAAATGGCGCTAGAATGCCAACTATTTGCCGATCGATAAAATTAAATCCATAAACTACAGTGAGTAAAACCAGTACAAGTGCACGATATTGTTTGCTAGAGGATTTTGGGTCGGTCATTTAGCAGTTTCCTTTGATGTTTATTAAAATTTTTATTATTACCTTATTAAGCGAATGGAGCTGCCGTTAAGGTTTTATAGTTCTTCCGTCCAGTATACCCATATCTTTTTGATTGACTCAGAAGCATTTCTGAAAATATTCAGAATTCATCGTATCAATAGCTAAAATTTATTGGCCGTCTGACTAGCGTTTAGTTTTACCATCATTATTGTATTCACGAAGTATATGTGGATGGCTAACGCTAAGCAGAGCATGTTGGAGCAATTTAGAGCTCAGTCAAAATTCACTATTAATGTACAAGGGGAATCGGGCCTTAATGTATTGTTATTAGGCCGCGATGAGAGGTGTTTGGCGCGTTGGAGGCAGGTACAACACCGGTTGGACAGCCGATTCAGGGCGTGTAGAGTAAACTAAATACCGCAGTTCCATTCATCGAAGCTCTAATAAACACACTTGGCTAAACGGCTAATTGCTGATACTTAACTCGTGTTCAACGATAATTTTAGTCGCTTGTACTCGGTTATGCACGCCAAGCTTGCGATAGATATTCTTCATGTGAGTGGAAACCGTACTTTCGGATACGCACAAGGCTTCAGCACACTTTTTTCGTGAGTAGCCGTTGGCAATTTTTTTTAGCACGCGGTTTTCTTTCGGCGTTAAATTCTCAAGTCCATTAGTATCTGCATTCGCGGAAGAATCCTTCACCGTGTTAGGGGCAACCATTATATTTTTTCGGTCGAGTATTTTTTCAATGTGTCGGTGCACCAACATGCACGCCACCTGGGCAGCCCCCTCAACTTCGGCACATAAGGCCTGATGCGCTTTACGTTTTAATCCGGTACCTAAATTGAATCCGCCGTAGCGATTGGACCCAGCAAGGCGCAGTGGAATAGCGAGCCCTGAAATCATACCGAGCTTAGCGCCGAGTTCTATGAGTTCAATGGCCTTAGGCGGTAAATTGTAACCAGCGTTAAACTCTGAGAACTCCAATCCAGTAAACATGGTGTCGTAGCTGTGACAGCAAAACTCTAGGAAGGGATCATAAAAGTCCGCCTCATTATCTGAATGCAGACCAAAATTGTCGTAGTAAAAAAACTCATCGTTATTGTGATTTGAAATGGTGTAGACGACGTAGTCAAACCCAAGTTCTCTCGCAAGTGGAACGAACGCTTTCCAGACGCTGTCTAAGTCGTCTAAGGACTCAATCAGCTTTACCTGCTTCATTATTTGCAAAACATCAATATTTTTTGAGGTGGATATAGAAACCGAATATACCCTATCTAAGTAGAGGATTGGTTAACTCTAGATGCTAGCTATTCAGTGCTTGGTTTGGTAAGTAGACGGCTAAGGCTTACGGCTGTGATACCGATATACGAGGCGATTTGATATTTCGGTATCAGGTGTTCAAATTCGCCGTATTTTTGCTGAAAAGCACGATAACGTTGAGCGGCATCGAAATGCAAGAATTCGTATTCGCGTTGGTCTTTCTCGACAAAGAATCGTTCCGCTATCTTTTTTCCGAGAATATTAGTATCGAGGTCTATATCGAATAAACTCCAAAAATCAGGATGCGTCATTACGTACAATTCGGTATCGGTTACCGCTTGGATGCAGCAGCGCGCTGGCACGCCTCGGATGACTTCTGCAAACGCGATCGCGACGAGCCCCGGTGGTTGAAAGTACTTGGTGAATTCTTTGCCATCTTCAGCGAGGTAATACTGTCGGCATAAGCCGTTTACCACAAAGCCTGCCTTGCCAGAAGGTTGACCTACCTTCAACAGGTGCTCGCCTTTTTTTAGCAACACTTTATTGATCGATAGTCCTGCCACTGACAGCAGCGACTCGGGAATGTCATGGAATGTTTTGAGGAATTTATAGAGTTCAGGGAAGCTATCAACGGGGCTTTGCATTGTGTTTTGTGAAACCTGAGTGTGTGGGGTTGTTGCCTAATACACATGACAATTTACGCCCTGATTTTTATCACATATTAAGTGAATGTTGCGGCGTCAGTTTACATCGGTGCGCGACGGTTGACCTCGAGAAAGGCTGCTGTTGGATGCTTTTGAATTCTACGTTTCTGATAGCATACAACAGCGTTTGAAACGTTTTCCGCTACCACAAGGGCAGGGCGCCTTTTTACGAATTCTAAGGGTCTGTTGTACAGCAGCTCGGTCCTGACGATAGAACTTTTGTAGAGCCTGATAGATTTCAGGGTGTTTACGTTTCAATAATTTAGGACGTTCGAAAAAATACTCGCTAATTACCGCAAAAAACTCCGCATTATTGGTCGCTCCATAGTCTCGTATGTCGCTTTTACGTTGATTAATGTCGCTAATTTTTTGTTTGACTAAGTCTAACCAAGGCAGTGCAAACGAATGTTCGGTGAGTTGTTGCGGAAGTCCGTCGATGTCGCCATCGGCTAAGTCGATAAGATGAGCAAATTCGTGGATCGCTACATTACGTTTATCACGATCGTTGCTGAACCCTTGGTGCAAGGCCGGTTGGCTTAAAAATAGCTTATTTGATAAGTGCTGGGTCCCGACCATGCCGGTAATCGCTGAGCCGCTATCTTGTGTGACCTCTTGACCGATAGTTGTGGCGACCAGATAAACTGTGCCGACTTTAACGTAATGCCATTGAGGAAATCCCCACGCCAATATTACAGATCCAGCGGCCACGAGCAGTTTGTCTTCATCTGATACTTCTAGTTGATGACCAATAAACACGGTGCTTTGAATAAAGGATACACAACGAGACTCGAACTCGAGGCGCTCTGACGCGTTTAAGGCGGCGTAAAACGAGACCGTGGAGGTGAGAAAAGCACGGTGTTGCTGATTCAGTTTGGCCGGTACCGGTGTGCTGAAAAACAGTGAAGAGAACAGCTGATTTAGAAAACTAAACATCGGCAAATGGGTAGCGTTTGAAGCGCTACCGATGATAGAAAATGGAATAACAGCATTGTAGTCGTTCGACCGTGGAAAGGGTAATTGTTGAACGGGTAAATAGCGGGGCAGCGGTAAACCAGCGCTGCGCTGGTATATTGACGCTTGCCCCAATGATGCTTCAACTCCTAAGTATCAGTCAGGCAAACACTGACTCGATATGATTGATCCATTGCTCTATTGTGTCACGCGTTGCTCGGTCGGCATTATCAAAATAGAGATGTCGTTTGAGCGCCATACCGCAGTAATTATAAATGCCAACATCGCTAGTTAGTGCTAGTGCTTTATCCATACCGATAGCTTGGTATTCGGGTTGTGACTTTCCGTGGGTATTAATGACCACAGCTTGTTTGCCAGACAATAGGCCATGTTGCTTACCGGCCTCGTAGCAATACGCAAAACCATAACTAAATACTCGATCGATATAGCCTTTGAATATTGCTGGTAAGCCGGTCCACCAAATCGGGTGAATAAACGTGATGCAATCGGCCCAGCGGATAAAGTCTTGCTCTAGCGCGACTTCTTCGGCGACCTGGCCAATTCGCTGGCCTTGCATATCGGATAATGACAAAACAGGGTCAAATTTTAGTTCGTATAAATTTCGGGTTTTAACCGTATGGTCTTGCCGTTTAAGATGCATTTCGAGTGCGTATAGCAATGTCGAATTTAGACTCTCGTTATTAGGATGAGCGAACACGATTAGATGATTCATGGCTAGGGCTTAAATTGTTGGTTGCGTTAACTCAAGAATAGAAGCTTGGCGTGATCGATGATTGTAAGAAAACGAAGTTCAGCTGACTGGGTTGCAAATGGTTTGCTGGAACTTGAGGTACTGCGATGGGCTCAAATTAAGATAATGCTTGAAGTCATGAATTAGGTGACTTTGGTCGTAGTAACCGCATTCTGAGAGTACGTCGAACCAATCGATGCATTTATCCTGATCGTTTAAATGATGGACCAATTCAATGGCTTTTAGAAAGCGTTGATATCGGTTGACTTGCTTCGCGGTGTAGCCAAAATACCTTTTGAAATGCGTTTGAATGGTGCGTTGTGACTTGTTGCTAGAATGGGCAACGGTGTTTATTGGTTCTGGTGATTGCCCTTTAGCATGAACTAATTGCGCGGCGAGTTCATTGCGGGTTTTTAAGTATGGCCGACAAAACTCTAGAATAAAGTCCACGCGGTTATAAGCGGAATCGATTCGATTGAGGTCATGCCACAATGCTGTGAAACAATTATCACTTAACAATTCATCTGGGCTGGTTTGACGATTTTCTTGAATAGCGACGAGTCCAAAGAAACGAAAGAATGCATCGTCCTTAAAGTTAGCGACTAGAATTTCTGAGTTTGCTGGTAGGGCATAGTCAAAGGCTTGTTTTATCGGACCAAGTATCAAGCATTTGTCTACGCTGATTTGCCCACTTGTCTGGCTGCCTAGGATGGTTCTAGCTTTGAAGCTAAAAATCAGAATAGTCTGAAACGAAGGCAATAACGTTCGGCGAATCGTTTTCTCGGAATTATTTTGTGCGAAATAGAAGTGAGAAAATACAGCTGAAAATTCATCCGGGACATCGATTCTATAATGAGTGTATTGACTGTTTGTTCGCATGCGTCGGTGCTAAGTAATTAGACTTCACCAAGGGCGAGTTCTTGGGTGTGGTTTCGAGACTTGATCATTCGATACTCAAGCAGCATTGTCAAATCGCAAACAGACAGTTGTCGGGGTATTTCAAGAAGCTTGGTTCCCGACTTTGTACTACTGACCTTGTGCTACTGACCTTGTGCTACTGACCTTGTGCTACTGACTTTGCACTACTGTTTAGTGTTAAAGGAAGTCTTCTTATGTTATTCCAATAAATTCGTTGTTTATAGGCACTTACATAAATGTAACTCTAACGAAATTAGCTAAAAAACAGGCTGACATTTTTTGTCTGACATGGGCCGCGCGGCCTTATTCTATGCGTGTCTAGGCATGTCAATAAATGGCAGCATGCAGACGGGCCTTTAGTCCATTGCTCGGTATCTACCCGAATGATTAAATTTGCCTATCTTACTTCGGGGGAACGTAGAAAATGGGGATTGAATTTAGTTATAGAGACTTGAAAAAGGACATGCTTTCTCACAAAGCATTGGCTCTTTTGTCTGAGTTTGCATTAATTTGGCATGCCAATACTGGCGAGCTAATTGACTTAGAATTGGATGACGCTGTTATACAAGTGTTGCGTAATTCTAAGCGCAGTAAAGACCGGCGCTTGCGCTCGATTTATTTACATCTTCGAGCCGAGTTCAGCAATAAAATAGAGAGTTCGTTAACCGAATGTGATGGGATGTTGGCCGATCAATTAATGGCTCATATTACTCGAGGGCGAAAGTGTCATCTGTTTGACAGAGAGTTTGTCGCCTAAAGCGAACACCTGATCACTTCCAGCCTTGACGTGCCGCAATAAGGGCATTAACACGTGCAGCCGCCAACATCGCGTTGACGGCTGTTACGTCATCATATAACCGTGCAAATTGTAGGGCTCCTACCATACCAGCGAAAATTGTTGTGGCGCGGGCTTCTCGGTTTGGTGAACCTCCTCCGTCAGGCAGTAAGCGCGCTAATAATGACACAATAGGTCTCGCTCCTTCGGTAAGCGCTACTCGCATCTCATGGCTCTCGCGGCTAACTTCCGGGGCGAGTGCAGCAATAATGCAACCGTTATCAAATGACTCCCAATGCCGTTGGCTTAGATAGGCCGACACAAATGCTTCTAATTGTTCGTTTGCCTCAGCGAGCTGAACGACGGCAAGCAGATTCTGATAGGTTTGGCTTAGCGCCTCTTCTATTGCGGCTTCGACGAGCTTAGCCTTAGACGGGAAATGCGCATAAAATGCCCCGTGGGTTACCCCTGCATCAGCGACCAAAGTTCGCAGTCCAACAGCATTAAGCCCGTCACGGCGTAGACGAATGGATGCTTGAGATATCAGCTTTCGCCGTGTCTCAGATTTATGTGTTTCCTGGTATCTCATACATTTCGGTTTGTTGGTTGGAAGCCCCTTTATTCTAAAACTATAAGTAGCGTGGTGCGACTTTTCCTGAGCTAACAGCAGCAAAGTATGTAGTACGTGTGTTTTCCATATCTTCCCATACTTTTGGCTCAGCCATTGTCGGGTTGGTCACAATTTCACCTTGTTCAAGGCCGCTCAGTGCGGCATCAACTAATTCATCTGCGGTGATATAGTAGTCGTCTGGAAACACCGAGTCGCTCATTCCTTGTGAGGAAAAAAACTCTGTTCGCACTGGGCCTGGCATCACGACTTGAATTCGAATATCCGTGCCTTCAAACTCCATCGCGATGCTTCGAGTAAAATTGACTACATAGCTTTTAGTGCCACTATAAACTGCCGCGGCGGCACTTGGCCAAAAAGCAATAATGGAACCAAGGTTTATTAGCGTGCCTTTGCCGCGATCACGAAAACCGTCAAGAGCAGCCTGCGAAAGGCGAGTGACTGCGATTATATTTAGACGAACCAGTGCTTCTGTTTTATCTGCAGTAGTCGAGGATAAGGGGCCGAGGCCACCGCTACCGGCATTATTTACCAAAATATCGACTGGATCTGATTTGAGTTTTGTCTCTAAAGTTAACAAGTCGCTTGGATTTGCTAGATCTAATGACAGTGTTTCCACATTTACCGTATACCGCTTTTTGAGTTGTGTTGCTAGTTGTTGTAAACGATCTTTCCTTCTTGCAACAATAAGTAGCGGATGCCCCTGTGCTGCGAGTCTATCAGCATAAATAGCGCCAATACCGGACGATGCACCAGTGATAATGGCGAGCCCTTTTTGATTTGAATTAGTCATGAAATTTTCCTTTTATACAAAGGTTTTTGTGTTGGATTAGATGTGAACTATGCGTGTGTACGCGGAGAAGCCTTGTTCTGAGCAATCCAGCGAGCTTCGTCTTCGGTGCCTTCGCGTGGAGGGAAGTGGCCTTGTATTGACCACATCGAGAATGGGGTTTCGTCGACGTGAAATTCCCAGTCAAAGCCTCGATCTTTAACCCAAGGCGCAATTACCTTGTTAACCGCATTGATAAACCGAACACTTGATTGTTCATCGGGAAAGTCGCGGGCGATGTGATCAATCCAAATTCTTATGAAATTATTTCTAGCCACGCCTCCGATATAAAATGACTCGGATTCAATGGGTTGAAAAACCACGCCGACATAAAATTTTGGCATAAATTGAGCATATATTGCAGTGATGCTCTCAGCTATTGCTTGCTTATCGTCTGCGTTGTAGGCATCTGTCGGGTGATAAAAGTTCCAAAGTGGCATCGTATAAATCCTCGAATAGTTAGTTATAAAGAAATTTTTTAATAAATATTACAAGTGCAATATAAATACCTCGATTGCGGATTGCAATAGCATTACGACTGAAATACTATGGGCTTGTTGTTTATTACTACTGCCGTCGGAGGCCAAATGAAGACAATAGATTATTGTAAGAGAACAGTCCTGTTAGGTTTCGCATTGATGTTGTGCGTAACAGTATCAGGCTGTATAGCTCCTAAGAACAGACTTGGTATGACTGATAATGTGATGCACTCTAAAACTGAAGTTGTTGAGGTAAATGGAGAAAAAATCAGTTACAGGTCGTTCGGCACAGGGGCGCCGCTGCTGCTATTGCAGAGGTTTCGTGGCAGTCTAAACGACTGGGACCCAGAACTTTTGACGGCATTGTCTGTTTCGAACCGTGTAATCACTTTTGATAGCATTGGGGTTGCAGACAGTGAAGGACAGATTCCCGAAACGCTTGAAGGTGCCGCCGATTTTGTTGTTGCCTTTATGGACGCACTCAAAATTCAACGGGCAAATGTGTTGGGTTGGTCTTTAGGTGGAATGACGGCACAAGTATTGGCGATTAAGCATCCTGACCGGGTAGAAAAGCTCATACTGGCCGGTACTACTCCACCAGCTGGAAGTGACGAGGTGCAATTTGCACCGGATGAGTGGACCTCCATTGCTACCAAGCCAGAGAATTCAGCAGCGGATATGGCTTACCTTTTCTATACCACGACTGATTCAGGATTAAGGGCCGCGCTTGAATCACAACAAAGGTTTGAAAGACTTTATGAACGTGGGGTAAGGACTAAAACGAGCGCTTCGATAATTATGCCCCAAGCTATTGCCGCGCGTGGCTTTATTGATAATCGGGGGAATTGGTACCAACGGCTTACACATATTGAGCGCCCAGTTTTGATCGCTAATGGTGATTCCGATTTAGCCTTTCCGGTGATTAACTCAATCGTACTTCATCGCGAAATACCTGATAGTAAACTAGTGATTTATCCGGATGCAGGCCATGCATTCTTATTTCAATATGCGAGTCGGTTCTCAGTTGATGTGAATAATTTCTTGGGTAATGAATAGCCTAGCAAGTTTGATGTTGCCGCTAGTAAGCTAACGCTTGATCTTGTAAAACGGCTGAGTTAATGACACGATTTATCTCAATTTTTTCTGGTAATGCTAGGCATTCAAGGAGTAGCAAAATGCACAACAAGATAAAGGGTGGTTGTCTTTGTGGTGGTGTAGTGTATTCACTAAGAGACGACTTCAAGGCGTTCTATCAATGTCATTGTAGACAATGTCAGCAACTAACCGGCACCGCATTTGCGTCAAACTTTTTTACTGTTAGCGGCAATATTATTTGGGAGTATGGTCAGCAAAAAGTTAAACAATATGAACATCCTACACGTGAATTTTCTAAAGCATTTTGTCGTGATCGCGGCGATGCTTTATTCTGAGCGATTTGTCTTTGGCGTCTTCAAGAGGTGAAAAGTAGCCTTCTTGAATTGAGTTTCGCATATGTGAAATTCCGAATCAAAGTTTCGATCCTTAACGCAAGGTATAATAACGGTGGCAGCGATAATGATAACCCGAGCGCTCCAGGTCACCAGAACGGTCGCAGGCTATGAGGTCAATTCATATTTGTACGAAATTATTCTGAGCCGCACCACCAATGTAAAACGACACTGAGGCCTTCTTCTAGAAGTCCACGCTGACGTAATGTCTTCTCATAAACCTCGATAATGTTCTCCGCTATTTTCTGCTTATCTTCGGTGATTTAGGTATCTCTTTGCTGATAAAACTTCATATCGGTATTGCGCTAAAAGCTAAGTTTTGAAAATGTGTGAATAGTGAAATACTGTTGGTTCATTGATTGATGACCAACGCCATTGAGCCTTAATCAAGATCAGTTTTGCTCAAAAATTAGTTAAAACTGAGTAGTAAGCACCAAAAATGAGTAGAGAATCATCCATATGAGGGATTTACCTAAAAAATCTTTTGGTTATACTGATTTTCCTTGTTCAACTCTTTGTTATGAGTAAGTGCATCTATATTGTGCTTACCTTAAGCAAAGTTAACTATAAAAACGGGTTAATTATTATGAAGAAAAATATGATAAAGCTGTTCTCATTTGTAGCGCTAGTCAGTGCTGGGTTTACCGGTGGGGCTGTCCATGCTTATGATGTAATTAATGGTAATGCTTGTGTTGCCGCGAATTTGAATCAAGCTTTCGAACTCCAATGGAACCAGGCGCGTGTACTAAACCCCGCGACTAACCCGAATACGAGATTTGTTACTTGCACGATTTCTACTGGGCCAAAGTATATGGATATGGACCCGTCGTTGCAGATCACTTCCGTCGAGTCAGGCGGTGTTGAGGCATATTTTCACGCTGACGCGAGTGGTTCGGCTGAAGCCGCTTGTATTTTTCGCGAAATGAGCTCTGGAAGCACTGGAAATGCTGGCGCTGATACTTCAGTTGTAACGGTTGTCAATGGCGATGCTGCAGCCGCCAATACTGCTCGAGGCAGCTTCAGTTCTGGCGCTGGTCTAAGTTTTGGTATTAACATTGGAATTGGTGGTTCTGCGTCTACCACACGTACTTATACCATGACCTGCGCTTTAGATCCTGGTGTCGGAATCAATGCTTATTGGGCGAATCAGACTCTTCCTTCGTCATAATCGATGCGCTAGATTCTTAGTGGATCAATGCCGGTTAGGCAAGTCTCACCTTCATTTCATTTCTGGGTACGGTCGTGGATCGCTCGTGATGACTCAGAAATGGAATGTTGGTGGGCAATTGTGCTTCACCTTTGTAACCTTGGTTAAGTTCAGGCGAGCTTATCTCGAATTTTTCTTGCTCAGTTTACGTGCTCAAAACAATGTCAAAACAAACTACTATAATTAGCGCATTATTTGTTGTGTTGTCCTCGGCGGTTATTCTTGCTTGGTCATTAAATCAGCCTCCTTCTCATGAATCCATTAGTTTAAGTGATTCGAGAAATGGTGATTCGATCGAAAAGTCTTCTGGGGGAGATGATTTCACTTTATCCGATTTATACAAAGAGATTGTCAAAATTAGGTCCGACTTGGATACGATGAAGGTGGCAGTAAGCGAGCTTCAGCATAGTGGGGGTGATTCATCAAACTCAGGCAATAACGATGCCGATTCAAATACTGTTGGCCTTGCTGAGTTATTTCAACAATATATGGATGACCCTGATTCAGTAGCAATGAAAATTGCTCCGTACTTGGATAGGCATCAATTAAACTCTGATAAAGAAACGGATCTATATTTCTCTCAACTGTCCGATATAGACCCTAGTTGGAGTGCCGAGTCTCAAGCATTTATTAGTGAATCAATATCGGATTCAAAATTACAGAGTATCGCTACAACTCAAGTCAATGAAGCGACGTGCAAAGCAGGTGTTTGTAAGGTTGATATCTCATTTACTAGCAATAATGGCGGCAAGTTTTCGGAAGAAGAGCTATTTGAAGCTGAAAATCGCATGCTTATTGCTCTTTCTACACAATTTCCAGACACAAGACTGAAGCAGGTTGAGAAAAACGGGCAAATTTCATACCAAGGTTATGTTAGTGATCGTTCGACTAAGTTGCCGGAAAATCAACTTGATTTGAATGACCCTGCGGTCATTGCGGAGATACGAGCAGCTATACAGCAATAGTTTAAATATGCTCAACTTTTGATCTGAAATGCACTAGCTATATTGGGACTAGAATTAGTCTAATATAACATTGATTTGGTCGAATGCGGGTTTGCTATTGTTACCTATATAATAAATTGACCTATTCAGGTTTAATAGCTTTGGTTGCGGCTTGAAGGCGCATGTGCAAATTTCATCTAGCAAAAATGGGGCGGGTTTTAGGTTTGCAATGAAGACATCATTCTGTGCGTTTGTTTCCATAATATTGCTTGCTTCGATATTTCCACCTACTTCGATATGGCCTTTAGCGTTTATTGCGTTTGTTCCATTGATGATAGTGTGCTCAAAGCACTCTGCATTTCAAAGTTTTGCGATACTGATGTGCGTAGGCTTGATTGTCGAAAATATCATCTTCATTTGGATATATAAACTCGAAGTTTTTACGCCGGTACATGGATTGTTACTTGGAGTTTATTTTGCCCTATATTGGTCGATTTGGGGCGCATGCACTAGCTGGATACTACGGAGTAAATTGTCGCAAACTTTGAAGATGCTAAGTGTTGCATCGGTTTGGGTGCTGCTTGAGTACGGTATGGCGAATATGGGATTTCTGGCGTTTCCATGGAACACACTAGCCCAGTCGCAGACCTCAAACCTTTGGCTAATTCAATGGTCGGCTGTTTTTGGTGAGTATGTTATTGCGTTTTTCATAATCGCTGTTAACTATATATTCTATGCTCACAAAACGTTTAGTAAACGAGAAATCAGAGTAAGCGCTTTGTTTGTTGTGATTTTCTATCTAAGCGGCGCATTGGATTATTACTTCAACAATGATCAAACAGGTAAACCGGTCAGAGTGGCTTCCTTTCAAACGAATTTTTTACGAGTTAGAACTGCTGAAAATGTGGATCCAGCGCGCCGGCTACAAAGGGTTTTATCTATGGCTGAGGACAGCCTTGCCGAATCACCTGATATATTGGTTTTTCCTGAAGGAACACTTCATGGTAATGGTGTCGCTTACGATATTAATCTGGCGAGACTACGGGCTTTTGCTAAAAGAAATCAGATACCTATCGTGCTTGGTTACATGCGGGATGATAAGTACTCCAGTCAGGTCGATTCTAAAGAACAATTTAATGCAGCAATCTTGATTGATTCAGATAAGGAGCTAACCATTTATCACAAGATGCTATTAATGCCATTTTCAGAGAGGTTACCCTTAGAAGGCATTATTGTATGGCCAAGATGGTTGGTGCCGAATGATATGTTTTTAACCCCCGGTGTTAAGTCTACTCCAATGAGTGCCGGTGATATTCATGCAGTGCCCATTATTTGCTGGGAAAATTTATTTGCAGGTTTTGTTAAAAAATCCTTATCTAAGGAGTCAAATATCATTATTGATATAGTTAATGATAATTGGTTTGGCAACACACCTGCACCATATCAGCACAACAACATTTCTGTTTTTAGAGCAATTGAAAACGGGTTGCCTTTGGTAATATCATCAAATACTGGCCCCAGCCAAATTATAGATTCTAATGGTCGAGTTTTGGCGATGTCCGATGAGATATTTGAGCCGAGTACTGTAATAGCAGATGTTCGGCTGCGAAGCACTCGCACCATCTATTTTTACATCGGTGATATTTTTATAGTCTTTTGTATTTTAGTTTTGACCATTGCTTTAGTCATGACAATAATGGTGAGGCGAACAACTGGATTGAGTACCATAAAATCATAACCAGTGATTGCTTGCGCGCGGCGGCTGAGGAGCTGGTTGCTCACTCTTTAGTTTTAGCTTACAACATGAATAACTGCAAAGTGCTAAAGCAGCGGGCTATGTTTATCTTGACG
Source organism: Arenicella xantha (assembly GCF_003315245.1). Taxonomy (NCBI): domain Bacteria; kingdom Pseudomonadati; phylum Pseudomonadota; class Gammaproteobacteria; order Arenicellales; family Arenicellaceae; genus Arenicella; species Arenicella xantha. The sequence continues at coordinate 574,702 of NZ_QNRT01000002.1, read as the reverse complement.
GTGATATTTGATGTTTCGCGTAGCTCATTAGTAATTATCTATTAATAATACCCTCAGTTTCAATTGCCTATGTGTTTAGTGTCAACACGATAAACTCAATAAGCCGATCCCTCGTGGTGGTTTTTCCATAAGCAGCTTGCAGATTCTAATATGAGAAGAAAATTTGGATGGTAGGAGTAATTGGTCGAAGCCTCAAAAAGCGAGCTACATACGTAGCTAGATACCTTAAGACTTTCCTAATGATCTTGTTAAAATACTAGGTCTATTAAAACTATTAAGAAGCAGCTGTGATAAAAAAATTTTATGTGGTCTGGAAGGGCAGAGAAACAGGTATTTTTACCGATTGGAATACCTGTAAAAAGCAAGTCGACGCATTCCCTGGAGCGAAATATAAATCGTTCAAAACTCGGGCTGAAGCCGAAGCGGCTTATACCGGCAATGCTGGTGCCGCAAAAGCTGCCGTAAGCTTTGGGGCAGGTAAGTCAGGAGGGTCGCCGGTCAAAAAGAGCTCGTCTAGACAGACAGTAAAAACCTATACTGCCGACGAAGTCGCGGCGCTGTCACTGGATACCAAAATCTTCACGGATGGAGGTTGTGAGCCCAATCCAGGAGAAGCGGGCTCGGGCATAGCGATATATCGCAACAACGCAGTTGATGAGCTCTGGTACGGTTTGTACAGCCCCAATGGCACCAACAACACGGCCGAGTTGCATGCCTTGCATCAAGCATTAATCATGGCAAAAGACGAAATTGAGCATGATAGGTCTGTCGCAATACTTTGTGATTCAAAGTATTCCATTCAATGTGTTACCCAATGGGCGGTGAATTGGCAGAAAAAGGGGTGGAAAAAAAATGGCGGTGAGATTAAAAACCTTGAGCTAATCAAAGAAATGTTTCCCCTCCATCAACAGCTAAAGGACAAGGTACAGGTGTTGCATGTGAATGGTCACGTTGGTGTTGAGGGTAACGAGTTGGCGGATCGCATGTCAATTCTGGCAATTAAAGCCAAAGACCCAAGCTTTACTCGGTACACCGGCGAACTTGACGTCAATGGCTTATTGGCAATGCGAGCCGGATAATGTTGTTACCGGTAACTCCGTCGATGCATCTTAGATGTAACCAAAGTCAAACAATCACGTAAACTAAAAACGCAGGAATTTGTATGTCACAAATCACGGTAAAATTTAGTATAGAAAAAGAAACCAAAAATAGTGTGCGTTATAAAGAGCAACCGGAAGCAGGTAAGGCTCCAATAATTGGCACTTTGTATGTGCAGAAATGGTTTGCTGGTGACGCTGAAACGCTAGAAATCACCATTGCTAAAAAAGACTAATGTAGCTGCAAGCTTGGTTTACAGCTCACCGGCAACCACAAAGGAGTGTTTAAGCAACCAAGGATTCACTGTATTGCTTTGACCAAAAATATGAAACTAGATATTCACAATGCACTAAAACAGACGTTCGGCTTTGATCAGTTTCGCGAAGGGCAAGAGCAAACAATTACGCAACTATTGGCGGGTCATTCGTCGTTAGCGATTTTTCCAACCGGGTCAGGTAAATCATTGTGTTATCAGTTTGCCGCCTTGCATTTGCCTCACCTTACGTTGGTCGTTTCGCCATTGTTGGCCTTGATGAAGGATCAGCTTGCTTTTTTAGCAAGCAAAGGTATTTCTGCGGCTAGCATTGATTCCACCTTAACCCCGTCTGAAAATCAGCAGGTGATGGCGCGCGTGCGTGCTGGTGATTTGAAGATATTGATGGTGTCAGTTGAGCGTTTCAAAAATGAACGCTTTCGCGAATTTATCGGTAGTGTGCCGATATCCATGTTAGTGGTTGATGAGGCGCATTGTATTTCAGAATGGGGCCATAATTTTAGGCCTGACTACTTAAAGCTACCGGCATATTGTGATGACTTAAATATTCCATTGGTGCTCTTGTTAACGGCAACCGCTACCAAAGCGGTCAAACGTGATATGGCGCACAAATTTGCTATCGTTGAACAAAATATTGTGCAAACCGGGTTCTATCGACCCAATCTCGATTTGGCCGTGGTGCCGGTAACGACGGCAGACAAAAACGTCGCGCTACTCGAGTACGCGTCATCAATTCAGGGTGCTGGCATTGTGTATGTCACGCTGCAACACTCGGCAGAAAAAGTTGCCGATTTTTTATGTCAAAATAACCTCAATGCGGCGGCCTACCATGCCGGCTTCGACAACCAAAAGCGGCAGCAGATACAAGAGCAGTTTATGGCTGGGGGTATCCAAATCGTGGTGGCTACCATCGCGTTTGGTATGGGTATTGATAAATCAGATATACGCTTCGTAGTGCATTATGATCTCCCTAAATCTATTGAGAACTACAGTCAAGAAATTGGACGAGCCGGGCGAGATGGTTTGCCTTCGCGGTGTATCACCTTGGCCAATTTAGATGGCTTGAACACTGTTGAGAATTTCGTCTACGGTGATACACCTGAGTTAGCCTCGATCAACTTTGTATTAGACAATATTCGAAGCGAGCAACAGGACGGTAACTGGGAGTTGTTGTTAGTGAGCCTTTCCAATGCTAGTAATGTACGGCAGCTACCGCTAAAAACCTTGTTAGTACAGTTGGAGTTATTGGGAGTCGTACGCCCAAAGTATGCCTATTTTGCAGACATTAATTACAAATTCATAAAATCGCGTGATCAAATACTAGCTCGCTTTGACGGCGAGAGACGTAGCTTTATCGATGCAATTTTTAAGCACACACATATGAAGAAAGTATGGGGCCAACCGGATTTCGACGCCCTGTATAGCAACTATTCTTGTGATCGTGGGCGAGTGATTCGGGCGCTGGAATACTTACAAGAAACGCAATGCATTGAGTTGGAGAGCAAACGCATGACCGAGGTGTTTGCCGTCAATTCCGATGCTTTAGCGGATGTTAATCTAGCCCAAACATTGTATCGGTATTTCATCGAAAAAGAGCAAAAAGAGATTAAACGCATTGCTGCACTGATACGTTTCTTTGAGTTGGATGTTTGTTTGAGCCACAACTTGTCACGATATTTTGATGACCAGCAAGCTCCGCAACAATGTGGGCATTGCTCGGTATGTCGAGGTCAAGTTGCAACGCTGAGCTATTCACAGCAACTAGATTGGCCCAGCGATGAATCGTTACGGCAGGCTTTATCCACGTTACAAAGCCACCTTACAGACAAACTCGCTGCGCCTCTTTCCGAATTGTCAGAAGAGTTGTTTTGCCGGTTTCTTGCGGGGTTAAGTGTGCCTATCTTCGCGCGCCATAAAGTTAGGCAGCTTGGTGGTTTTGCAGTATGTGAGAACTTTAGATACGCCGATATTCGCAGTAAAGTTCAAAGCTTGATGTGAGCATCTTTTACGCGGATGGTAAACCGCACTTTGGGTTTATCTCGTTTCTTTCACGATTATCCGACCGCCATAGCCGTTGGGGTCTAGCCCAACGTCGAGTGCGATAGAGTTTGTCCATGCGTAAACACGAAACTCGTAGACGCCCTTAGGTAGATTTTGATATACCGACCAGAGTGAAACCTCATCCTCTCTACGGTCGTTGTCTAGTCCAGCGCGGTTGTAATAACTGGGCTCACTACCATTGGCAAGCAGGGTAAACTGACAAAACGGCGCACTTACTTCAGCTGAGAGACCGCGGATTCTAATATGGCTGAACAGAAAGGCTTCTAATGCAGTATCGTCACTTTGTTTATTGAATATTACCGAAGGGCCTATCGGCGTGCCAAAGGGATGGCTGCTGTGGCTGAAGATATCGTAAAGCGCATTGTTCAAGTCGCCGCTTTGTTGGTAAGTGGACGGCTGGTCTTCATCGCCCAGTAATGGCACTACCACAACTTTATTTTGTGCCACCGACTGAGTTGTGCTGAGCAACAACAGTAGGGCGCTTGTACATAGGCTTCGGTGCATCGTAAAAACTCCAAATCGATAGGATATTCATATTCAGCTACTTTTTATTGCGGCCGTAAACTGAATTGTATTCTGGAGAATTCGGCAGCTTAGTTCATGAGTGTATATACCTATTTTTAATTGATTTTCTTTAAGCGTTTGGTTTTCGGGTTGAAGCTATGGTTCTTCTCTACTGGATTCGAATCGCGAGTAGTGCGGCTATTAAGCTGGCAACCGCTAATACGCAACGTAAATTATGCCAATAAGCCCATCTTGAGAGTTCGGCCGGTAATTCGTCTTCGCTTATCGAGGAGGTTTCAAAGCGTTTATTAGCCGATTTGAAGTAAGCAAAATAGATGCCTAGCATAAGCAGCCCCAGTGCAGCCGATATTGCCCACCAGTACAGGGCTTGTGAGCCAACGATATAGGCGCCAATTAGCGTAATAAGCGGCAGCATGGTGCCCGCAATTGTAAGAGGTGCGAAGAAGCGGAATAGTGACGGCCCCATTTGATGGTGCAAACCAAGGAATTCCTTTGGTTTCATCTTTCGCCAATATGGAACAAGTACGTTGGCCTCGGTCAAAAGCGCGCCAGCTAATATTCCCGACGCCGTTGCCGATGCGAGGCTCACAATGCTAAAAAATGTAGTTATCGAATTCATGTGCCAATAATACATAGTTCGTGAATGGTTGATAATATTTGATTTTATTGAAATATAGTTCTATAAAAGTTAACAATGAATCAGTTAAATGCAATGCGGGTATTCAGGCGAGTTGTCGAGCTCAACGGTTTTTCAGCTGCCGCGCGTGAACTTGGAATATCGAATGCCGCCATTAGTAAAAATGTCAGTGACTTAGAAGCACACCTTGGTGCACAGCTTCTGGTGCGAACCACTCGGCGTCTCAGCGTTACTGAAGTCGGGGATGCGTACTATCGGCGCTGTGTTGCCATTCTTCAAGATTTAGAGGAAGCGGATCTCACTGCAGCGTCTAATTCTTGCGAGCCGCGTGGCCGCTTACGGGTAAACGCGCCGATGTCGTTCGGGCTGCTGCATGTGGCACCGCTAGTTTCTGAGTTCCTGTTTCAGTATCAAGATATTGAAGTCGAACTGGTGCTTGACGATCATGTTGTCGATTTAATTGAAGGGGACTTCGATGTCGGTCTTCGTGTTGGCAGCGCTCTCCAAGACTCAACGCTTGTTTCACGGCATTTGTCATCGGTAGAGCGGGTTTTATGTGGGGCTCCAGAGTACTTCGAAAGGTTTGGACGCCCGCAGGCGCCGATCGACTTACATAGGCATCGTTGTTTGGTCTACAGTCTGTCGTCGTCACCAAAAACCTGGTTGTTCAGCAAAGCTGGCGAGATTCAATCAGTTGACGTAACTGGACCGCTAATTGTCAACAACAGTCTTGCTCTGCGTGATGCGCTAACCACTGGCGTTGGCATCAGTCTTATTCCTACCTTTATTGTCAGTCAAGAGCTGGCGAGTGGCACGTTAGTGCAAACCTTACCAGACTTCCAACCCACTCCTCAGTCACTGTACGTGGTGTATCCGCAGGCAAAGTATGTTGCGCAAAAAATCCGAACGTTTGTGGATTTTATGGCGGATCGCTTTGCTGGCGACTCGCATTTGGGATCTTAGAAGCGAGAGCCAGCATAAGTAAGCCTAGATGTTCGGCATGAAACTAGCTCTGAGTTGGCAATTACTCAAAGCTGGTTTAGAAAGCTGCCTAACGGTTATCAATCTAACGCTAAAAATGCGCTGTTTAAGTAATGGTTCTATGTCTGGTGGTTCCGTTTATGCCGCAGCAGGTCGATGCTATGGGAATACACTAGCAAAGGCATTGGCTATAATTTCTTGTCCTTCTTGGTTTGGATGTACCCCATCGATAATCGTCTCGCCACTGCCAAGTGCGCCGCGCACCTCGGCGACTACCGCATTGTTGAGGCGTCGTATACCTCGACTTATCTCGTCTGCACGACGATTTTGAGCTGAATCAGCGGTAATCGGTGGAAGCGTTCCGACTACTGGAACAACGTCTCTTGAACGCGCGAAGTCAACCATGCTTTGTAAGTTACTAATTGCGTTGGATATAGATTCGTCTCTTAGGGCCTCATTGGTGCCCAGCAAGATGAAAACATGGCTAGGGTTATGCTCATTGACGAGTATCTCGATGTTGCGTACGCCAAAGTCGGTTCGTTCATTGGTGACAGAAGTATTAACCATTTCTCGGCTAATTTTGCCACTTAAAATGGTGGGCCACGGGGTCGCAATGCCAAAGCCGTTGCCAATACTGTCACCAATGGCAATGACGGTGGTTTTTTCAGCGGTAGGTTCGGGTGGCACCTGACCACCACCACTGTCAGAATTACCGCCTCCACAGGCGATTAGGAAAACACTGGCGAGAACCAGAAGCGAAGAGCGATTAAATGCGAAAGACATAATAGGAAGAGGCGATAAATCTGAGTCAAAACGCTGCGTAGATTACACTATAAGGTGGGCGTTACCAAGCAAAAATGGGCAAAGCACAGCTTGTGTGTCTAGAGCTTGTCTATTTAAGGTATTGGAAGGAACGAACTCAATCGTGCCGCCAAGCAAGGTTGCGATGCGACTTTAACTACTCGTTTTAGTTTCTAGTGATGAATAAGCTGGCAGTACTGTCGGTTTCTATCGACATATCTCATGGCCATTCAGGGGATAGAGCATGAGACATATCTACCCGAGAAAGTACTGCCAACTTATATTCGGTTACTTAGCACTAGATAAACTATCTAACGTTAGCTCTCGCTGTTGGAGCTATCAAACTATCTAGTAAAAAAATGCTAGGTTGTTGCAGGAGAACAGGGTACTAATAAGTATCTCTCTGCGTCATATAGCTAGTGTACGACAAGAGTCTATAGTTAGACAATTGTACTAAAGTACTAGGCGAGCCAATTTGGACGAGTACCTACTGAGTTCAAAGGCTAATAGTTTTATGTGGTGTTAGCGTTTTAGTCACCGCTCTAGGGGATACTGAGCATGTTTACGGATATACTCTTAGATAATAGTTTGCCTCAACTTCGCTGATGATTCTCACTTCAGCCGCCTAATACATGTTACCCAAGCGGCTGTATGTCATTCCCGCCTCCCTCAGGCCAATCATGATTAGTCATTGTCTATCGCGTGGTAAGGCTCTATAAAATATGAATATCGGTAGTCAAGCCACGGCAATGTGTATTTCGTTAGTGGTGGGGAGCCCCAAGAGTCAGTGCCACCGACGCCGCGTTGTCGATAATCAATATTCAAAAACAGTGTTTCAGTGGTTGCTAAATCATGTGGGTGCGTATTGCGCGAGCGATCAGCTGCAGTGGTGTCATAGTCTTCGGGATCAAAGCGTTGTACGTTAAAATTGATGCGTGGCGTGCCGCGGAACTTTACGCCCAAGCCGTCTTTATTACTCAACGTCACATAGCGCACATCGGTTCTGTAACCATTTTCTTGTGGGCGAACGTAAGGCGTGTAGAGCTCATCAACGGTGGCATTGTATAGGCCGACGTGGGCGGAGGCTTGCCGGTCCCAGTAGTTTTCATGCGGACCACGGCCATACCATTGCACTGCCTCAAACTGCTTATCTAGCTCGAACAGCGTGCCGATTCTAGGCAGCTCTGTGTGTTTCTTGTGGGGAGCAGCGTAAAACCACACGTCAGTCTTTATATGGCCGTTGCCATTGATTGTATAGCGAGTGAAATAACGGCTCTCGATCTCCGGTAAGGCGTGTTCTATATCAATAACTGCCTGTGTATCAGAGGTCGAAGATACGCGCAGCGAAGTCAGGTGTGGGGTTTTGCCAACCTTGCGCCAGACCTCGAGGCCATCGCGATACGGCGTAACATCAAAATCGTTATCAATCGGCGCGCGCCAAAAGTTTGGTCTTGGTGCTGTTTTGAACAGTTCATGTTGGTCGTACGTTAATGAGTCAATTCGCCCTGTGCCCTTACTCAGGCTCATTGAGAATGCCGGCCCAGTAAAGCGAATTGAATCTTGGCCCTCGTTTATAGTCAACGCTCTGGTATTTTCTGGTGGGTTGTTTTCGACCTGCTCAGCGCTAGCTGATACGGCAAGTTGTTCGGTTGCAATATTGTGGCCAGCATCCAGTAGGCCCTTGCTTTTAGTAGTGGTTACCGCCAAATTTAGAAAGTATTCAACCCCAGACTCGTAGTTAATTTGATAGGGTAACTCTATTACTTCACTCGATTGTGCCTCTGCACTTAGGGAGATTCCACTTTTCGATATTCGACTGGATGCCACCGGAACGCCATCGGCGATTATCTCCCAATCTAGTCGCAGGTCAGCTAGGTCTTGAAAATAGAATTTGTTCGATACTCGAAGTTGTTGGAGCTCTTCATCGTGCCAGTTGAAGGCAATATTTTGATGAACTTTCTTCACCTCCCACAGGTAAGGGTAGGGCTGACGGTCAGCATAGACGAGGCCATTTGCGCAAAAGCTAGCAGAGTTTTTGGTACCTTCTGGTTCGAGGTCTCCGCCATAAGCCCAGTAGGCTTGTCCAGTCTCAGTGAATCGTGCAAAGGTCTGGTCGACCCAATCCCAGATAAACCCGCCTTGCAATGCCGAGTGCTTCTCGAAGGCGTTCCAATATTCTTGCAAGTTGCCGAGTGAATTGCCCATTGCATGTTCATACTCGATTAACAACGCGGGTCGTGTGTCATGCTGAGCGGTAGCATAGCGCTCAAGTAACTCAATTGGCGCGTACATTTGACTGTAAGTGTCGGTATGTCGACGCAGCTGTGCTTGTTCAGAGATAACTGGAGCATCGTCACGTGCCTTCAACCAATCGTATGAGGCCTCTAAGTTCGGCCCATCGCCCGACTCGTTTCCAAGCGAGCGCATTACCACCGACGCGTTATTTTTACTACGTTCGTACATATTCTGGATGCGGTCAATATAGGCAGCACGCCATTCGGGTTTATTGACTAGATGAATGCTCGGGTCATACTCTGATTGGTTCGCTGCGCCAATTCCGTGCGATTCAATGTTAGCCTCGTCCATCACGTAAAGACCATATTCGTCAGCTAAATCGTACCAATAAGAATCGTGTGGATAGTGCGCTAAACGCACCGCGTTGATGTTGAACTGCTTCATTAGTTTAATATCAGCGCGCATCGATTCTCGTGATACTACATGCCCCGTGATGGGGTCATGTTCGTGTCGGTTAACGCCCTTAAACAAAACGGCTTTTCCGTTTATTAGAATGTTGCCATCTTTAAGCTCTGTTGATCGAAAGCCGATCTTTCGCTGAAGCATTTGGGTCCCAGATTGTGTCGCATTATCGAGTGTTAGGCGCACGGTATAGAGATTTGTTTGTTCCGCGCTCCAGCGGGCGACATTGGCTATAGTTTTCTTAGTACCAATTGTGACTGAGCTATGCGGATTGATACGCGGAACCTTAAGTGTCTCACTTGAAATCGATTTGCCCGCTTGGTCAATAAGCATGAAACGTAAGGACCGTGCCTCGCTAATTAGTTCAGATGCATTGTGGACTTCGGTGGACAACTCAACCACTCCATCTTTGTAATTATTGCTTAGCGTTGTCTTAGCATGAAAATCGCGAATATGAGTTTGCGGCGTGGTAAACAGATAGACGTCGCGTTCGATTCCGCTGAGACGCCACATGTCTTGGCACTCGAAGTATGAACCGTCTGAGTATCGAAATACTTGGAGCGCAAGCTGATTATTGCCCGATTGAATGAAGGGCGTAATATCAAATTCAGCCGCCGTTTTCGAGTCTTGGGAATAACCAACTTTCTGACCATTTATCCAAAGGTAAAAGGCTGACTTCACTGCGCCGAAATGAATGATAACTTGCTGATTTAACCAGCTCTCGGGCACTTCAAATTTGCTTCGATAGCTACCGACGGGATTGTATTTGCTTGGCAGTTCTGGTGGTATTGCGCCGTCTTTAAAGCACTGATGACTGTGGTAAAACGGTATGCCATAACCGTTTATTTCCCAGTTGGCTGGCACCGCGATATTGGACCAATTCGAGTCGTCGAAGTCGAGCTTGTAGAATTCAGGTATCCGCAGCGAGGGATGTTCTACCCAATGGAATTTCCAGGTACCATTCAGTAGTTGGTGATTCTGCGTATCCCAAGCGAGTTCTTGTTGTAAGTCCTGCACATTGTTATAGGAATGAAAAAAACTACGTGCAGGCAATTTGTTAATTCGAAACACTTCGGGGTTTTGCCAATCAGAAACGTCGCTGAGCGGCTTCGCGGTGGCTGAACTGACCGCGAATAAAGACAGAATCGCAACCGCGCTGACCGCCAAGTTGTGTAGTCTAATCATAACTTGAGTTACCCTTTTGTATTTGTGATGAAGCACGGTGAGCGTACTTTTTATTGTGCTCACGGTTCAGATGAGTTTAATATTTTGAGTTGGTGAGACTAGGTGTTTTCTGATATCGAAATCACGGTTCTACTTTGCTGTTCTTAGGTGCAATACCCAACGAAAAAGAGCCGGGGCCATAGTTGGACGCGATGGTCAGGGTCATAACGTTTACTAACACCTGTACCCCGGCTTGTTGTGCAACACTGATTAGTTTTGAGTATTCAGAAAAGTTATCTAACCGACCTGTATCGTCGGCAATGCTGACTATGATCGTATTAAAATACAGCCCTTCTTTGATTCTTTCGATGGCATATCTGAATATTCTATTGACCGCTTTTTCAAACTTAGGTTGAAGCCCAATTACCCACATTTTCTCGTTGTTATTGCAGACAATCGGCACCACGCCGGTTTTATTCATAATCACGGCTGTTGGGTACGACACAGAGCTAACGCCGCGCTGTTTGGATTTGTGTCGACCATAAACCATGTCCTTGATGGTTGTGTATGACTTAGCAAAGACTTTAAATTTTTCGATTTGTGATTTGTATTTATTAAATTCATAGCCTCTGCTGACCAGGGCGTCGGCATATGCCGCGACTAAGCCTTGCCCCGTAGAGGTGTTGCCAGTGCTCATATAGGTCATGCGAAATGGGCGTGGTAAATCCTGCGCAGCGCGCAGTCTTCGGGACTCAATTAATATTGAGTTAATCGCATTGGTGTAATTATCATAAGTAGCGCTGTGTGCCTTGGCAATGGTCTGGCAGATTGCTGTGTCATAGTTCGGTATTATTTTCTCAACCATAAACTCGATAAGCTCGCCCGTGGTAATGGGTTCGCTACTTATCTGTGCATCGACCGTGATCTCACCGCTGTTATAAATATCTATTAGTTTGTTTTCACTAATACGGTCTGAAAAAACGTTTCCATTGAGCGATATATGCAGGGGTAAAACTGTGATTGGTCTGTCTTTTATGTATGATTCTGGAAGTTGCGCACTCGAATCAATAATAATCGTATAGCTCATTGCCGTATTACCTTATTTTTTATAGTTATAATTATTTTTCGCAGGCTTGCATTCTTGGTGCTTACGTTTGTCTAGCGGTAGCATAGTTTGATACGACTACTTTTTGAAACAAAAATTTAAAACCATTTGCTAGCCGCTTGAGGGTTAGAGGTTGCTGAAGACTTAGCGATTGATCCATTTCATCTTTCTGGGGCTGCAATAACGATTATCGTTAGATTGGTCGCTTTAACACTTGTAAAGAGTGCTAATCTTCCTAATCAAGTGGAAAAATAGGGTCGAAAAGGCAAGCCTATGCGAGTGATTGGATAGGGCATGATAAGTGAATATGTCCTCATGCCGAGTTGCGCTTAGTTAGTAGACTTGAAAGATATCTTAATCTGGGCGCGCTTCCGAATTAGAGTTTATGTTCGGCGAGGAAACGCTCAGTCTCATCCATCACTACCTGCCACGCGGGTTCGTGTCCAAGTAAAATATGGTTGTTGCTTTCAAGCGCTACAAAGCGAGCGTTCGGTATGCCGTTGGCTACTTCTCGGCCTTGTTCTAGGGATATCCGCTGGTCATGTCGTGAGTGGAAGACGATGGTCGGTACATTAACTTGACTCAGGAGCGCACGCACATCGATATCGGCAAAGGCTTGTTGAAACCGAACCGCATTCTCAGGCGACGTGGTTTGTCGTTGAAATTCGTCGAACCAGTCAAGCTCTTCGGGCTTGGCGTCGGGCATAAACGTTTGGGTGAAGATGTGTCGATAGGCCGGGTTTTTGCCGCCCCATCCGTGTTGGGTTAGCGTCATCACTGCTTCACGTTTTGCTTGTTCCTCGACACTTGCGCCGATGCGCCAGCCGCTTGCATAACCGGAGATAAGAATCAGTGCGGACACTCGCTCTGGATGACGTACAGCGTATTCAATCGATACCGCACAGCCTTGTGAGATACCTAAGAGCGGAAACTTTTTTAGTTCAAGTTGATCCACCACGGTCTCAAGGTCGTTGACAAAGACCGCTTGGTTTATTTCGTCTACGTCCCAATCTGATAAACCGTTGCCACGCTCATCATAGCGAATAAAGGTTCGGTCTTTAGCAAGTGCATGAAATAAGTCGCCCCATATCGGGCTGTCCCAATCAAGCTCCAAATGATTTAACCAATTCGCCGCTTTGACAATGGGGCGTCCCGACCCTACGGTTGCATAAGCAATCCGAACATTATCCGCGGTTTTACAGAAGCTAATATTCTGCTGCCGTAGCAATGTTCGGTTGGGTTCTTCCTGATCTTTTCGATCATACTCTTGCAGACTAGTTTCAAATTTGGCATTGATGGTTAGCCCAGCGCTTTGAAGTGACGACGTAAAGTGGTCGATGACTTGTTGAGCTTCGGCCAATTGACCAAGTCGACGCAGAGTCATGACGCGAGCTTCGGCGGCACCGTCGCTGAACGGGTCTAGCTCAAGCCAGCGACGCGCCCAATTGCATGCTTCTTGATGTTCAATTTCGGGGTGTAGCGTAAGGCGTCGCATTACGTTCACTCTAAGTAAACGAGCATCTTCTCGCTCGGCGACTAACCACGATTGAAAGCCCGGTTGATTGGGCAAGTCGAGCCCGTCTAATAGTGGCTGTTCAAGCATTGCAGCGATACTCCTTAACTCGGCCAAGGGCAACACGGCATGCTGATCAAACAGGGTTTTTCTGATCGTGGAGAAATCAATGTCAATGCCTTCGAGATTAAGCTGCGCGCGTTCTCGGTCGGCTATTATTGGCCCCATCTCGGTTGTTGATTTTAACACTCCTCGCAATTTACTCAGCGACCAACGTAAGGCGCCACGCGGGTCATCAGGCGCTTCCCAAAATAGCTCGCACAGACGTTCGCGCCGATGGGGGCGTGCGCTTATTGCCAAAAAAGCCAACAAGGCGCGTGTCTTTTTAGACGCAGGCAGCGGCAGTTCTTGACCGTCCCGAGATAGCGTTAAAGACCCCAACGTTTTAATAAATATTGCTTTATTCAAACCTAAATCACCTGAATTCTAAAAAATACCGTGGTCTTTCCCTGAAATTACCACGCTCGTTACAACGCTCTACCGATAAATTCCAATCAACAAGATAACGACTATCGATACGGCGCGCGAACATCATGCTTACTGTATTGGCAGTTACCTTTGTCACCACAACACGCGATCAATTTTATGGAGAGCCAATGGGAACTAACAAACCAGTTGTAACAACTGTTATGCCTCATTGCATAGTCAAAGAGCATGCCAAGCTCCGCGAGCGTTATAGCGAGTTCGCTGATGATAAACTTCTTATGCTTATAGGCACGAGTCGCGATCGTGCGGCTTTAAGCGAACTCTATCACCGATTTCAATTACCCATTACCCGTTTTTTACAGCGCCAGATGTTTTCAACCACGTTGGTCGAAGAAGCTTACAATGACGTGATATTAACGGTGTGGAATAAGGCTGCTGGTTTTCGAGGTGAGTCCAAAGTATCGACCTGGTTATTTGGTATTGCCTACCGTACAGGTCTTGCCCATTCGCGTAAAGAGCGTCGTCATAACCATGTTAGCTCTGACGAGCTTGTCGACAGTGTGATATCAGGCGAAGGTACTGAGGCGCAAGCCGACGTCAATGAATCGTTACATGCGGCCTTACTCGAACTTTCCGAAGCACATCGCATTGTTACTGAACTAGCGTATTTTCATGGTTATAGTACTTCTGAAATTGCTCAAATCGTGGATATTCCTGCTAACACAGTAAAGACCCGTCTGTTTCATGCACGCAAGAAACTTAAAGCAGCACTCGAAGCCGATCGAATTGGTGTGGCGCCGAGCACCAGCCAGGCGCTTCGCAAGCCAATAAGTATCGTTGCTAAAAAGTTAGCATCCGCACCGCAGTTTGTTTTGCGGTCGATCTAATAAATAGTTAGATAACGTGCGCAGTAAATGACCGCCAAAATCAATCAGCATGAACTAGTAAGTGGTTCCCAATAGGCTCATTACATACGCGGGGATACTCTATATATTTTTACTGAGCTTAGGAAGTAGACTGAGGTCTAGAAGGCAATTCAATAACTAGCCAGCGAAGCAACCAAGGACTTAGCATGGGAGTCATGGACTACTCAACTTTTGATCCTCGTTAGTACACGAGAACTGCGTGATTTTGTTAGATATACATTTTTAGCTTGTTGCAGAATCTCTGCGGAGGGCCATATGGTCCTTTGACCGGTTGGCGCTCGTGTGGGATAACAGAATTTAGTTGGGTCAAAAATATGCGCTGCAATGTTTGCGCGAAGCCAAGCGTTAGGTAAATTTTGGCAATGCCGGTTAGCTAAAATTTTCTTGTAGGTGTTTGTGGTCTCGACAAACACATGGCGAATAGTGAAACAGTGTTTATCGTCTCGGTTTGATTGCCCCTGCTTAGTTCAAAAACAAGGTTTCTAACCTTTTACTCAATGGAGTGCCAAGCGTGTATAAGCTAGTTTTAGTATCTTTAGTAATCGCCGTGCTGTGGTCTGGAACGACTTCTGCCCATAATAAAGTAGTGGTCATTCCACTGGGTGGCGAAGAAAGTAACTGGCGCGGTGAGTGGTTGGTTGGTCAAACTTACAGCAAGGGCGACGTGGCATCAAATGATGGTAATAGTTACCTAGCATTGGTTTCGCACGACGCTACTGAGAGCAATCGTCCCCCAGCTGCGTCTCATTGGGGATTGGTTGCAGCGAGAGGCGAACCTGGCCCGCAGGGCCCGGCTGGTCTAGCATCTTTCAATTTGACCCGTCGTTCGGCTACGCCCGTAACAAATGGCTACACATCGGTGGATTGCAATGCAGGGGAAGTCGCTATCTCGTGTGGTACCTTTAAATCAAACGCCAGTGAAGAAGATGTAATGGGCTGCTACGTGAAACAAAATCTTAGTGGATGCTACTTCTATCATGACGAAAGTGGTGGTTCCGACAATTCTCTTCAAGCGCACTGTATGTGTTTGGCTCTGCCACAGTGATGCCTACCCTTATTGATCAAACTCGATTGAAATAGTCGGGTCGTTTTTACAGGAGATGTCTGCGAAGCACCGAGCAACAAAGTTGGCAACCTCGCCGTTGCCAGCCGTTGCGTCGATGCCCCTCGAGTAAAGAGTTTGGGCTGATCGGTTGTATAAAATAGGCTCGCCAGTAAATGCATCGATTGGAACGCTATCTAGATATTCTGGCACAAGTTGTTCGAGCGTTTTAACCGGTTTGTTGTACGTCAATGAGTATTGTTTTAGCGCAACAATGGTTTTGATTGCCTGCGTGTGAAAGTTACTAAAACAGCGTCGGTTTATGTAAGTGCTCCAGGTGTCGTGATTAACAATACTAAGAGCGTTCATGCCTAGCGACGTCCAGAAGCTTGGCTGCCCAGAGGGTATAGTCTGATAGTCTATTTTTGTGCAGTAGTTTGTAGTAGTTTGTTTTTGCAAGTATTGGAGGTGTTTGTACAGCTTGTTTTTGGTTCGATTTTTCTGGTAAAAATAGTTATAGCTTGGAATCGACAGCAAGTTTACCGCCGTATTGTCTTGCCACACTGTCCACCATAGGTTGGCGTCTGAATCAGAATCGAGAAGTGCTGAAATGCGAGCGCCAATTGACGGGTTCGAAACTTCTTCTGGAAATGATTGCATGTAAGCAAACTCCCCACTAAATACCATGTTGAACTGATCATTATGGTAATCGGGAATCACATCGATAACCGCCATAAGCTGACTAAGTTCCGATTCAGACAATTGCTGTGATGAAACAAACTGATGTAACCAATTCATAACTTTTTCTTGATAACTAACGCCCACCAGATAAGTAATAAGGGTCGCCGACTGATCGGTTTTTATTTGTTGCGTTAATTTAACCGCTAGTTCGATATGAGTAATCGCGGCTGGAAAATTCTGTGCTTGTAGCTCGCTCCTTGCCTTTAATAAAACGATATTTAGTAGGTCGCCATAGCCACCATAGTTTGGAAAGGGACTATCGAAGTCAATCGGGTGAGATTTAAACGAGGGCTTTTCTAACGCTTGCTCGATTAGTAAGAGTCTGTGTTCGTGCTGGGCTAACAAAGCGTCAGTACGGGCTTTGTTGAAAGCGTTTTCAAGAGCCTCTTCTACTTCGGCTGAGCTTTCTTCATCGGCTTCAGAAAGGAATTCCTGTAGATCATCAAAACCATTGTTGTTTGACGAAACATCGGCAATTGGATACAGACCCGTGTAATCGAGAGGCTTCTCGTCGAGAGCAACTCCGAGGTAGTTGAGTGCCGTTGTTGCTAGCGCAAATACACCAATGATGATTAGTAAAGCTTTGCCAATTCGTTTGATCATGATTATCTATCGTAATTTTTATGTATGTGTGTCTAGAGCGCATTCTGGCGATGTGAACGCTGTTAAACAGTCACGCGCCCGATTCCTTTACGCGTACTAAACGCTGAACGGGCGCCGGATGTTAGCTACAACCTCAGAGTTCTCGCTACTCAGATTGTTGCGGGTGTGGCATATATGGCGAAAAATCAGTCTTCCATTATTAATGGTAAGAAGGGCAACACAATTAGCTGAAATGCGTACGCACCGACGTCGAATGGTTTGTTTCTCAGGCGACCGGTAATGTCGATGTTGGGAGCCAATATTTCACTCCCAGCGCCAACCGGTGGGGCAGTGCGCTTTAATCTATAGTCGAAGTTTAACGGGCTGCGGAAGTAGCTAAGGTAATTACTATGATCGTCGGCAGCGACACCTGGATCAAAATTATGGTCCAGCGTAACACCGAGAGTGGTTGAGGCAAGTTTGCCGATATTATTGCGCACTACGTTGTTAATGCCGTGGGTATTATTTTTATGCGTGGTCAGACGAATCCATGGCACCATTGGGTCATCAGTATGACGTGGATCATCGACCACCGTGTTATTAATGATGCGTGTATTGTTCGCGCCATACACACTAATGCCATGCCAGTGGCTGACTGCGACCAAGTTGTTTTCGATAAGCCAATTATTGTAGAAGCCATCGAAGCAGCCAATGCCCTGAAAATTCGATAGTAGGGCAGGGTTGGGATGATTGTAGTTGGTGTAAAATTCATTGCCTCGCAGGGTCATACCAACCACCGGTTTGCCGTCGCGTGACCAGCTTTGAAAACCATCGTCATGGTTGCCGTCAACCTTGAAGGCATTGGCGACAAAATTGTATTCAAATAATCCGTAGTTACCAAGCCCGCGTAGCGCGTCGCCAGAGAAATTGATTACGCGATTATTGCGTACCGTCACGTTGTCAGAGCTGACTGTGATTCCAAAGGCAATGTTGCGAATTGTGTTGTTTGCGATCAGGCTATTATCTGCGTCCACCGAAATGCCGCTCTTGCGTCGCTCTAGCCAGTTTGCAACTGACCAGTTGCTGACATCGGTTGCGCTGAACAGCTCATTGTCTTGCACCGTGATGTTGTGGCTGGGACCGTTAAAACTATTTGATTCGATTCGGAGCAACGAGCTTTCATCGATGTCGCCATAGATTGGGCTAATCGTTAAGCCGCTAACTGACCAATTGGCCGAGGCTTGAAAATGCAGTTGGCTCAACGTTGGGGTCTGACCTGCACCGGCTTTGACGTGGATGGTGCTGGTATTAACGTATTTGTGAATATTAACTTTGCCGTGATAACCAGACATTAATATTAAGGTATCGCCGGCTTTAACCGGTGCGCCTTGATTTCGAGGTTCTGTATCGCCAAACGAGTAATATGGGCGACGCCAAGCGTGCGACTCTATCAAGTCATCTTCTATTACTTGCTGCAGGGTTCGCCATGGTGCGGCCTGAGTGCCTGAGTTTTCACTATCACCATTAATCGGATCGATGTAAAAGTTAGCCGCTAGGCTGACCCCTGGTCCGGATAAATATATTAGCGCACACGCGGTTAGCAGGAACAGATGTGTTGGATTCGATTTCATTTCTAGCTCAATCTTTTAAGTTAATGCCCCGCGCCTAGCCCAACATTACTTTAGCATTTAAGTGAGATAAATAAACGGCTTGATTTTCACGCTCGATAGTTAAACGGGCAAGTACTCGGTCGTTAGATTTTTTTACGCGTGGTGTGAGTCGGAGACCAGAAGCGGCTAAATAAAAAGCCTGAGCTGTAACTGCTCAGGCTTACTTTCAGTTTTGATTCGAAATGACTAAGCTCGACTTGGTTAACGCGGCTATGTCTGTTTCGACTATACGAAACAGAATATTATGGAGCGGAATCATAAAAAGTAATTTGCACGCTGCCGGCTTGGCCTGCGTTGCCGCTGCTGCCTTCTAGAGCGCCCGTACCACCTTGTCCGCCGCCTGATGTGTCGGAAGTAGCCACGGACGGGAGTACTTGTAGGCCGCCACCGCCACCACCACCGCCGCCGCCGTCATCTCCTTCACCACCACCACCGGCGCCTCCACCGGCACCACCAGTTAAGCCACCGCCACCGCCACCGCCGGCACCGCCTTTGTTTACCGTGGTGATGAGGTTGCTACCGCCAGTACCACCTTGTAATAAGCTACCTCCGGTACCATCGCCGCCTCCATTCGCGCCTGCGCCACCAGTCGTATTCGCGCCGTTGCCGAATGTCCCTCCTAAGTAAGAGTACAATCCTTGGCCGTTGCTGCCATCACCTTCTTCATTATTATTGGTCGCTGTACCACCAGCACCACCTATGGAGCTCTGCGCATCGTTACCGCCACCGCCTCCGCCACCGCCACCGGCCAGAG
The DNA here is from genome assembly GCF_003315245.1 of Arenicella xantha. Lineage (NCBI taxonomy): Bacteria > Pseudomonadati > Pseudomonadota > Gammaproteobacteria > Arenicellales > Arenicellaceae > Arenicella > Arenicella xantha. Next base: position 555,645 of record NZ_QNRT01000002.1, on the reverse strand, counting down.
CAAGCACGGTATCGTTACTGTCGAATACTGCGGCGTAACCGCCACCACCGCCGCCAGCGACAGAACCAAAGGTAGTCATGTCGTCAAACGGAGTAGTGCCGCCCGCGCCACCGCCAAATTCACCGGGCGTACCATCTGGTTTGCCGCCTTCGCCAACATGTACGATTAATTCATCAATACCGCTAACATCTAAAGAACCGATTACGTTACCGCCATTACCACCAGGTGCGCTGCTAAAAGCTAAAGAGCTGCCAGCCGCATTCGCGCTTCCGCCGCCTGCGCCATTTAGGCTAACAACTGCTCGAATGGCACCTTCAGGAATACAAACATTTTGTGCAGCGTTTGGTGAGGTAGGGCCTAAGGTTAAGGGTTCTCCAAGTGCAGCGCAGACTTTAGTGTCGTCCATTAAAAGGTTCACAACAGCCGGAATTGTTTTTTCTCCGGCAGCCTGCGCTGGCACTAACTTGGCGAACGTAATACCAGTAGCACCGACCGCTAAACTCTTAATCACCACGCGCCGCGACTTATCTATTGAGTCGTTCTTTTTCATAACCCTTTGACCTTAAGTTTTTAATTTAAGCAAAGATATTATCATGAATTTTCGGGCTCAGATTCGCTGAATTTAATAGCGCTAGGTGACGTAATTGAATTAACCAGTGTTGATTGAAAGGGTCGAAGGAGCGGCGACACGTTACAAGCTCAATCAGAGCGCGGTGGTATATTCGGTATTGAGTTTATGGTTGTGAGAGCTTAACCCGCCACTAGTCATCATCTATTTGCTGCGCTAAGAACACGCTGAGAATTAGGGCTAAACAACCGCCACCGATGGTTAGCGCGACCATATTACCTTCGATAAAAATCGCGCTCAAATAACAATGCATCCATCTGTTCGAGATCTTTAAAGAGATTGGAGTCGATGTTAGTTGATGCGAAGGTGCTTTGCATCGCTAGCATCAGCATAAGAAAAAAGTATTTCATTGGCTGCCTCTATAAGAAGGTTTTTGTTGTTTCCTCTTTGATGCAGCTAATGAGTGCTTTGGATGTATTAATTGTAAAATAATTTTCCGATTCTTATTACCAAGCAGTATAGCTAGGAATAATCGCCATCAAACTCGTGTGTTAGTTATAACGGAGGGTTTGATTCGGTGGTCATATTTGGCTTTAGATGGGTGCAGCTTCTGCATCAATGTGAAGCTAAACCCATCTTTATCTTGATGAGCCAGCTCATTTCAATCGCAAGCTAACAGCAATTCACTGGCGCCTTTCGCGTATAAGGCGGTTTGTTTTGTACCCGGGTGGCCGTCAGCAGGATTTGCCCAAGCATCTCTAGGTCTAATGCTTGATTCAAACAACGCATCGAGTTTTGGCATCATGTTGAGATAATTCAAACCATGATTAGCGAGCGTCGTTTCGATCTGGTCAAAAATCGCAATTTCATCGGCAGAATTGCTGGTAGGTGTCAGAAGCAAGCAGGTTGGGTGTTTGGCTGATTCGACGGTTTTTACTAATGCGTTTTCCCAAGCAGTATAAACGTCTGATTCGTAAAGGCGCTTTCGCCAATTATAGTAGCCCCATGAAATAATCGGAGGCCGATCCATGCTACCTTGGCTAGATTTGCTGCTTTCGGCAAACCCTCCAAGCACCGAGTTAATATAGTCGTCGAATGTTAGTGAGTCTAAGTACTGGCGTTGGCCATTATGGTTAATCAGTTTAACGGAGTGCCGCTGATACAACTCTGGTGAAAAGTTCAGAGTATCTAACTTTCCGAGCGGGTGGGGGTCGTTAGCTACGATACCAATGATTAAATAGTCAAATTCAAGCTCGCGCAAATGAGTTTGGTATAGATTTAGATATTGATAGCTAGACCAACCCGGTTTGCCAAAGGGGAATACGGTGCAGGGAGTCAGTTTTTGTAGTTGACTTGGCCACGACTGTTGTACGGAAAGACCACTACCCCAAACAAAGCTGTCACCTAATACTACGACCCGACATCCATCAGTTTGTTTTAGTGTCTCGATTAGATTGTTGGTCGCGAAGGTTGTTCGAAAGCCAAATAGATCGACATACCCATCTTTATCGACCTCTTGATATTGCTCATACAGATACGCCGGAATATAAGATGGTTGTGGGTTATTGAGTTGATCTAACCACGCCGTATAACGCAATAAGCTCTCAATGAGCACACATGTCGCTAGTATTGAGGCAAACAAAATGAAAAAGTATGTCGCAATGGTTTTAAGCATATCTAGACGAATTACCAGTTAGTTTTGGGAGTCGCAATGCTGCCGATTAAAAGGTGTTTGCGGCACTATGTGCTGTTTCAATCGATCAAGTTATGGAGAGGTAGCTTGCGGCTATAAGTACCTTTGTATCCATTTGGTACGATATGCAAAAGTAAACTGCGGTTTGCAGTTCACTTTCGCAATTTAGCAGACGAGAGACTCAACTAGGAGGATGCTGATAAACTTCTTGCTTAGTTACTCGCACAAATCAACAACACAGTTGCGCTTGCGTCTTTTCGAAAATGGCGAGCACTTTCTTTGGATCGTGGAAGAATAGTTTTTCACTTGGCGCTAACTTGTCCTCAACTAATTCGGCTGCCACGCTGGCCTTGGAGATGGAACCAAATAGAGCCGACAATAAGCCCTTTGGTTTTTCGGTATCAGTTTCTTCAGCGCTACTTTCTGCAACGCCCTCAACAAATATTTCGTCGACGACTACTTCACCGTCGGGCTTAGTGAAATTAAATCGTCCGTGCTTTTTACCTTGCTTATAGTGTGCTTCGATCATGGGCTCTCCATCTTCCTGAAAGATAAATTGCGTACCATGGCGTCTACCCTCTAAATAGCTGAGGTGTTTGATCAATAAGCCAGATGGGTGAAATAGTTTGACCTCGTCATGCCATTTCCCTTGTTGTAAGGATGCTTCCAGCATTGGCTGACCATCTTCGTACCAAGCGTTGTAAGCGCCATGTGCTAAGCCCTCCACGTAGGTGAGTTCTACAAATGGCGCGCCGTTCTTAGTAAAGAACTTTTGTTGACCGTGCAGTTTGCCTTGTTTAAATGAGAGTGCATAACCGAGCCCAGTGTCGGATGAATAAGACACGGTACCCTCTAAGTCAGCAGTGAGTTCGACTGGGACTTGTCGGCCACTCGCAGTTAGCTGGGCGCGGAACCATTCGAGAGCCGGTAGATTATCTTCTCTTGCAAGCATGTATGGTGTTTTGCCGACGTTGTTGCGGACGCCAATTGTGCTCGCATCAGCACTTAACAATTTTACGACCGATAGGTTGTCTTTGCCTGCCCGCCAACAAACAGAGCCATCGCCTGATGGCCATGTTTGCCCACTGCAATAATGCAGCGCTGTGTTGCCAGCCGCATCCGGAGTAGAAGTGTCTGCGCCTTTATCAATAAGTAGCTCGAGTAGTGAAAAATCATCGGCATAGGCAGCTGCTATTAATGGAGTCGCTCGCTTACTTAATTCCCCATGCCATGCATATATCTTTTTCTTACTAGCGGCATTCACATCGGCATTTAGCTCGTCGATCAGGTGGCGCACGAATGGCAGTTTGGCTGGGTTGTCATGATCAGCGGTGCAGGCGGTGATCAATGTCGTCTTGCCGTGCTTGGAAAAATCAACGTCATGCTCGAGCAAAAATTCTAATGCATTGAGATTTAAGTATTCAGCCGCCATATCAAACAAACTAGCGCTGCCCTTTGGTGCTAACTTGGCACCATGCTCAATTAGTGTCTTTGCTAGCTCGAGATAGGTTCCCCGCAAGGCAATGTATAACGCTGTTTCACTTTCATCATTCACCTTGTTGAGATCGATTTTGACGTCTAATAACACCTGCACCAAATTGCTGATCTCTGAATCCAGGGTTTGTTCTTGGGAGGTGTCGTCTTGGTCATACTCGCAGTACTTTTCAAGCAACACCATCAATAGAGAGTTACCGCTGTAATCGACTGGGCCAGCGACACCATGAGTGGTGACGTGTGATCGGATGTCTTGCTCGTTAAGTTCATCTTGCTCGAGCTTTTCTAATAAGTCGTAAACAGCATCGCTAGGTTCGTCGTCTTCCTCTTCATCTTGATAGTCTTCTTCATCATCACACTGGGTGTAGCACTCGCCGTCCGTAAAAATCGTGATCTCACGCTCCCCATCATGCTCCATTATGATCTCGCTGCCTTCCTTCACATATGGCGCGAGGATTGGCCAAATCAAACTTGAATTATCGCCCTTGCCACCAACAAACTGAATCTTATTGACACCGGTCTTAGTCAGTTCACACTCAAAACCTAGTTTATCTAGCGCCTCGGGCAGACTGTGACAGAGCTCGATGTTGATATCGCGCATAAAGCTCATGTCCAAGACTTGTCTCTTTAAAGTCTTGAGGGCTTTATCAACTTGCTTCGCATCAATGGCGACGGTCGAGCTGATACATTCAGAGTGGACTCCCATTTACGTTCTCCTAATCCTTTTTTAATCAAAATTTTATGTGCCGGGAGCGCAAGGCTATCCCGATTAATTGTGTGCGTCAATTGTCTAACTGGTCTGCGGGAAAATGTGCTCGTCACGGCTTGAACAGATGAGGATAGGTCTGGGCAACCATAACGACCGGCAGCCTAGTCGCCGGTTTTACGAAAACCAACGTTTGGATTGATGTGAGAAGTTGACGGTTAAGTGCGGCGGAGAAACCGCACTCATCAATATTGACTAGTCAACGTTGGTGCTTGCGCATCTGGTTTCCGAGGCGAGCGGGTACTTGCTTGGCTAAAACTGGCCATTTGGCCCGTAACGACCATTAATCCGCGTGTGCTAGCGTGTATTTATACCGCTACGAGGCTGTAGTTAATTGCCGGTAGAGACGTTTATTCGAAAGGGGTGGGGCTATCTAAGTGAAGCAAAAAATGCTGCAAACGAAGGAGGCAGCAAAGTCCATCAATAGTGGCTTTCATTCAATCCACCTGAATACCCTATCGGAAGGCCGGTGGTAGCCATTTTTAATATCGTGGAGCGCGTTGTGCATTTTGCTCACCGCCATTCCATACGGATGCCCAAGTGTCGTGGGGAACCAAGCCTTTGTATGCGCTAAGTTCTGCACATTTTCGTGAATATCAACCTTTAAGGAAACCAATATGAAAAATAAAATAATACTGAGTCTAGGGCTGTTGCTGGCGGCAAATTATAGTCAGCAGAGTGAGGCCGCCACGTTGCAAGTGTGCACTAGTGGATGCCAATACCAAACAATAGCCGGTGCGGTTTTTGCCGCCAGCGCTGGAGATCAAATATACGTACGAAACGGCACCTATCTTGAACACGACATAGTCATCGATAAGCGACTAACAATTGTTGGGGAGAGTCAGCAAAACACCATTGTTGATGCAACCGAGGATGGACGACATTTTAATATACTTGAATCCGCTGACAGCGTTGGTTTACAAGACTTGACGCTAACCAATGGTAACTCCCTCGTTGCGCCACTTTGTGGTTCGTCCGCATATCGCGAAGGTGGTTCGCTTTGTGCTCTGGCGGTTCATCTCAAGATTTGGCAAGTATCCTTCGTGCGAAAT